>JBCBYL010000038.1:0-20861 GCA_039815855.1 Verrucomicrobiota bacterium
AAGCTTGGGATTGATCTCTCTGGTCATTCGATAGGCTTCGATACCCCGTTCCACTTCCCCCATGGCAAAATAGCAATCACCCAGGAGATTAGAAGCCTTTCTGGGGGAGTATCCTGATTCAATGCAGTTTGATGAGGCCTCTAATCTCCTGGGTGATTGCTATTTTGCCATGGGGGAAGTGGAACGGGGTATCGAAGCCTATCGAATGACCAGAGAGATCAATCCCAAGCTTTTTGACTATGCCTATTTCCGGATTGGGAAGGCATTTAAAGCATTGGAGGAATTCGATGAAATGGAATCCCATTATCGTCAATTTTTAACCATTCGTGAAGGTAGCCCGCGTCTGACGGAAGCCCTTTCCCATCTCGCGTGGCTCAAACGGCGCGACGGGGAGAAAGAAGAAGCGGCGCAACTCTATTGGGAGGCAATTCACAATTATGGGAATGACCCTGAGGCTCAAGCCGTTGAAGAAATGTTCCGTATTCTGGCTAAGTTTTATCGTGGTGATGAAGGGAAAGCGCAGTATCTCAGCCTGTTAACAGAACTAGAGGCTAAGGCTGGCAATCAATCTCAGAAGACTCTGGTCGCCCGCGCAATCTGGATGCAGGCCCAACTCTCAGAGGTGGAAAGAGCAGACGGCCTCCTGGCTCGGCTTCCTGATGTCGTTCAGAAAAGAGAACTGAGTCCGATTCTATTGGCAGACACCGGGGATGCCCTGCGGCGGCTGGGACAAGGCGATGAAGCGAGGGAGTGTTACCGCACGATTCTCTCCTGGTACCCTCGATCTCTGTTTAAGGATCGAAGTTTTGCCGGGCTCGGTCTCCTGGCCCGCTCATCCGGTCAGGATGCAGAAGCACTCGACTATTTTGATCAGTTCGAGCGAGAAACCGTCCAATCCCCACTCTGGGCGAAAGTGCTCGAAGCCAGAGCAGAGATCTATATCGATCAGGGGAAATGGGAAAAAGCGATCGAGGAGTGGAGTCGAATTCTAGAAGTAAAATCAGCGAAAGGGCTGCCTTGGGTGGAAGCGCTTTATCAGATCGGGGCGACGTATCAAAAATATGATCAGCCGAAAAAAGCCATCCCTTATTACCAACGTATTTACGTTCTCTATCGGCGCTGGGATCAATTTGTGGCCAAGGCATACCTTGAAAGTGGACAAGCTTTTGAGGCCCTGAGAATGACCGATGAGGCACGTAACACCTATAAAGAATTTCTTGAGAACACACATCTGAAAGAGAAGCCAGAATATCAGCAGGCTGAAACCCGGCTGGCTTCCCTGGGAGGCGCGAGCTGATGCACTATCGATTTGCGATGACATGGCGCATGCTGGTCATGCTCGGGCTTTCTGCTTCAACCGCTTTTTCAGATGTGCTCACTCTCGTGGATGGGGAGACTCTGGAAGGGAAGATTATTTCCAAGGGGGAGAGTGCTCTTACCGTGGAAGTCACGCGAGGTGGAGGAAAGGCCCAACTTCAGATGCCACTTGAGCGTATCGAGGCCATCACCTTTGACTCTCATCAGGCCAAGACCCTGGAGGAATTAAAAGCGCTCTGGATTCAAAGAGAGCCTTACCTCGAAATGAAGGGGGCGGATAGTAGTGAGGTTGGAATTGCCTACGCCAGCGCTTTGATCGCAACGGGTGATGTGGAGCAAGCCAGGGTCGCAGTCGAATTAACTGAGACCATTCAAGAGAGAGCAACAAAGAAATCCGACCAGATCAATGCTGCCCAAGTTCGTCTCTCTGCCTTGGCGGCTGCGGGTGAAGTCGACCGAGCCTTAGCTGAAGCGCAGAGCCTGGAATCCCTCGGTTCATCAGAAACAGATGAGCTTGCGAAAGCGCGAGTCCGAAACCGATTTGTTCAAGCGGAAGTTGCCTGGAAGGCGAAGCAGCAATTAGAGTCTGACTGGCCTAAATGGCATCTCATGCCGGAAAAGCGCGCCGAGCGTCGTAAACTGATCAATCAAGCCCTCGATCAGTATCTTTTCCCCGTAGCGCATCATGCCGACCTGAATGAATTCTGTGCTGAGGGACTGGCACGTGCTATGCAGATTTACCAAGACCTAGGAATGATCGATGAAGCCGTGCACCGGGCCGAAGAAATAGTGAACCATTTTCCAGCGCCTGCTTACCTGGGCGTAGCTGAAGCATTTCTCAATCAACATAAATCAAAGGAAGATAAAACTGATGTATAAACGAAACCCTAAACTCTTTACACTCTGCCTGCTTTTGGCGGTTGCGGCGGGCTGGTCTCTCACCAGTCTGAAAGCTCAATCCCCACCGCCAACCACTCAGGAAGTGGTTGATCAAAAAATTCAAGATCAGGCGACAGACCAGTCCCTCTTAGACCTTTACCTCCAGGGTGGAGCGCTGATTCATGTCATTGCCCTCTGCTCCATTGGGACGATTGCGGTCGCGGCTTACTGCGGACTTCAAATCAACGGGGCAAGGCTCGTTCCGAAAGGATTGGTGACACAGCTCAATCAACTCATGGCCCAACGTGATGTGGAAGGTGCGTTCCAGGTCTGCCGCGGAACCCCTAATCCGCTCACAAACACGCTCTCCTCTGCCTTGATTAAAGTGAATTACGAGCGAGACCTCTACAATAAACCTGCCATGGAGCAGGCTGCCGCTGAGACACTGGTTCACGAAGAAACCCGCTACATGATGTGGATTAACTATCTCAATGTTTTCGCTACCATTGCTCCGATGATTGGGCTCCTCGGGACGGTCACCGGGATGATTGAGGCCTTTAATCAATTAGCTGCCGGGCGTGCCGAGCCGGATGATCTGGCTGGTGGTATCGGGCAGGCCATGGTGACTACTGCCGGTGGCCTCATTGTCGGAATTCCGGCCATGTTCTGTTTCTTCTTTTTCCGCAACATGCTGCAAGGAGCAATGGCAGATGCTCAGAAAGCGGTCACCGCTATGCTCGACCTCTTCACCGGAGAGATCACCTTAGGTCAGGAAAAGTGAGAAGTTGGCAGTAGGCAGTGAACAGGACGTTTATAACCACAGAATTCACAGAGATTTCAATGGGTAGTTTATTTCAAAGGAACCAAACTCAGCGCGCTCTGCGCCTTGGCGTTAAAATCAAGTGAAAGCGGAACGTAGGCCTCAGGATGAAGCAGGGTTTCAGCTGGCACCCATGATTGATATGACCTTTCTCCTGCTCATCTTTTTCATGGTGACGACCAAGATTACCAAAGAGAAGGTGAAGATTGATATCAATCTTCCGATCGCATCTGCAGCCTTGTCGCCTGATGATCTCAGTGGACGTGACGTCATTAATGTCGATGACGCAGGTATCATTTACATCGGGGACAATTCCACTGATTTGCCAACACTGAAGGCTTACTTGAAGCAGCGCCTGATTGATTATCCTCCGCTCAGGATCTACATCCGCGCGGATGCCAAAACGCCGGCATCACAAATCAAGAAAATCATGAAAGCCTGCGCGGATGCCGGGGCTGTTGAAGTCATCTTCGGATCTTATAAAAAATGAAAATTAGCAGAAGAGATCAGCAAACTGTCGAAATGCAGATGGGACCTATGATTGATATGGTTTTCCTTTTGCTGGTCTTTTTTATGGTGACTGCGAAGCCAATTGAGCCCGAGAGTGATGTGGGGATCCAACTGCCCGGGACCGTGCAGCAGGAAGAAATCGTTGAGCTTCCCGACGAGCAGCGCATTGAGATTCAGCCCAGCGGGCAGGTCGTCCTCAATGACATGCCACTGGATGCTCCGAACAGCTCTGACCTTCCTCAACTGACAGCGACTCTGACTCGATTTAAGGAGGCGGCGGATGCCAATAATGCGGATGCACTAGTGACCGTAGCTCCAGATGATGAAACCGTGCATCAGCGAATTGTCGATGTCATGAATGCCTGTGCTCAGGCCGGAATCAATGGAGTCACCTTAGCGACAGATGGTGAAGAGGAGGGCTTTTAACAGTGAACAGAAAACAGAAAGCCGTGAGCAGAGATCAGTGTGTTCCAGTCGCCCCTTCAGGCGATCGCTACTGGTTCATCGCTCGTTCTGAATGGATGATTGAATAATGGCAGTCGCACTCGATCAACTGAAAGATACGACGAAAGGAAAGCGGCGCGGGATTCTCGTCTCTGTCCTCATGGTCAGTGTCGTTATCCATATTATCGGAGGCGTTGGGGCAGGGATCTGGATTGTTGCTAAGTATTTTGCTCCACCTGAAGCCACTTTTGTTTCTAAGAAAGTGGTCAGCTTTCCTCCGAAGTTACTCGATCCTAAGATGGCCGCTGCTGAATTTGAAGCTGCCGCGCCCAAGCCTGTTTTAGATCAAAAAATAGCTACCCTCAGAGCCACTGACTTTGCTCTGCCTGACTTACCGAAGCTGCCCGTGGAGGAGATGATGGAATTTGATCCGTCAGCAATGATTTCCAGCCAGATGACCGGATTGCTCTCCGGAGTGGGAGCCGGATCAGGCGACGGAAGTGGCGGTGGAGGGGATGGTTCAGGCTCCGGGATCAACTTTTTCGGGATTGAGTCAACCGGCCGCAGTGTCGTCATTCTCTTTGATGTATCACAGAGTGTTCTCACCAAGGCGACACGTGCAGGTGTTTCGATTGAGCGGATTAAAGAAGAAACACTGAAGCTCATTGACGGGATCAGTATTAATACCACCTTCGGGCTCATTCAATTTACCAGAGGCTACTTACCCTTTAAACCAGAGCTCATTGCTCCAACCGACCAGAATAAAGCAGCGGCGAAACAATGGCTGCAGTCGGAATTTCGCACCGCAGGTTTTTTGAGTGGAGGAGGTGTCATTTCTCCTCGACCGAATGGTCTTCCGGTGGTCATCGACGCAGCTTTTCAGATGGGAGCTGACGTCATTTACATCGTAGCGGACGGGGATTTTCAATTCACAGGGGTTGATGTTGAACACGGGCAGGTCGATCTCGAAGAGCTTGAGGATCAAATCAAGGATTGGCAGGCAAAGCGCAGCACTCCTACTGTCATTCACTTTATCGGGTTCGAAGTGCCAGATCAGTACGAGAGAGACCTAAAGTCGATTGCTCGCAAGAATGACGGTAAATACGTCGAACTCGATTAGCTCCAGGATCTACAACCAGAAATTGATCTAACTCCTGTCCCCTCTACGCTCCGCACAGGGAAGGAATTTTTTATAAGATTCGGAAATGCTCTAGCAGCTACGAGTCCCCTCTGTGTTCACCGTGGCGCTATAGTGAGAGGCCCGAGTTATTCACAGTGGTCATTGGATTGTAACTTCAAAACGCGGAGATCGCTTGCGGTTCTGTAGTAGTTCGTCCACTATTTTGATTCTGGATGCCTGAAACCAAGCAGCCATTAGAGATTACGCGGAGCTTTCTCTTAGAGATAGGCGGATGGCGTACGATGAAGGAGGCCGAATCGCTGGTTGAAGCGGGGCGGGTGGAAGAGGTCATTTATGAGCCGCCACTCCTCTATGGAAAAGTCAGGACTGGGACGACCCATGTCAAAGCTCGCCTCCACATCGGGACCCGCCTTTCTGAGGTGGAAAACTTATGTTCCTGTCGTCAGGCTCGCGAATATGGGACGATTTGCCCGCACGTAGTTGCGCTCGGACTGAGTTACCTGCAATCCCGGAACGGCAACAGTGAAGGGGGGGCGAATGGATCTGATTCTTTTCAGTCTTCTTATTCACAACCTGCACCTGAGCCAGTTCCAGAGGCGACTCTTTCCTACATCGCCACAACGGATGCAGCAGATGATGCCATTCACCTTTCATTGCGAATTATTCTACCGAATCAGTTATCTGATTCCTGGAAAACCGGGCAGGTGCAGGTCGTCACTGAAGCGTCCGTCAATGAGAAGGACTACAAACCGCTGAGCCGGTTTAGTGGAGAGAAGGCGGAGCCTTACGCGGTCAGCCTTGCTGATCATGTTTTTCTTGATTACATGCGTAGTCGCCTCAATGGAGGGATCGCTGATGTCTGGCAGTCTGCAGCAAAAAACGGGGGAGATTTACTCCATGCCCTCACCGGACATCCCCATGTTTATCTCGGAAAAGATCATCATCTGGAAATCAAGCCCACTGCGGAGCGCTCTCTCTTAACCGTTGGATTGGATCAGGATGGAGGGCTTCGGATTGCCCTCTCCGATGCAGCAAATGGAGGTGGCAACGTGTTGCAGTCTAAGACAGGTCAATGGTGGCTGCGCGAGTCCAGCTTGGAGGAGTTAAATGGGCTGCCGCTGAGCTATCTCGGACTCAGGGGTAAGGAACGTAAACTAGCCCGTGACCAGATTGGGCACTTTTTCCAACATGAAATGGCTTACCTGGAGCGTCAGGCGCGCATCGAATTAGAGCCAGAGTGCGCCGAGTTGGAATTCGATCGGATCCAGCCTCAGATCGAAGTCACCATTGATGGGATGCTTTCAGGAATCAGTTGTCGTGTGGAGGCACAATATGGATCTGATGTCTATTCCATCCAGGGATCAGAAAAAATCGAAGTGGTGGAGGTAGAGCAATGGAAGCCTGATCTGGATCATCCGAAACGCTACCTCATCCGTGATCGGCAGGCTGAAGATAAAGTGCGTCGACGAATCGTCGAAGCAGGATTCCAACCCGGGCAGCGCCACCCGGAGCAGTACACGCTTTCGCCTGAGAATCGGGTAGGTGATTTCCTTGCCAATACACTTCCCTATTGGAAGCGGATCTGGAATGTGAAATTCACTCCCCGGATGGAGAAGCTCATCAATCAGTGTGATCTGATCGAGCCGGAAATCTCAGTGCATACCGAGGACCAGTCCTGGCTCTCGATGGGGATCGATTTCAGGGAGGAAAGTGGTAACAGCCGGTTAAGTCATGCCGAGGTGCATACCCTGCTGCGCAAGGGACACAATCACCAGCGGATGGGGAATGGACGGATTGCTCTCCTGCCGGGGCGTGCCATTAATGAATTCCATGAATTGCTCAAGGACTGTCAGGTTAAGCAGACCAAAGATGATATCAAAATTCATCAGCAATACGCTGGCTATCTGGGACAAGCCATCTCGAAGAACAGCTGGAAACTCGATCAAAAGTCATCCTGGACTCCGCCATCTCGCCTGAACCAATTTGAAACCATTCAATTGTCCGAGTCCATGGAGAAGATGCTGCGCCCTTATCAGAAATACGGGTCGAGCTGGTTGCACTATCTGAGCTCCAATGAACTCCACGGTATCCTGGCAGATGAAATGGGGTTGGGGAAGACCGTGCAAACTCTGGCCTATTTGCAATTTCGTAAGGCGCAAGGGTTGAATTCGGGATCGACGTTGATCGTTTGCCCTACGTCACTCGTGATGAACTGGCGTGATGAGGCAGAGCGGTTTACTCCTGATTTATCCGTTTTAGTTCTCCAGGGAACTGGCAGGAAAAAGCTCTTCCGACAGATCAAAGAGCATGATGTGGTCGTTACTTCCTATGCGTTGCTCAGAAGAGATCAGGAAATCCACCAAAAAGAAAAGTTCGACTACGTCATCCTTGATGAGGCTCAGTACATCAAAAATCAGGCCAGCCAGAATGCGAAAGCGGTCAAATCTCTCAAGGCGGAGAATCGCTTAGTCCTGACCGGGACACCGATTGAAAACTCACTCCTGGATCTATGGTCGATCTTCGATTTTCTGATGCCCGGCTATCTGGGTTCAGCACGTGACTTTAAGCTTCGCTATGAACAGCCATTGAGCAAAGAGCGTGACCCCTGGACTCAGCGTCGTCTCAAACAACGTGTCCGCCCGTTTATTATGCGCCGGACCAAATCAGAGGTCGTAAAGGATCTTCCAGAAAAATTAGAGCAGATTGCTTATTGTGAACTCACCTCGGAACAAAAGGCTGTTTATCATGCCGTTTTAAGTAAGGGGCGCCAGATGGTCTTCGACAACGCAGGTAAGAACGGGGTCGAGAAGCGGAGAATGGCTGTGCTGAATATGTTGATGCGCTTGAGACAAGTCTGCTGTCATCTGGATCTGTTGCCGACCCAGGAGAATAAAGAATGGAAAGCCCCTTCTGCCAAGCTCGATCATTTTATGGAATTACTCGAACAGGCAGTCGAAGGGCATCACCGCGTCCTCGTTTATTCTCAGTTCGTCAGCATGCTCAAACTGGTGGCGAGTTCTCTCAAGGATAAAGAAATCCGCTATTCCTATCTGGATGGAAGCACCATCGACAGAAAAGCAGTGGTAAAAGAATTTCAGGAGGATGATGGGATCCCAGTCTTTTTAATTAGCCTCAAAGCTGGCGGAACCGGATTGAACCTAACCGGTGCGGATACGGTGGTTCACTTTGATCCCTGGTGGAACCCGGCCGTGGAGGACCAGGCCACCGCCAGAGCGCACCGGATTGGCCAAACCCGGGTCGTGAATTCCTATAAGCTGATCGCCAGAGGCACGGTCGAAGAGAAGATTGTCGATTTACAACGGAAGAAGAAAGAGCTAGTCAATCATACACTTATTAGTGAAGAGACGATGTTGCGGCATTTGACCTGGGACGACTTACAGGACTTGCTCAGTGACTAATGAGATGACTCGTTTCTTCTGATCAGCGGCCATGGACATTAACGATTTTAAATACTCACTCAAAGAGGATAACCCTCCAGCTGCTCTCACACTGGCTTTACAGGCTCTCTGGTGGGAAGCCAATGGAGATTGGGATGAGGCTCATGAACTGGCACAAAAAGCCGGCGGCAGTGATGGTGATTTGGTTCATGCGTACCTCCACCGCAAGCAGGGAGATGAGCAGAATGCGGCTTATTGGTATGCGCGGGCAGGTCGCCTCGGATACCAGGATGATCTCGATGACGAGTGGCTTATGATTTCCAAAGATCTACTGAAGCAATTCAGCAATAACAAGTGAGTGAGAGAAGTTGGTGGGTCGTTAGAGGAGCGGCATTGCTCGGGGCAGCCGCTGTCGCGCTAGGTGCATTCGGGGCTCACAGTCTAAACGAGTTGTTGGAAGAGTCAGGCCGGACGGAAATTTGGAAAACGGCATCGACCTATCATTTGATTCATAGCCTGCTGCTCCTTTTCTTAGGGTGGCATGGAATTTCCATCTGGCGCTGTGGATTGCTCATTGCGGGAACATTGATCTTTTCCGGATCGCTCTACCTTCTTTGTCTGACCGGGCACACATGGCTAGGGGCGATAACCCCTATTGGTGGCACTCTACTCATCCTTGTTTGGTTCAGTTTAGTTTTCATCAACAAAGAAAATGGAAGAAGCTGATCTGACTTGTCCTTATTGCTGGGAAAAGGTGCCAATTGCGGTCTCAAGCGAGCAAGTCGGCCAGACTTGGATTGAAGACTGCCAAATTTGTTGCCGTCCGATGGAGGTCGTCTGTGAAGAAGTTGATGAGGAGATCATTCTTACCACCCAGCCTTGTTGATGAAATTCGACTAGACTCCACTTGATTCGGAAATTGCTCTGGAAGATAGCTCTATTTATCGATAGGCATAAAAAAGACCCCGTTCCCGCATTTGCGGAAACGGGGCCAAAAACTGGGGGTGGGAGCTCGCCACACTCTCTTTCCCGAATGTCAGCATTGGGCGCTCTATCTAAGCTGCTGACTCCCCGACGCTATTCCTTGTGGCTAATCAAGATTATCGGCCTCATAGCAGGGCCGTGATGGGGTTTCCCTCACCATTATTGGGTGGAGCCTCTCGGCTTGGTTCGGCGATCACCTGCCGGTGATTCACGCGCCAAACTAGGTTCCGACACGCCTGTAAAGTCCAATCTGCGCGTCTGAACCACTTCTAGCAAGGTCGGCTCCTCCTTGTGGGAGGACGTTTGCCTTACATGACGGGTCTGACTCCTTATCCCTCAGGTTGCTTTGCTTTACAGTTGAAGCTCATTACTGAACTTCAAGTTTGGAGGTTTTGTTGATCCAGCCTGAATCAACCCACTCCACGAAGACGGTCATGATACGCTATTCATGTTGATGAATGGCTTCAATGACCACCCGTGCTGGTGCACAGCAGCAACCGATACCCTCTGGGTAACTGTGTTCGGTCCGATGTCGAAACCGCATCGGATCTCTGACTCAGCTCATCGTTGTTTCTCGTCTGGTTCGATAACCAAACAAACGATTCACCGCCGAACCCCTGATTCGTGATTCTGGATGGCCACGACACCATCCAGAGGGGCTGGTGACATATGCCTGTCTATTCGCTCGCCGTGAGGCCGAAACAATTAGAAAGGGGAAAAAATACCAGCATCCTTTTTCCTTTCCCCGGTCACCCGGGATTATCTCAAGCTTGGCTTTCACCTCGCTTGTTCTGTCAAAGAACTTCTTACAACTTATCTATGACTGGTATTCTTGCAAGACTAATTTTTCATAAGTCACTCGATGAGAAGGGTTTGTGAATAACTTGCTGAAATGGTGGGTAACTGATAGTTAATTGATAGACAATAAGTTAGGAGCACTATTCACATTTTATTCACCGCACTCATGCCGACTTATTCACCGAAAAAAAATCTGAAGGTTTTACACTGATACCAATAAGGGACGGAGTGCACTCCGTCCCTTATTGGTATCAAATGATAATGAGGTTCCATTCGTCTTAACGCTGAACGAGGAATGGAAATTTAAGCGCTGAGATGATCGTAAGCTTTCGTGTAGCTCTGACGTTCCAGATAGTGCTTAAGCATTGGATCTAGGCCTTCTGGCACGGATTGTGAGAGTTCTGACAATCGCTCCAAGGTAGGCATCATATCAACGGTTCCACCCTGTTTCAGATCAGCTAACTCTTCCTGATATTGACTGAGCAGCGCTCTGATTTGGTCCAAGGTCACAGGAAAAGAGGAGAGAAATGAATTAATTCTTTTTTGGAGCGGAATCGGTTTCGTCGAGCTCGTTCCAGGCGACTTGGTAGGGGGCGTTCTCTTTCGCTCCTTTTTCAAGGATGTGATCGAGTTGATCGAGATGGTGCCGAGCCATGATTTTCTTGATATTACCCAGATAATCTCCATCCGGGCAGTAGCCAGCCCTGAGCACGGCTTTGACAAAGTCCTCGCCGGTGTCGGTGTGAAACGCTTTCGAGTAGCGCCCCGTTTCGCGGAGGAAGCTGGTGTAGCCAATAAAGCCATCGTAGACAGAAGGGTAGGCCCGGAAGTCAGCACGTGTCTTTACCCCGCTATCGACGGTAGGCATGTTTTTCGCGCGTGGTCCTTTCCAGCTTGAAAATGCTTTGATGCCGAAAAAGTTATTATAATCGCGGGCGAGTGCGCTGCGGCCATAGCCACTTTCGTAAATCGACATAGAAAGAATCGCAGAAGCGGGCACTCCCGTTTGCACTTGGAGGCGGATTGCCTCAGGGAGCGCTTTTTCGAGATAATCTCTGGTGTATCCGGATGAGGTGTTCAGAACACTGCTGACCGTTTCCGCGAGGCGCACGACGTCACCTGGTGATGAGGTCTGGAATGAGACCATCCGGGCAATTTCCAAATTCCGCTCCTCAATGGCTTCCTGTTGAACCTCTGTGACCTCAGCCCAGCGGTTCCTTTCTTTTAAATAAAAATCTGTGAGTGCGACGCCAAGCTTGCTGCTACTCCATAGTCCGGTCCATAAAAAGACAACCATGCCAATCCAGGTCATATTCGATAAAATCAAGATACCCCAGAGGCCAACACGCTTCGGGCTTTCCTGATGATAGCGTTTCATCATGAGGGCAGAGCCTAGCTCGATAGATTTTTTTCGATTCTTCATATTCCTCCAATTCAAATTTGAGCATGACACAAGTAGCTTTGATGCTCTGAACGTCAACCATCATTTTGTCGGTCCTTTCCACCATTGTGAATAACTTTCTGAAAAAAAATTGGCTTAAATATCGATTAGAATAATTACAAAGCTCTTATAGTAAGCAACTTATGTATAATTAACCTGATTTTTAAAGAATAAGTAAATTTAATAGAAAGCGTGACCTTTATCCACAAAGAAGATCAATAGTGAAATGAATCATCGCCGCAAAAAGCGAAAAAGGCAGGTCATTGCGCTTCAGTGAGTCGAGTGAGAAGATTTTCAATGAGGATGACTTGGCATTGGAGGCAAAAACGATTAGACACATTAGTGTTAATAAGATGATTGAGAGAATGTACGGGGCATGAGGCAAACAAATAAGTTCAGACTCAAATTTGAGCGCAGGCCAGAACAGGAGCAACAAAGACCGGTGAATCGTTTAGAGCGCAGGATTTATGCTTTATTCAGTGATATCCACGCCAATCTGGAAGCTGCAGAAGCGGTGGTAAAGGATATGATGCGCGAAGGTGTGACCGACCGGGTCTGTCTTGGCGACATCGTTGGATATGGAGCGGATTCCTCCGCCTGTGTCGATTTCATCCAGGGACTGGGCTGCCCCACCTTGCTGGGCAATCATGATGCGGAAGCAGCAGAAGAGCGAATTTTCAATACCCTGAATGAAGGAGCCAAGGCCGGCATCTTCCTGGCTAGAAAACAACTGGATCGCGCCCAGAAGAGCTACCTACTCAATCGGCCTTACGCCTTACGGAATGATCACTTTGAGGCCACGCATGCTTCACTTCACTCTCCATCCGCCTGGCGCTATATCATTGACGACAATGAAGCGGAAAAGCACTTCCAGGAACAAACCATGACGGTCTGCTTTTTTGGTCATACCCATTATCCATGTATTTGGGAACGAGAGGAAAACGGCAACATCGAGCTTTATGCGGGAATGAGTCAATTTGTTCTGAAGGAAGGATGCAGGTATTTAGTGAATACCGGTTCAGTCGGCCAGCCGCGGGATCGCAATAATAAAGCCTGTTACGTCATTTATGACCATGAGGCGAAGCGGGTGATCTGGAGGAGGGTCGAATACGACATCACTCGGGTTCAGGAAAAGATTATCGATGCCGGCTTACCTGACAATAATGCCCGTCGGCTATCGAACGGGCGCTAGCCTTCTTCAGACTCAGGAAACTTTTTCTTCAGATCGACGATCGCTTCCTGCATTTTCGATTGGAGTTCAGGCATTTTTTCACCTAAGCGCTGCATGGTGACCTGCATCGTCTTTTGGATTAACTCCGGTGATTTTTCGATGACTTTCTGACCAACTTCAGAGCTATAGAAAGCAGTCATGGCCTTGAGCTCTTTCTCACTGTAAACGGAGCTGTAAATCTCAACATACATGGGCTTCATGGTTTCCCAGGACAGGAAGTCCTCAAGCCACTCCATTTGAGTTTTCATCGCTTTATCGAACTCTGGTTTGGCAGACTCCGGGAGGCCAGCTGCGATGAATGTCTGATCCATCATGCCTTCCATCTGTTTGACAGTCTGATCAAGGACTTTCTCGGTCTGAGAGGCGATGAGCATTTCCTCCGCTGCTTTTTCAAGGCTGGTTTGTTCAGCATAGACTGGCAAAGAAAGGAGGACGGTGAGTAAGAGTGTGGTTACGATTTTCATAGCGATAGCTTAGCGGGAATGAGCGTCTGAGTCGAGAACGGTTTCGGCATGAAGTTGAGACTGGCGTTTAAGCCACGGCATCAGGCATTGAGTAAAAATAGTGGCAAAAGCCATCAGAGCGAGGTTTCCCCAGAGGACGACATGCGTGAGGTGGGTGTCATCGGCCTGACCTGCCCAACTGTAGATCGCCGGGGCTAGTGCAGTTGATAAGATGACCAGTGAGGTGGTGGCTGATTTAGCAGTGCCAATGATAGCTGGGCCATAGAGTTCGGTAAGCGCCGTTCTGGAGATGACCATTTGGATTCCTTGACTACTTCCGGCCAGGAGAAAGAAAATGATGAGCATCCAGGCGCCGGCCTCAGGAATGAGTAATAACCCGCATCCTATCAGGAGAGGAAGCTTGGTGACCACGAGCATGGGCAGGGCATCACGTGATTTAAACCAACTTCCGATCCCCATGGTAAAGAAAGCACGTGTGAGGGCAAAGCAGGTTAAACCAGTAGCCAGCCACCAGATATCCCACCCCTTTGTCTTGAGAAGGATGCTCGAAAAGAAAAGGATCGCCGTCATGACAAAGCCCAGAGAAACCAAATGAGGGAGAAGGACCCAGAGTCGCGGGTCTCTCCAGACTCGGTTCTTGCCAGCCAGTGAGCGATGAGTGGATGTTGTTTCCGCTGCTGGAACCGCCCGAAAGCCGCGGCTACCTAGGATGGCGAGAGGAAGGAGAACGAGGCAACTGCTGGCCAGGACCAGTCCCCATACCCATTGATGGTGACCACTGGAAATAAGAGCCGTCGCCATGATAGGTAAAATAGATTCGCCAATCGGAAAACCCAGAGAGGTAAGGGCGAAGGCTGCCGCGGGACGCTGAGGAAATTGTTTCGCCATCGCGGTCGTTGAGGCATGTGATAACAGGCCCTGGCCAGCCCATCTGATCAGGAGAATGGAAGCAGCCAGGAGAAGCAGGTGGCTCGAACCGAGAGCCAGCCCACAACCTACGGTAAAGAGAGAACAGCAGATGATCCCGTATGCTCTGGAAGAAAGGCGGTCCGACCATTTCCCAAGGAGCGCCAGTAAGGCGGCACTGGTCAGTGTCGCCATACTATACAGATAACCTGCCTCCTCATAAGCGATGCCTGCTGCTAAGGCCATTCCCGGAAGAAGTAAGGAAATAAAAAACGTCTGCCCAAAGTTGGAAAAGAAATTAAAGACCGTCCCATAGAGCATTTCCGGACGATGCCGCTTGAGCAGGTCAGTATATCCTAGGCCTTCAGTGTTCTTCACGACTGGAACTTAGGTTAGAACGACGTGGAGGGGAGAAAAATTCCTGAGTGGATTCTGCGGTCTTCATGGACCGATTGTTGATACCAATAGACCCAGGCTTGCAGCTTCGTTCCATTCTCAAGACTCACTTCATGTTTCTGGCGGCGGTATTCATCTTTCTCATTCGGGGGATCCGAAGTGGCTTCGTACTGATCTAAGATGGCCAGAGTCAACTCGGGCTGAAGTAATTCATAGACTTCCCCGTGGACTTGATCTGAACGATCTGAAGAAGGGATCAAGGCTGGATACCAGTCGATGAGATAGAGTTTCCCTCTGCAGCTGGCCTGCCCCAGGAGCTGGCCCCCCATTTCGAGATGCTTGTGCATCTCATGCCCAAAGTCGGATTTCAGGGTCCCGTAAACAAAGAGATAGGTGCGCCCCATTACGCTTTAGAGAAGGGCGCCGATCGACCGATTGGCCGATTCCAGGCGGTTCGTGGTCAGGCGCAAGACGTTGCGCAACAGTTTACACTGAATGGCCGGGTGGTCCTTCTCAAGCTGATCGAGATCTTCCAGGCTAAGAGTAAAGCACTCCACTTCTGTGTCCGCATAGACGCTGGCTGAACGCTTATTCGCACCTCCCATGGCTAGCTCTCCGAAAGTGACTCCAGCTGAAAAGCTGGCCAGGCGGTTTAATCGACCATCCGGTAATGAGATGCAGACGGTGACCGTTCCCGAAGTGAGGAGAAAAATTTCATCTGCAATCGATCCAGCCGCGACGATTTCTTGATCTTTTTCAAAAGACTGTGGCTTCATCATGGCCTCGACGATAGACATTTCATCCGGACTCAGGTCTGCGAGGAATTCATGCTTAGCCAGGACCTGCTCACGAATCCCGCCGTATTGGCCGGAGTGGCCCAGGAGAAGCGTATTTTCACAGACTTCCAGTGCGGCAGCATGGCTATCGATGAATAACTTGGTAGGGAAGCTATCATTCATATTGGCCTTAAAGATCCTTTGCAGTAGGCGATGCTGGGAGCTTTCGGAAAAGATGAGCGTCTTGTTCATTCCCTTCATCCGCAAGTAAAGGGAGAGGAAGAGTTTGCAGGCACTCTCATCGATGTGGAGGATACGCTTGAGATTGATGACGAGAAATTCGAATGACTTGAAGGACTCATTGATCTTTCTCACTACGATTTCTGCGGTGGAAAAGTTCAGATCGCCCTGCAATTCGTAGACCAGGATTTTAGAAGCTGACTTTTTCAGATAGAGGCGTTCTTCTAATGGTCGCACCCGGTCTGAACCCAGCTCGCTTCCCCAATAACTGGTTCTGATGACAGACTGAGTGGAATGTGGGACATTAAACATATGGAGGTTGAAGTCCATCGAGAGCTGGTGACAGGTCTGAATACCTCGGACACTATTGCCTTTAGGGTCGAGCGGTGGTGAGTAGATGCCGATACCCAGTTGGCCGGGCAGGACCGCCACGATGCCTCCGGCGACGCCACTCTTAGCTGGCATTCCCACCCGGTAGATCCATTCGCCTGCGTAATCATACATCCCGCAGGTTCCCATGATGCTCAGAACATTTTCGACATACTCACTGCGGATCGCGCGGCGACCGTTGAGGGGATTGATTCCGGCATTGGCCAGAGTCCCGGCGATGACGGCGAGATCGTTTCCGGTCACGGAGATTGAGCATTGTTTGAAATAGTTTTCCAGAATCGGGGAGGGGTCGTCCTGGATGATATCGAAATTCCGGAGCATATAGGCAATAGCTCGGTTCCGATGTCCCGTTGAGCTTTCAGACTGGTAAACTCTTTCATCCACTTCGACCGGGTGACCCGTGTAATGATGAAACAGATCAAGAATGCGCTGAAATTGAAGATCCGGGGTATGCCCCTCCACCAGTCCGGTGGCCGCAATCGCTCCGGCATTGATCATGGGGTTGAATGGCTGACCGGTCTCAGGTCGCAGACTAATGGAATTGAATGCTTCTCCAGAAGGTTCCACTCCGATCTTATTGAGAACATCCGTGCGCCCGTGGTCTTCGAGGGCCAGGCCGTAAACAAACGGCTTAGAAATAGACTGGATCGTGAACGGGATTCGGGTATCCCCCACTTCATAAAGGTGGCCATCCATGGTCACAATGGAGATCCCGAACCAGTTCGGGTCCGCCGTCGCTAATTCTGGGATGTAAGAGGCCACTTCCCCATCATTGATCGACTTGAATTTATCATGGAGGTATTGAAGATAATCCTGGATCGGAGAAGCCGACTTAAGTTCGCTGAAAAATTCGTCACTCATAAAAAAGAAGATCACATACCCAGCAATTTAGATGCCAGAGAGTTATTCGCCTCTGATTCGGGCTGTGGTATCATTCGTGAGATTTAAATCAATTTCAACCCTGCATATGAAAATCGCTGTCTTTAGTTCCAAATCATACGACCGCCGCTTTTTGGCAAGTGCCATGGACGGAAAGGAGATGGACTGTACTTTTTTTGAGCCACGCCTGACCGTAGAGACAGCTCCCCTGGCAAGGGACCACGATGTGGTTTGCGCCTTCGTTCACGACATCGTCAGTGCCGAGGTGATTGATGTCTTTCACTCCTTTGGCATCAAACTTCTGGCCTTAAGGTGTGCTGGATTCAATAACGTCGACCTCAAGGCCGCCGCTGAGGCGGGCATGACAGTCATGAGAGTGCCCGCCTACTCACCCTATGCGGTCGCGGAGCACGCTTGTGGCATGATTTTGGAACTGAACCGAAAGTACTATCGCGCGTATAACCGGATTCGGGAAAATAACTTTTCGCTGGAGGGGCTGGTCGGATTTGACCTTCACGGTAAGACGGTCGGTGTCATTGGGACCGGTATCATCGGGGAATGTTTCATTCGGATTATGCAGGGGTTCGGATGCCATGTCCTCGCTCACGATGTTTACGAAAAGGAAGAACTGAAGAAAAACGGAGTGAAGTATGTGCCTCTTGAGGACGTATTTGCTCAATCCGATATCATCAGCCTCCACTGCCCACTCCTCGAGTCGACCAAGCACCTGATCCGTGCCGAGACCATCACCCAGTTGAAAAAAGGGGTCATGCTCATCAACACCAGCCGAGGCGGGCTCATTGACACTCCCGCCGCCATTGATGGAATTAAATCCGGGATCATCGGGCATCTGGGGCTGGACGTCTATGAAGAGGAAGAAGGCGTTTTCTTTGAGGACCTTTCCTCAGAAGTGATCATTGATGACAACCTCATGCGCTTGACCACATTCCCTAACGTGCTCATCACCAGTCATCAGGCCTTCTTTACCAAGGAAGCGCTCATGAACATCGCCGAGACCACGGTAAAGAACATTCTCGATTTCCAATCAGGCGCCGACTCAGACAACGTCGTTACGCTTTGAGCCCGCTTACGTCCGCTGACGTGTCTCACGCAACCAATTCAAGAATTTGATCCGCCTCGGCAGGCAATTAGCCTGTATCCTATAACTAGTGAGATGAGTGAGGCATGGACCTTGGCACGCGTGATCCCTCATCCTGCGCTCTACCTGGCGGTGATACGCACCTTCGGGGAGGATCGGCGCACATGAAAAATGGTGGAAGCCTGACAGCGTAGTTCATGCTTTCCGGCCGGGACACTCTTCCAGGTGAATTGATACGGGCGCTTGTAATCCCGGTGAACGAGCTTTCCATTGATGTAGAAATCGACACGGTGGATCGAGTTCCGGGATTGTGCTCCCACTTTCAGGGTAAGTGGTTTGCCGGCTGAAACCACCGCTCCATTCTCGGGTGCCTTGAAGTAAGCCATCGGTTGCGCATAGCGATCCCAGGCCAGAACCGTGGAGGCAAAATCCGCATGAAAAATCAATACGCCCAAAATCAGGATGCTCTTCACCCATTTCATATGAAAAGAATAGCAGATAACCGGGTGTAAGAAAGGTGGGAAGCGCGTCGAGAGTCGACTACTGACCCTTTAGCCCTTTAGCCCTAAATTAATTTCTCGTCCGGGGCCCGTCTGAGAGACTTTAGTAACCTGTTAAATCGGAGGACGGGCTGAGCGTTAATTCATGGATGGCAAAGCCCTTGGGTTTACCACTGGTGGTGTGGGAAAATCGCAGTGTGTTTTTACCCCGCTTGAGTTGCAGTTGGATTGGCTTGGTCTCTTCCCATAATCCGACGGTATGGGGTAATTCGAGTTCGACTGCTTCCTCATCATCGTTGACGGAGATGAGGAGTTTTTGTTGCCAACTGGGGGTGACGACGCGTGCGGTTAGTGTGTACAAACCGGATCTGGGGGCATCGATCCTATATTCAAAGTCTTCCGGATTTCCTCCGCGTGCATAGAGTAATTGAAATCCTCCCAAGGTGCTCGGCAAGAACTTGATCTTTTTCGTGCTCTCCCCCGGTTCGCGCGTCGCTACCGCTGGTATCCGGATCACACCGGATCGATCGATATCGACTTCACGGTCTTTCTTTGTCATTTCAGTGTCTGAAAAGAGAAGGGCCTCGCGAGCATCGTCCGCTTCGGCGATTTCTTCACCGACCGGCGCTAAGGTCTCAGCATTGGCAATCAGGGCCCGTTGTGTGTTGAGGGCCACCGCGTTCCAGAAACCAGGTGAGGGCACCTTCTTATTCCGGGTGTGAAAACCATAGACCCGGGGCTCCTCCATGACGTCACCGATCCAATGGGCGCGCTTCACTTTCATAAAAGAATCGCCCAAAGCTCGAGCCTGAGTAGTGGCCAGGAAGTTGCGGTCGACGCCATAAAGGGTCCTGGTCCAACCGGCGCCCCAGCCTCCCCCCAGACAGGTCACCCAGCCATCAGGGGTCCAGCGAACGAGCGCGGCATGGCCGGTTTGTGGACGTGCGGTGGTGGGAACACCAAAGGCGCGGAGAATAAAGCGCCCAATAAAGGCACGCCTTCCACAAACACCACCATTCATCAGGATATTCTGGAAAAACTGTAACTCATCCTTGTCATATTGGTTGTCCTCCGAGCCGTAAGGGATATCGGTCCGAACCAGCCCGACATAGCGCCAGCGTTGATCCGACGTGGTGACGTGATCCGGGCGGTAGTTCCGAAGCATTTCGCGGCCCCAGGCACTGATTTCATCAGGCTCTTCGCCATTGACGACCATGCGCATGTCCCAAACGGTCAAATACTGGAAAGCCGGGTCAAGCTCCTGGGCCAGGAAGGCTTTCTTATAGCTGTGATATCGTTTAACCGGATCGACGAATGCACGCGCATCCACAGCGCCCACGGCATTGCGCTGCCCACGGGGCACGGCATGTTCAAGGCTGATGGCCAGCGCAAGCCGTTGCAGAGTTCCTTCGGCGGCATCGTTGCATTCCTTTTGGATGGTCTCGTAAATCTCCATGGAGCGGCCGTAGTCACCTCCAGCAGCGCCATCCGCGACACCCATTTGGATCAACAAGGCATCATCGCTTAGCATCCGTTCGATCCGCTGCCGATGCGCTGAACTCTGGGAAGCGTAGGCCTCCAGTTTCTCAGGAGTGGCCTCATGCAGCACGATGAATCGCGCCAGTTGTCTATCGAAATTGTCATTGTCGAGAACCGAAGCCAATCCCAGGGCCTCGGTCGCCTTGACTGTATTCTCCTGTGCCTGCTCGACTGCCTGCCGAGCGTTGGTCAATGCACTCGCGATGTCTTTCGCATCCAGTTGGTCGAGTGCTTCCTGGCGTTCCTTTAATGCCTGCTGACCTGCTTCGAGATCCTTCTGCCATTTCTCCAGCTCCGCTTCGGCCGCTTCACGTTCTTCCTGATTCTGGGCGGCCTTCAATTGAGCCTCGGCGTCTTTGATTCCCTTATTGGCACCGCCAATCCACTTTCCTTTGGCATGACCCACCAGGGCTTTCGCTTCTTTAAGTTTATCTTTGAGCGTTTCGGCTGCTTTTAAGTCCTTCTTGGAAGCCTGCTCAGCCTCAAGGGCCTGCTCGAAATCCACTTCCTTAAAGCTGCTTACGCCGGGCAGGCTGTCTTCGATCTCATTCTTTAATGAATCGTACTGCTCCTGATAGGATGCCGCCCATCCGGAGGAAGTGATGAGGAGAGCCGTGATCAGGCAGAATCCCTGTTTAATGAGCATAGTCTCCAACATAACGTGCAGGATGCATTCGTCAATGCAGACAAAAGTTGGGATCACGCTTGG
>JBCBYL010000164.1:0-4217 GCA_039815855.1 Verrucomicrobiota bacterium
CCTAGCAACTTTACTCGCCAGGACGATGGCGGATATTCATTCGTCTTTAAGCAACCTGAGAATGATGACGAACGCGCGCAGTGCGTCGAAGCAATGGAAGGTTGCCCGGTCGAAGCAATATCCGCCATCGTCCTGGCGAGTAAAGTTGCTAGGTGCCGTTTCCCGGCAGAGATCACAGTCGATACATTGGTTATCAACGTAGTATTCGCCTGTGATGTTTTCTTCGTATTTGTTTTCTAGATCAGCCATATATTTTTCCTATTCAATTGTTAAATCAGAATTGTTTTATCCAACTGATCCTTCCATTTCAAGATCGATCAAGCGTTTTAATTCAACACTGTACTCCATCGGGAATTGGTTCACGAGATCGTTCACAAAGCCATTCACGCTCAAGCTCATCGCCTGCTCTTCAGAAAGCCCTCGTTGTTGCATGTAGAAAATTTGCTCCTCACTGACTTTACTGACACTCGCTTCGTGCTGAACGGAGTTCTCTTCTCCGCGAACAGTGATAGCTGGATAGGTATCCGTCCTGGAATTCGTATTGATGAGCAACGCATCACACTCGGTATTATTCTTACAGCCTTTCAGGTGGCGCGGAATATGGACCAGACCGCGATAGGTCGAACGCCCCTTACCAATACTAATGCTCTTCGACACGATATTGCTGGTGGTTTCCTCTGCCGCATGAATCATTTTGGCACCGGTATCCTGATGCTGGCCATCATTCGCAAGCGCGATACTAATGACTTCACCTCTGGCTTTGCGGCCTTTCAGGATCACTCCCGGATACTTCATCGTTAACCTCGACCCGATGTTGCAATCGATCCATTTAATCTCTGCATTCTCGTGAGCGATCCCACGTTTAGTCACCAGATTGAAAACATTATTACTCCAATTTTGCACGGTGATGTATTGGAGCTTAGCACCAGGCATGGCCACCAGTTCCACCACGGCACTATGTAGCGTGGAAGTCTCAAATTTAGGAGCGGTGCACCCCTCCATATAAGTCACTTCACTACCTTCATCGGCAATGATGAGAGTACGTTCAAATTGACCAAAATTTTCAGCATTGATACGGAAATAAGCCTGTAGAGGCTGCTTTACTTTCACTCCCGGTGGAACGTAGATAAAGCTACCGCCACTGAAAACTGCACTATTGAGTGCTGAAAACTTATTATCTCCGGTAGGAATGACTTTACCAAACCAACGCTTAAAGATTTCAGGGTGCTCCTTGAGCCCCTCTGCACTACCGATAAAAATCACGCCATCATCAGAAAGGGCATCTTTCATATTGGAATAGGCAGCTTCGCTATCGAATTGGGCTTCCACACCAGCTAGATATTTTCTCTCTTTTTCCGGGATTCCCAGCCGCTCAAACGTTTGCTTCACATCATCAGGCACCTCATCCCAGGTTCGTGTCGGACGTTGGCCTTTTGAGAGGTAATAACGAATGTCGTCGTAATGGATGTTTTCGAGGTCCTTCGATGCCCAATGAGTTGGGTCTGGTTTCTTGCGAAATGTCTCCAAAGCCTTCAGGCGGAACTCGCGAACCCAATCCGGGTCCCCTTTTACATCGCAGATATAATTGATCGTATCCTCGGTCAGGCCATAGCCTGCATCGTATTCGTATTGCTCAGGATACGAGAAATTCCCGCTTTCCATGTCAAAGTTCAGATCTGGCTTTTCTTCTACGCTCATTTCAATACTCCAATTTATGCGGAGACCGCGGTTTCTTCGATAATCCAGTCATACCCTTTATCTTCTAACTCAAGGGCAAGCTCTTTCCCACCACTCCGAACGATTCTTCCATCAACCATGACATGGACGTGGTCCGGGACGATATAATCAAGGAGTCTTTGGTAGTGGGTAATGATCAAAATACCTAAATTTGCCCCGCGCTGGTTGTTTACCCCTTCGGATACAATCCGGAGTGCATCAATATCCAGTCCACTGTCTGTCTCATCAAGAATAGCGTAAGACGGCTTGAGCATGGCCATTTGTAAAATTTCATTACGCTTCTTTTCTCCTCCTGAGAATCCATCATTGACTGCTCGGGAAGTAAATTTCCTGTCCATTCCCAGCTTATCCATTTCTGCGTAAAGTTGCTCGTAGTATTCAACTGCATCCAGTTCTTCATCCTCAGGCATTCTGGCTTGGACTGCAGCTCTTAAAAAGTTGGCAATCGAAACGCCTTCAATTTCGCTTGGATATTGAAATGCCAGAAACAATCCCAACCGGGCTCTTTCATCAGGTTCCATTTCGAGAACATTTTCCCCATCGAGTAAGACTTCACCAGAAGTCACCTCGTAATCCGGATGTCCGGCAACGACCTTTGCCAGCGTACTTTTTCCTGAACCATTTGGCCCCATGATGGCATGGACCTCCCCCTTGGGGATAGTCAGGCTTAGGCCTTTGAGGATCGGTGATCCTTCAATATTCGCATGTAGGTCTTTGATTTCGAGTGCACTCATCCCCTAACTATATCCGAGTAGCTACACAGCGCAAAATTAAACTAAGGGCAAGAGTCACATATACTTGGAGCTGACGAAATGACGCCGCAAGCATAAGAGTGACTTATTTATGAGGAATTCGACTCACTCTCTGCCGCGCGCTTGCGATTGAGCCAGACTTTACAGACTCCCTTCATGCGGCTGAGGACGTAGTACGTGGTCTGGCTGCGTTGACGCACTAAATCCGCTCCAACGATTTTCGGGACAAAGTCTGCAGGTATTTCCATAATTTCATCAGGAGATAAACCATCAAGCCCCTTGCAAAGAATACTGGTCATGGCACGGGTTAAGGTCTGAACCTGAGGGCCGAGAGAGACGTGAAAGTTACATTGGGACTGATCTTGCACCGTCAGATAAATGCCGACGGTGTCCGTGCATTCTTCGTCTTTTCTGACATCTTCCAAAGTATAAGTCTGACCTTCCTGCGGCTCAAACTTCTTGGCCGAGTCAGCCATGGCAATCAGATTTTCTCTCTTGGCCTGATCAGGCAGGCTCTCAAAAAGGTCAATGATGGATTGTAAACGTGCGGGATAGCTCATCGGGCAAACTAGGATCTCTCAATCGGAGCCCTTACCATATTTCCCCATTCAGTCCATGAACCGTCGTAATTCCGGACATTTTTGTATCCGAGGAGGTAAGTCAGGACAAACCAGGTGTGACTGGAGCGCTCACCAATTCTGCAATAAGCCACAATGTCGTCATCCGGCTTCAGGCTGCAACCAACGTTATAAATCTGATCTAGTTCCTCCGCAGATTTGAACGTACCGTCTTCATTCACCGCCTCTTTCCAAGGAACACTGCTTGCCCCCGGAACGTGTCCACCGCGGAGCACCCCCTCCTGAGGATACTCAGGCATATGCGTTACTTCACCGCTGTACTCGCCAGGTGAACGCACGTCGATGAGTGGCTTCCGCGCATTACTGTGAGCCAAGGTGTCCGCGTAAAAAGCTCGAATTTCATCATCCTTTCGACTGACCGGAACAGGATATTCAGTTTTTGCAAATTGCGGGACCTCGCGGGTCAAGGCACGCCCTTCACTCATCCATTTATCGCGGCCTCCATTCATTAATTTCACTTTATCGTGACCGAATAATCGGAAAACCCAGAGGGCATAAGCGGCCCACCAGTTTGACTTGTCACCATAAAAGAGACATGTCGTGTCAGGCGTGATTCCATTTCTGCTACAGAGTTCTGCAAATCCGGAGACGTCGATATAGTCACGCTGAACCTGGTCCTGGAGGTCAGCGCGCCAGTCGATATGAACCGCTCCTTCAAGATGCCCTGTGTCATATAAGAGCACGTCTTCATTGCTCTCCACGATACGGATCTGGTCATTATTCTTGTTCTCTTCGACCCACTGGGTCTCAACAAGGATATCTGGATATGAATAATTCATTATTTGGATTTCTTATACTCTCTAAAAAGTTGAACATCTTCGGCAGTCACGCCAAGTGGGATGAGGAACCTACCATTTTGCAGGACCATATCAACCTCTGCGGCATAAATGAACCTACCATTAATAAAAATGCAAATCAATCGACCCTGATTATTTCCAGTAAGCGCCTCCAGCCGAGTTCTGCCTTCGGGATGATGGTTCCGCATTTCTCATCTTTAATCCCGGAGTCAGAACTCGGCTGGAGGCGCTTACAGGAAATAATCAGGGTCGATTGATTTGCATTTTTATTAATGGTAGGTTCATTTATGCCG
>JBCBYL010000009.1:0-38605 GCA_039815855.1 Verrucomicrobiota bacterium
GGTATCTGAATCGCCTTTACGTCTCTTTGTAATTTAACTTCTTCGCCTACACTCATTGTTGCAAGATGCCTCGTTGAAGAGAAAGGTCAAGCTGGCCATATTCCTCAAGACTGCTAAAGCTGTATTAATATGAAAGGCAATGTTAAATATCTCATCTTGGTTGCCATCGCGGCCTCTTGTCTAGGAATAGGCTTTTTCACGGGTCAACAGCTTGGAGGAAAAACAGACCGGCAAGGAACACAGACTGCTGCGATCCCTCAGTCAGGGTCTGACCCAACCAACATTGCCGCAAACCCTGAAACTGATTCTGAATTATCCGTTACGGTTTCCGGGGGTGGACTAGAAGCCTTTAAGAAAAAGCTCGATGACTTTGATACCAATCTGTTTAGTGGCTCCAATTGGAGGGATATGATCCTTCTCTCAGCTTCCCTGGACGCGAACGAATTTCCACAAGCGATTGAGGCGGTCATGACTCGCCCACAAAACGAGAGAACCCAGGCATTATCAGCTATCTTTGCTTCCTGGGTTGATGCTGACCCTCAAGCTGCCATTGCCTGGTATGAGACAAACCATGCCTCTGATTCAAGTCTAAAGCACCTGAACCATACCATCGTTTCCTCTCTCGCTGAGTCCAATATTCAGGAAGCCATCAAATGGGCTGACTCGCATGGTGATCTACAGAATCGACGCCAGAGCTACCGCGCGATCGTCAGCGCGATTGCCACGCAAGATCCACGTCAGGCCTTAAAGTTCATTGAAGAACGGAAGCTGGGTGGCAATCAAGATTACGGCTCGATTTCTACGGTCTTTTCTGTCTGGGCCATAAAAAATCCACAAGAGGCGCTGCAAGCGGCCGAAACCCTCAGTAGCGCTAATAGCAGGAACAACGCGATTAGCCAGGTCCTGAGAACCATGTATCAGGTCAATCCCGACCAAGCGCTACAATATGTGCAAAATATTAGTAATCCAGCCGAGCAGACCAGAGTGCTACAGAACATCGTATGGACGGTAGCAAATGATGATCTTGAAATGGCAAAGTCGTTAGTTGACCTCGCTCCTACCGGACAGGGAAAAGCGAATATGATTTCTAATATCGCGAACCAGATTGCCCGATCTAACCCAGAAGATGCACTGGCCTGGGTTAGCACCCAAGACAATCCGCAAGGACAAAAATGGGCTATCAATAATGTCATCAATCAATGGGCTCGCGATGACCCTAAAGCTGCTCTCGACTACGCCAGCCAAATTGAAAATCCGCAGATCAAGAATCAAGCAATTGGAAGTGCTTTCAATAACTACCTTCAAGCAAAGCCAGAAGAAGCGATCAATTGGATTAAAAATCTAGATGACCCCAGCCTCGCTTCGAAGATGCTTGAAAATCAGGCCTACCAGCTCGGGAGGGAGTCCCCTGAAAAAGCACTCGCCCTAGTCGATTATGTCGGTGAATCCAAGAAGACAAATTACATCAAAAATATCATGAATAATTGGATCTCTAATGATCCAAACACGGCATTAGACTGGTTCTCTAAAAACATCACTGACCCCGAGCAGATTAACGACATCTCTCCGAATATTGCCAGTAACTTGATGCAGCAGAATATCGAGCAAGGTTTAGCTTACATCAATTCCTTGAGTGACCCGAAAGCAAAAGACCAGGCCCTGTCTCAGTCGATTAATTATCTGGCGCGCTACGATATCAATCAGGCTTTTAGCCTGATTGATGGAATTCAAGACGAGAACAAACTCTCACAGACTTATGGCAATCTCGTTTCCAACTGGGCAGAATATGATCCTTCAGGTGTTTCGGCATGGCTGAATGAATTATCCCCGGGAAAAGTGAGAGACCGCTCCATCAGTAGCTTTGTCAACCGGATACGGGAATATGATGCGGAGGCTGCAACCATCTGGTCAGCCTCTCATGATAATGAAAAAGAGCGAGTCCGACTAGTAGAACGCTCCGCTCGCGAGTGGCTGAAGACTGATCCCAACTCTGCTCGTCAATGGATCCAGACTACGGATACGCTTGATGAGAAGGCGAAAGAAAAGCTGCTGAAGCAGGCAAATGGATAAGTTCGAAAAGCCGAAATCGAATTAGACTTCAGCGGCTTCTGTGAGCAGAGCCATTGCATAATCACGGTTCATGCGCGCAATGTGCTGAACACTAATTTGCTTGGGACAAGCTGCTTCACACTCATACTGATTCGTACAATTACCGAAGCCTTCATTATCCATGGTTTGCACCATGCGGATAACGCGACGATTCTTCTCTGCCTGCCCTTGTGGCAAGTGACTCAAATGTGAAACTTTCGCTGCGGTAAACAGCATCGCAGATGCATTTTTACAAACGGCAACACAGGCTCCACAACCAATACAGGCTGCAGCATCAAATGCGTTGTCTGCATCTTTTTTCGCAATGGGGAGAGCATTCGCATCTGGAGCGGCGCCCGTATTCACGGAGACATAGCCTCCTGCTTGCTGGATCCGGTCAAAAGCAGTGCGGTCTACAACCAGATCGCGAACGATAGGGAATGGCTTTGCCCTAAATGGTTCGACGGTAATCGTCTCACCATCTTCAAAATTTCTCATATAAACCTGGCAGGTGGCTACACCACGATCTGGCCCATGCGGCACCCCGTTGATCACACTCGAACACATACCGCAAATGCCTTCTCGGCAATCGTGGTCAAATGCAATGGGCTCCTTACCCTCTTCTGTGAGGTGTTCGTTGACCGTATCTAACATTTCCAGGAAAGACATGTCTTTACTGAGATCATTCGCCTCGTACGTCTCGAAATGACCTTCTACTTTTCCAGGTGTTTCACGCCAGACTTTGAGTTGTATATTCATTACTTGTAGCTCCTTGTCGACATTTTGACTTCTTCGTATTCCAACTCTTCCTTGTGTAAAATGGCTTCATCACCGTTGTTCCATTGCCAAGCGGCCACGTAACCAAATTCATCATCATTCCGCACTGCTTCTCCATCTTCAGTCTGATATTCACTGCGGAAGTGACCTCCACAGGATTCTTCACGCCCCAGTGCGTCACGGGCAATTAATTCACCCAATTCGAGGAAGTCCGCAACACGGCCCGCTCTCTCTAAAGACTGGTTCAAATCATTACTGTCTCCGGGCACATTGACATCATTCCAGAATTCTTCACGGAGTTGAGGAATGAGCTCGATAGCTTTTTGCAGTCCTGCCTTGTCGCGTGCCATCCCACAGTAGTCCCAGAGGATCTTACCCAGTTCACGGTGGAAGGTATTGACGGTCTTTTTGCCGTTGATGGAAATCAGTTTTTCGTTTCGATCATTCACCTCTTTTTCGACCTGATCGAACTCTGGCGCATCCGTGGAAACCTTCTCAGGTTTTTCGCCTCCGATATAGTTCCCTAGAGTGTAAGGAATGACGAAATAGCCATCCGCCAGTCCTTGCATGAGAGCACTGGCTCCGAGGCGGTTGGCACCATGATCAGAGAAGTTTGCTTCACCCAGTGCGAAGAGTCCGGGGACATTACTCATGAGGTTATAATCGACCCAAAGCCCACCCATGGTGTAATGGATAGCAGGGAAAATCATCATCGGAGTTTCGTATGCGCTTTCACCGGTGATCTCGTGATACATATCAAACAAGTTTCCATAGCGCTCAGCGATGGTGTCTTTACCGAGCCGATTAATGGCGTCAGCAAAATCCAGATAAACACCGAGTCCAGTAGGCGCAACACCTCGACCATCATCGCAGGCTTCTTTTGCGGCACGGGAGGAAATATCACGTGGAGCCAGGTTACCAAAGCTGGGGTATTTTCTTTCCAGATAGTAATCGCGATCGTCTTCGGCTACCTGCGACGGATGCATCTCTTTCTTCCGGAGTTTTGCCGCCACATCGCGATCTTTAGGAACCCAGACTCTTCCGTCATTACGAAGTGACTCAGACATCAAGGTCAGTTTCGACTGATATTCACCAGAGACCGGAATACAGGTTGGGTGGATCTGAGCATAGCAAGGGTTTGCCATCAGTGCACCGCGACGGTGGGCTCGCCAGATAGCAGTCGCATTGGAGCCACGCGCATAGGTAGAAAGATACCAGTTATTTCCATAGCCCCCAGTCGCAAGCAGGGTGGCATGAGCCGAGTGACGGGTGATTTCACCGGTGACTAAGTCCCGGACAATGATCCCCTTCGCCACTCCATCAACGACCACCAGATCGAGCATTTCACTGCGGGGAAACATTTCGACTTGGCCAGCATCAATTTGTCGGTTGAGCGAAGAATAAGCTCCTAAGAGTAATTGCTGCCCAGTTTGACCGCGCGCATAGAACGTTCTGGAAACCTGTGCTCCGCCAAAGGATCGATTATCAAGCAGTCCACCGTATTCACGTGCGAATGGAACACCTTGAGCAACACACTGGTCAATAATGTTTACACTCACCTCGGCTAAGCGGTGAACGTTGGCTTCCCGGGAGCGGAAATCTCCACCCTTGATCGTGTCGTAGAAGAGTCGGTGTACGCTATCACCGTCGTTTTTATAATTCTTAGCCGCATTAATACCACCCTGAGCGGCAATACTGTGGGCCCGGCGTGGACTATCTTGGAAGCAGAAGCATTTTACATTGTAGCCCATCTCACCCAGTGTTGCCGCTGCCGAAGCCCCCGCGAGGCCGCTACCTACAATAATGATATCAAATTTGCGCCGGTTAGCCGGGTTGACTAACTTCATATTCTGTTTGTAGTTCGCCCACTTTTCGTTCAGTGGACCTTCAGGGATTTTGGCATCTAGCCTTGGCATTAAATTCTCAATCATGATTTGTATTCCTTCTCTTTATTCGAATCCAACCAGCCCTACTAAAACACTCACTGGGACTGCTGCCATGCCCAGAAAGACCACTGCCGAAAGACCTTTGGCCCCTAATTTGAAGACAGGTTCTGTGTTGCGATTCATTATACCTAAAGATTGAAACATACTGGAAACCCCATGACTCATGTGGATGCAGAGGAGTCCGACAGAAAGAATGTAAAATCCACTGATCCAAGGGTTAGAGAAACCTGCGACGACCATTTGATAGACGTCATGTACTTCTTCACCCTTATACATAGTTTTCATCTCATGATACTTAGGATGGGTCACTTGAGCGGTAAAATGAAGAATGTGGAAAATGGCAAAGCTAATAACGATTAAGCCACTCATGACCATGGTTCTGGATGCATAGCTGGCTTGGATCGTCCCTTCTTTATCATAGCGCTTAGGGCGTGCCTTACGGTTTTCGATGGCCAATGAAATAGCGGCCCAGAGGTGAAGCCCAATCATACCCAGCAACCCTAGTCGAAAGGCCCAGAGCAGCTCCGCCTTCGCCTTGAGCAATTTGGCATATCCGTTGAGCGCGTCAGGCCCAAGAAAGATTTGTAGATTCCCTATCATGTGAATAACGATAAAGGCAACTAATGCAGTGCCCGTAATACCCATGATGAACTTACGACCCAGGGAAGATTGAAAAATAAGTAGTAATTTATCCATAGTTATTGAACTGCATAACCTATAAGCCGCGCTTCACTTGTCAATCTATCCAGTATTCTTTACAGAATTATTAGTTTAATGATTCGGTGAGCAGTTTTTCTAATGCGGCAAGAAGATCAAATTCAGGACGTCGGACAATCTCGCATCTCCAACCTGCGCCCCTCGCTCCCTGACCATCGGCCCTTTCCTCATCACCCAAGTATCCCATCTCGGATTCGGTAAAACCTACTTTCTCTCTGGCGAGATCAAAAATTTTACGATTGGGTTTTTCGACCCCATGCTCACTGGAAATAACGACAGATTCAAATCGATGCAGGAGGTCAAGCCCCTCCAGAATACCGGGAAGCCTTCGATCCCAATTAGAGAGGACACCGATTCGGATGCCCTTCTCACTGGCAAGCTGGAGCGCATCCTCCACATCAGCATAAACTCTCCAGAGGTCCGCTCTGCCATAGGCCTCATAAACTTCCATAAAATAATCATCGAAAGGAAAATGAGGAGGGAGTGCAAAAGGTTCCCAAGTCTGACGAACCACCTCTTTCCACCAGCGTCTGTCATCTTCGACTCTGGAAATCCCATTGGCTTCCGGATCACGTTGCATCAATTGCTTCCAGACACGGGCAAAAGAAAGGGTCAATTCGTCGGCATCCGCCTGGAACCCGTAGTGCGAGGCTACCTTTGAATAGGTAATCCCGACAGGCTCTGCTGTGCGAACTAACGTTCCTCCGGCATCAAAGTAAACAAACTTAATTTTCATTACTGAACGCTTCCATTTGTAAGACCTCCGCAGCCAGAAAGAGCGACCCCGTGACGAGGCAACCTTTTGGAGACGGATTTTGCAACTCATGATCAAGCGCCACCTGAACATTCACACGTTCGGTGACCTCACTGTTCACGAAGTAAGAATGTAATTCGTTTGGCTTCAGGGATCGAGGAGAATTGACCGGAACCAGTTCGATTCTCGTTTCCTTGTGATCGATGCGCTCGATCATTTCAGGATAATCCTTCTCTTTCAGACATCCGAAAATCACTTTTCCTGGAGGTGCTCCAAAAAGAACGTTCCAGGTCTTCAAAACACACTCAATCGACTGTGGATTATGTGCCCCATCTAAAACAAGAGGAGGATCTATTCTGAGGCGCTGAAAACGCCCTGCCCATTTCACTGTCTTCAGGCCTTCTTCAATCGATTCATCGGGAATCCGTTTTCCGATTTGCTTCAGTTCAGATATCCCCGCCAGCGCAAGCTGGGCATTGTAAGCATGAGATTCCCCGCAGAGGGTTAATTCACGTTCGGGCTCACCGAAGAAAGTGGACCATCGATCTCGGTCTAACCGGATCGATTTTGTCCGATCGATTCCCTGGAAACTTGAGCCGAGTGCACGCGCTTTTTCCTCAAAGAGCTGATCGACTTCCGGATGTTCTGGATCCTTAAGATAAACCACAGGTCTCCCTTTTTTGATAATACCTGCTTTTTCACCAGCAATAGAGACAAGATCCTGACCTAAAAATTCGGAGTGGTCTTTACCTATGGCAGTGATGATCGAACAGAGAGGATTGACAATATTGGTGGAATCTAAACGGCCTCCGAGCCCCGTCTCCCAAACCACGATTTCCACACCTTTTTGGCGGAATAAGTGAAGCGCAAGACCAGTCGATGCTTCAAAGAAAGTGACCTCCGTTCCGTTCTTCTTGAGTTCCTGAATCACAGCTTGCAAATGCTTAAGCCCAGCAACGAGATCGTCATCGGTGATCGATTCCCCGGCAATTTGAATGCGCTCATTAAAACGGAGCAGGTGTGGAGAGATGAACAAGCCCGTCCGGTAGCCCGCGTTTCTGAGAATAGACTCCAGGACAGCACAACAAGTCCCCTTCCCATTCGTGCCGGCGACATGAATAAACTCGAGATCCTCTTCGGGATGGCTCAGTGCCTCACTCAAGGCACGCATGTTCTCCAAACCCAGTTTAATCCCTGAGGACTGAAGCTGGTAAAATGACTGAAGAATTTCTTGCAGGGACACTCTGCAATTAAGGGCGCAGGTATCTGAGAATCTGAGCGATCTCAGTTTTCATTTGTTTCCGGCTCACGATCCGGTCCACTAAGCCCCGATCAAGGAGAAATTCAGCGGTCTGGAATCCTTCAGGCAAGTCCTGACGAGTCGTTTCTTTAATGACCCTTGGTCCTGCAAATCCAATCATCGCTTTGGGCTCAGCGAGAATGACATCACCTAGAGTTGCAAAGCTGGCGGTCACTCCCCCTGTCGTCGGATTCGTCAGGACGACGATGTAAGGTAAGCCACGTTCTCTTAATTTGGCCAGGGCTCCGCTCGTTTTCGCCATTTGCATGAGACTGAAGAGCCCCTCCTCCATCCTCGCTCCGCCAGAGGCACTGAAGAGAACCGTAGGCTCATGCCGCTGCAGAGCCCTCTCAAAAGCCCGGGTGATTTTCTCTCCCGCCACCGAACCCATACTTCCGGCAGCAAAACGAAAATCCATTGCGACCACAGTTGTCGAAATACCCTCGATCTTGCCTTGAGCAGAAACGACCCCGTCATTCAAACCTGTCATTTTTGTATAACTGGCAATCTTGTCCCGGTAACTCTTGAGTGCTTTGAATTTGAGGATATCGACCGATGACATGGTGCTGTCATACTCACGAAATGTCTCTTTATCAAAAAGTGCGGCGAGTCGCTCATGAGCACTGATATTCATGTGGTAGCCACAATGTGGACAGGTCCGTAAATTCGCGCTCAGCTCCTTTTGGTAGAGTACCTCTCCACAATCAGGACACTTGGTCCAGAGGCCTTTAGGAATCTCTTTCTTCTTCGTACGACGTGTCGGTTCGGTGCTTAACTTCGGCTTCTCTAAACTTCCCATGTATAATGAAGATGATCTGAGAACCTTCGAATAACTCAATCCTTTTCTATCTGAGTCTTTCCACGTTCAGACCACGCGCTGGAAAGATCACTGAGCTTTCGCTGACATTCGCCTTCTTTCCTTTGATCATTTTATAAACGGCTTAGTTATCTTCTTGCGAATGGAATGTAAGTATGCAAAAAGGAACCGTGCCGAAGATTCTCATCCTGTTAAGTCTTTTCCTTGCTATCTGCTCAGGGTCTTTCGCGCAAAATGAGGTAATCGGACCACTTGATTTTTTCTACCTAGTTGATACTGACGAAGATCAGATAGTCGAAGAGGTTTATTTCCAGAGTGATCATTTTTTATTGGACTCAAATTCAAGGGCAATAACAACGATCGTTCTTCCACAACAGCCCGACGGCTTAAGCCTGCTCTCAGCACAACTTCGCATCTCAACTAACGGGCACCCATTGAGCAATGAATGGGCTGAAACCCTTGAGATATTTCATGCCACCGATCAGGACCATTTGAAACTCACAGAAACGAGCTACTCGGATACCTCATTCGAACGGATAGAAAGCACTTGCGAAATCGATCCAACGGACCCCACCAATCTGATCATCGATGTCACTTCTGCCGTAAAAAGAGACTATGTTTTAAATTCGGAGCGATCCATTACCACGTTTCGCCTCCAATCGGATGCACCTCAGAGTTTGAATTTCAACCATGACGCTTCAGAACTATTGCTTGTCTTTGGGACCGAACCGGCACCGAAGATTGAACTCATTGGCAATCAACCCTGTCTTGAGATTGAAACCAATGAAGAAAAGTGCTATCGGGTTTTTATTAGCGATTCTCCAGTAGGGCCATTTTCAAACATCTCAGAATTTGATGGTGATGGTACTCTTACGGAATTGATCGATTCATCAGGCCTTCAGACGAAAAGATTTTACCGTGTTGAGGAATTCAGCCATCCACCGGAATTTTCCACCGGACTCCGCTTACCAGTTCGCAACCTCGTTTTCCCTGAGGATGCTCAGATCGACTTAGGTAATGCCTCACTCACTCTGGATGTCAGCGGTGATATTGAAATTTACTGCGCCATCATTTCCGAGAATGAAATTACAATTTCATGCAACGAAGCCTTTTTCTTCGGAACCGAAGCGTCAATCGCCTCGACAGCATTAACATTTCAAGCTTTGGGAGCAGTGACGGTTGAAGGGTCGGGAACAGTAACTTTGACCGGGTCCGGATCAAGCTTTTCCTCATCACCGACAATTCATTCAGGGAGTTTTATGATGCCAGCTGGTGAAATTCATTTAGCTGGGGGCGAATTAGTCACGGTTTCCGGAGTAATTGCAACTCCCGAACAAAGCATTTTAACAGGGGATCATTCAGAGGAGATTGAAATAATTAGCGGCCCGATCTCAAATCCGGATGAGCATCAAGGAGGTACGATTACTCTTACTTCTTTAGAACCATCTGTTCCAGACAACTCCTCTTCGACTGAAAGTCCCACTCAACCGAGTCCTGGCTCAACGACTGTTACTCGAACTGAGCAAACAAACGTCATTGAGACCATCGAACCCTAGTTTGAGACGATCGATTCGGAATAAGAGCTATCCCCTCGCCACGGTCAGGACCGCCACCTCAGATGCCTTCGCTTTTCGTAAAATTTTGGCACAGGCATTTGCCGTGGCTCCGGTCGTAAAGACATCATCGATGATCAGGCAACGCTTCTCCACCATGCGCTCAGGCTTGACGTTCAGGTCGAAGGCGCCGGCCTGATTACGTAGCCGTTCGCTCCGCCTCAGTCTGGCCTGAGTTTCTGTCTTTTTAATACGCTTCAGTGCATTCAGATACGGCACCCCTCGTCTCTTTGACAGCCAGCGTGCTAGCTCAGCGGATTGATTAAACATCCGCTGGCGCTCTCTGAATCGATGTAATGGTACCGGAATGACCCAATCCCACCTTTGCTCTGCGTAATAACGATCATATCCCTCCAAAAGCCAATCCCCCATTTCGGGAAGGTGATGAAAGCTACGCCGGTATTTGAACTCATGAATTAAATCGAGGACCGCACCACTCGCGTAATAGCCTGCCCGTGCCTCACTTAAATGCCATTTCCGGCCCCGGCAATTGGTGCAAACAAATTCTGTGGAGCCTGCTCCTTGATAAGGTTCCCCACACTGGTCGCAAAAAGGAGGTTCGATCCGCTCGACGTTCCCCTCCACCGGATCTTTCGGATAGAGCAGATCTAAGAAAACTTTAAATGCGGCGTGCATAGAGAATGATGCCGAGCAGAAGCAGTAACATCAGACAGGTCGATAGCCCGGATAGGACCTCTGCGCCGAACCAGAGCTGCTGACTTGCATCCGCAGTTGCTGTTAATTTATAAGTCAGCTTCAAGAAAAAGACCCAGCTGGCATGCAGCGCAATCGCTCCCCACAAGTGCCCCTGGCGTAAGACGAGCATACAAAGAACAACACTGACCAGAAAAAGACTGACCCATTCTGCAATGAAGGTATTCATCTCATTAAAACGACTCAACATATTGACCCAGGTCAGCCAGCCGGCGCCCCAATGGATCCCTCCAGGCAGGGGTTGTGCTTTTAAAAAGTGAGCGGTCGCGAAAAAGGTCGAACAGGAGATGACGACCAGCGTCCTGCCTAATTTTCCCAAGTTGGAAAAGGCGTAGCAGAAACCACCACGGAAAAGAATTTCTTCTAAGACGCCGACCATGAATCCTGAAAAGGCAAATGACAGGAGATCATCCCACTCCAGTTCATATTCCCAGACGTAAATACCTGCCAGCATTCGCACGACGACTAAGATCCCCAGACTGAGAAACCCTACTCCGATCCAAATCGGCACGACTCTGGGAATCAAATCCCATCGGCGAAGGCCTACCTTCTGCCAACTCCTTACTCCCCAATAGCGAAGTAATGGAAAAAGCAGGAACAATGCGGACAGCATCAAGACACGGTTGAAGACACGCTTAAACGGCCAGCGATCCGGGAAGAGGCCATCGACCAGAGTGAAAACAGGCGGTGATAGAAATGCTGAAATCAAGAAGATCGCCAGAAAATAGACACATAGCCCGACAAAGAAGCGCTGTAATGGAGTGGATAAAACCATCAATAGACAATGCGTGATCGGATTAGCTCCGTAAACTCTCAATGCGTTTTTCGTTTCCGCAGCAATGAATGAATTCTATGATTCCGATATGACAGACACATCTCTGGAAGGCCTGACTCATCTCCCCGATCAGGTTTCCTTTCAAACTGCTTTAGAAAGGACCACTCATCTCGGCATCGGCGCCCATCCGGATGATTTAGAGATCATGGCCTATCATGGGATTGAGCAATGTTATCAATCGGCAGAGAAGTGGTTCGCCGGAATGACGGTCACCAATGGATCTGGTTCATCTCGCACCGGGCCCTACGCTGATTTCACCGATGCCCAAATGGTCGAGATCAGGCATAAGGAGCAAGTGGCCGTAGCTGATATAGGCCAGTATTCCTTTATCACACAGCTCGGACTGACGAGTGCTGACTTGAAAGAGGCGGACTGCTCTTTACATCAGCAAATCGCCTCATTACTCCGTATGACCAAGCCTGAAGTATTATATCTTCACCAGCCTTTGGATAAACATCCCACTCACTTACATCTCCTTCGTCATTGCCTCAAGGCACTACGCTCATTGAGCTCTGAAGAGTTACCTGTGCAGATCTACGGCTGCGAAGTCTGGCGCGGACTTGATTGGTGCCCGGAGCCCTTCAAGATCGCACTGGATGTTTCCACACACCCAGATCTTGCTCTCGAGCTGATCCGCGCGCACGACTCGCAGATCAGTGGCGGAAAGAGGTATGATCTCGCCACCCTGGGGAGACGCATTGCCAATGCCACTTACGACGACCCCAGAGAATCAGATCAGTCGCAGTCCTTGATTTGGGCCATCGATCTGAAGCCGCTGGTTCTGGATCATTCGCTCACTCTGGAGTCGTATGCAGAGTCTGTTCTGGAAACGTTCCAAGCCGAGGTCAAAGCAGGCTTAAAAGAAATCGGTTAAAAAATCTCTGTGCCCACCATGCGGTCTATGGTTAATATTTCCAACTGCTCATGAACGTTGCCCCACTGGAATTTGAAAAACCGATTTTGGAACTGGAGCGAATGCTCGAGGAAATTGAGAACCATTCTGATGATCATCAAATGGATTTCAAAAAAGAAGTCGCTCGGATACAGAAAAAGATTACCCAGACACGTGCCGAGATTTATGGAAAGCTGAGCCCATGGCAAAGGGTACAAATTGTTCGCCACCCGAATCGCCCCTACACCCTGGACTACATCCACGCGATATCAGATGAGTTCATTGAACTGCAAGGAGACCGTTGCTACGGAGATGATAAAGCGATCGTCGGCGGACTAGCCACCTTTGATGGTGTCCGCTGCATGGTCATCGGCCACCAGAAGGGGCGTGACACACGGGAAAACCTGTTACGCAACTTTGGCTGCGCTCACCCTGAAGGCTACCGTAAGGCACTGCGCCTGATGAAAATGGCTGATCGCTTCAAGCTTCCCATTATCTGCTTTATCGACACCCCGGGCGCATTCCCAGGTATTCCGTCTGAAGAACGCCACATTGCCGAAGCGATCGCTGTCAACCTGAGGGAAATGTTCACATTAGGCGTCCCGATCATCGCAGTCGTCATTGGCGAAGGAGGAAGTGGCGGTGCTCTCGGAATCGGGATTGCAGATGAAGTCATGATGCTTGAGAACGCATACTACTCAGTCATTTCACCTGAGGGGTGCGCCTCCATTCTCTGGAAAGACAGGAAATTCGCTGAGCAAGCCGCCTCCGCTTTGAAACTCTCGGCACCTGATTTACAAGAGCTGGAACTCGTCGACGAAGTCATTAATGAGCCTGAGGGCGGAGCACATCATGACCATAAAAAGACCATTGAGGCCGTCCGTTCCAGCCTTATCCCCCGTCTCAAAAGACTACGACGGATTAAGCCTGCCGTCCTCATCGATCGCCGTCATAAGAAATACCGTCAATTCGGTCATTTTACTGATAGCACTTGATCCCGCATACAATCGGGCTTAAATTTGGCTAATGAGCCAATCACGTCGATCCTTCCTCAAATCTGTCGCTGGTTTATCCAGCGCCGTCCCATTCTTAAATTCAACCTCTAAGGCTGCTTCGGATGTCTCGATGCCTATGCGGAAATTTGGCCGACACGATGAGATGCTTTCTGTCGTAGGCCTGGGCGGACTGACGCTGGGGGGTGCATCATCCACAGATGAAGCACGCCGTATCGCCCATCATGCCATTGATATGGGCGTCAACTTTTTTGAAAATGCCTGGGACTACCGGAAGGGCAAAGCTGAGGAATGGATGGGCTACGCGCTCGAGGGAAAACGGGATGACATCTTTCTCATGACTAAAGTATGCACCCACAAAAAGCCTCTTCCTGAAGGCGGTAAAGAAGGTGCCATGAAAATGCTGGAAGACTCGTTAAGACGCCTGAAAACGGATCATCTCGATCTTTGGATGCTGCACATGATTCAGACGGAAGAAGAAGTCGAGAAGGCATACGGCCCGGGCGGTGTCATTGAAGCCTTTGAGTTGGCTAAGAAACAAGGCAAGGCCAGATACATCGGATTCACCGGACATACAGATCCCTCAGTGCATGTCTCGATCATCGAGAAAGGTTACCCCTGGGATGCCACGCTCATGCCCGTCTCCGCACTCGGAGCCTTAAGCTCCCGTGCCTTTGAAAAAGAAGTCATGCCCCTTTGTGTAGAGAAGAATATAGCCGTCCTCGGCATGAAAGGCTTTGGTGGTTCTAAGCGGTCTCATCTCCATGGGAAAATCACCGTAGAAGAAGTCGTCCGCTATGCGCTCAGCTATCCTCAGGTCACCACTCACTGTGTCGGGATTGATAAATACGAATACGTGGAACCTCTGATCGCTGCCGCCTCAAAAACCCCGATGGCCGTCGATGAGCGCAATGAATTCGTTGCCCAGCTCAAGGCGAATGGCGGTGAAGCCTACGCCCTCCACCTCGATCCTAATCATATCGATGGCGCTTGCTGTGGCGATCAAGCACTGGCTTGATTTTTCTCTTCCCATTCGATTAGAACGAGGCATATTCCCATCTCCCATGGGCCTGTGGTGGAATTGGCAGACACGCTAGACTTAGGATCTAGTGCCGCAAGGCGTGGGGGTTCGACTCCCTCCAGGCCCAGCCTTCGCTCGACAGCTTGCTGGCGTTTAACGAAGGCTGTCGCGCAACAATCTAGCGAGAAAATAATCAAGCCATCGGACTACAAATGTCTTTGCCTCTTGTGGTAAGGTAACCCATGCCTGCACCTGTCTATCTGAAGCAATCCTATGATCAGAAGACTTGGGTCATCAGCTTTCCGGATGGAAGGACGGTCTGCACAGGCTACGCCCCTGCGCTCGTCGCCGCGACCGCCTGGGCATCAAAGCATGGGGGCCTCGTCATCGCCCAGAGTCATACCGGGCAAACAGTCAGAGCTCTTGAATTCACAAGACCGGATGGTGAAGGTGATGGCTATCAGAGAAGAGAAATCGACCCCTCTCTGATCAATTTATGAGCCTGCCTTCGGTATTTCCGATCTTACCAAGTCTAGAGAAATTCGTTGATGAGGTTCTCGAGCATTTCCTGACGACCTGAGGCGAGTTTAGGCTCCTCTGCGGCCATGGCCACGCTTTCGAGTTCCTCGAAGCTGGATGAGCCTGATTCAACTTTCTTACCGAGCTCAGTGTCAAAGCTGGAATAGCGGTTACCCACAAATTCAGCTAGGCGTCCATCCGCGCGGATGGCTGCGGCAATTTTTAAGCCGCGAGCAAAGGCATCCATCCCCCCGATATGAGCGTGGAAGAGATCTTCAGGCTCATGGGATTCACGGCGTCTCTTGGCGTCAAAGTTGAGTCCTCCGGTGGTGAAACCACCCATTCCCAAAACGACCAGCATGACCTGCGTGGTTTGGTAAATATTCGTTGGGAATTGATCTGTGTCCCATCCAATGAGTTGGTCACCTCGGTTGGCATCGATACTTCCGAGCATGCCACAATTCGCTGCAACCTGCAGATCGTGCTCGACGGTATGACCGGCCAGCTCAGCATGGTTGGTTTCAATATTCAGTTTGAAATGATCCATCAAATCATACTGACGCAGGAAGTTTAAGCAGGCTGCGGAATCACTATCGTATTGGTGAGTGGATGGCTCTCTTGGCTTGGGCTCAATGTAGAATGGGCCATCAAATCCAATTTTCTTTTTGTAATCCACTGCCATGTGAAGGAAGGCCGCGAGATGTTCAATCTCTCTCTTCATATCGGTGTTGATCAGAGAGGCATAGCCCTCACGCCCTCCCCAGAAGGTATAACCCAATCCGCCTAGACGGTTCGTGCACTCGATCGCTTTCCGGACCTGACCCGCCGCATAGGCATAAACATCCAGCTGCGGGGAGGTGGCGGCCCCCTGTGCGTAGCGAGGATGGGCAAAAAGACAGGCGGTTCCCCAGAGGAGCTTAACCCCAGTCTCATCCTGCTTCTGTTTCAGGTAATCGACGACTTCATCCAGTGCTTTGTGACTGTCAGCGAGGGAATTGAGTTCGGGCGCGATATCGCGATCGTGCCAGCAGTAGTAATCAATCCCGATCTTATCCAGAAATTCAAAGAAAACATCAACCCGCTTAAGGGCATTTTCAATCGAATCGGAGCCATCATCCCAGGGCATGACAGCGGTCCCTGCTCCAAATGGATCCAGAAGGACATTTCTCATGACGTGCCAATAAGGAGCGGCAAAACGCAGGTGCTCCTTCATCGGCTTTCCTTCGACGATTTCTTCAGGGTTATAGTGTTTGAAGGTGAACGGGTCCTTTGAATCAGGACCAGCATAGACAATTTTAGGTGTATTAAAGTAGTTGCTCATAGGTCGATGTTCGCAACTGTTTTCTTCCAAATTAGGTCCTAAGTCAATGACTTATCTCGCAGATGCTCTTTCCATTAAGAAAAACGATCTCTTCCATTCCACTCTTCCCCCTTTGAACGAAATGAAATACCAGCCTGGACTGAAGCGTAGAAGATTAGGCTAATAAAGATCCTCCTCTGAAACCACCTCCCCTGCTCTCTGATCAAGTTCCACCCCCGTGGTTACTAGGAGCGCAGTTGACACTGTATGCTTAAACGTCTATTTTAGTAATCAAGCTTAGTGAACCTATTCTCTTGCTAAAATTGATATTTCGATCATGCCAACAACAACCGAAGAAAAACCTAAGAAAAAGCAGAAAAAGCGACCTGGACTGGCGCCATGGTTTAACACCTCTGTCCTCTCTTCATTTGGCGTTGCTATTATTATTCATCTGCTCGTAGCCCTTTCGATTGGGAGTTACGTCATTTTTGAAGGCATTGATATTCCAGATCTTTTTGACGGCACGTACGTAGAGACGTCTGAACCTTTTGTCGCACAGGAAGAAGAACTGATCATGGAGGAGGAGCCTCTACCCATGGTCGAGTCAGCGGATGTAGACGTCATTGAGGTTGCACCTATGTTAGACCAATCCGCCCCGGATTTCAGAGACATCCTCACCGTACCCGTGGAATCAGTCGCGCCTACTTTCAGAATGCCGAACGCTCAAGGGATAAGTAAGGTGATGTCGAACAACCGCGGAAAGAGTCAGGGAAACTCCACCGGCGTTCAGAAAATTAAAATGAGCTCCCTCTTCGGTAGTCGCAGCAGTGGGGGAGAGTCCCTCTCCGGATACCTCTATGACTTTAAGCAGACCGATCGCAAAAAGCCGACCGAATTGAGTCAGGCCTACAACAAGGGGAATACCGGCAAAAAGCAAGATGCTTACAATAAAGTACTCAGCGAGTTTACCCGCAAGTGGGACAGCACAACCCTAGCGCAATACTTCCGCTCTGATGATCCATTATCGATCACACAATTTATCATGCCCAGCATGTCTGCCAAAATGGCACCCGAAGCATTTAACGTAGAAAGGGATGTCGAGCAGGCAGGATGGTTGGTCAACTATACAGGAACGATCTCGCCTCCCTATTCGGGCACCTTCCGTTTTGTGGGTGCAGCAGATGACATCTTAATCGTCCGGATCGAAGAAAAAGTCGTCTTCAACGGTAGCTTTCATGCCAAATACTGGCATGACAACGAAGAAGTCCGGCAAAAAATCGGTGGTAAATTTGCCGGAGGGCCCGGTATGCTCGCCGGAAAATGGATTAAGATGTCCGCCGACAAGCAATACAAGATGGATGTCGCCCTCGGAGAAGTACCTGGAGGCAAATTCTGGGCCTTTCTTCTCGTTCAGGATGAGGACGAAGAGTATCAACAACACTCGAAGGGCTATCCAATCCTTCCCGCTTTCCAAATGGCCCCTACTGAAATTCCTCAATACGCTGATAGCGATGGATACAAAGTTCTCGAGGACGGATTAGTCTTTGGTGCCCAGCCGGAATAGAACGAAAAGCCGGTCGTTAGTCCCCCCCGATCAAGGAAAAATCCCATGAGCCCCGTAGCTGGTTGCCAGCCTTTCGATCGCGTAGGCAAAACTGGCAGATCGCAAATCAGGCATCTGGTGAGTATGCTTCATTTTGCGAATATTCGTATAAGCGCGTGACATCGTATCTTCTAAGGCTGAACGCACTAAATCAATTTCACGCGGTCCACGGTGTAGATCTTTCTCTAACTCTGAATCTAGCGGATGAGCTGCTGTGCTCTTAATCAGGTTCAGAATTTTTTCGTTGGTATCTTCATCATACTGACTCCAGATACGATCAAAGCTGACGTGTGGCACGCTCTTTGAATCCCTCTGATGCAGAGCGTGCATCGATTTTTACGCCTCCTTTCGCCCCACCAAAGGGAACTCCGACGATGGCACATTTGTAGGTCATGAGGGCAGCGAGTGCGATCACCTCCTCCTGATTGACTTCCAGAGCAAAGCGAATTCCCCCCTTACAGGGAAGACGGTGGTGACTGTGTTGAGCCCGGTACCCTTCCACCACTACTAACTTTCCATCGTCATCCTTGACCGGAAATTGAAGACGATAGACTGAGTTACAGGCTCGAATGTGTTCGAGTATCCCCGGCTCAATAGAAAGGTAGGATGCCGCTTTGTCGTAGTAGGTATTAACGCTCGAGAAGAAAGAATGACTCACGATTCTGTTTTAACAGGGAGGCAACCTTCTCTCCACGGAAAACTGATCACCTCGAGAACGATTACTTGGTACGGTATTTATCTTTACTGGTCATTTTGACCGCGGAGGACGATGATGAAGATGTCGATGAACTGGATCCGGCACTACGCTCCATGCCTTTGATCATTCTTGCTGCCACCATTTTTGACAGAGTTCGAAAATCTCGCTCTAACTTTGACGGATTGTCACGGTATTGCTCGAAGGTCGCCCCCTCGACTGAATCATCCATAATCCCAACACCGTTGACTTTTGAATAGACCTTTTTTCCGCCGTTAGTGGTGATGACGACGGAAGCCTCCAGTTCAGGCTTGAGTCTTTTGAAACCCGTAGGAGCAACTACTACCCCCCATTCTCTCACATCGAGTCGGGCCTTCGTTCCGCCGGAACTCCCAGCGTAGGAAAAATATTTACTCTTCCCTAATTCCCTAATGAGATCACTGCGAAATGTGGAGGAAATCGAAAACCCGCGGTTCTTTAATTTACTGGCCAGTAAATCCCCATCCGAATTATTCGCCCCTCCAAATGCACTGAGTCCAAAGAGCACCGTGTTCGTAGTGCCCACATAGCCAAAGTACTTGGGTGCAGGCACGGATGATGGAACCGCAATCGAGCGCACTCCTTTCAGACCGGCCTGTGCTGAATATGAAATGATGAATATGGATACGAGGATTAAGGCTTTTTTCATATTGTCCTAGTTAATTCATCTAATGATAAATGCAAGCCCTTCTAACCCCAATTGACCACAAATTACGAATTGAGATAATCAATACGTTCGCTTAAGATTCGATATGACTCGATTACTTCTTTTTCTCTTCAATTTATGCCTCTTCAGCCTCATACTTTCCTGTTCTCTGGATAAAGAGGATTCACGCCTGGAAGGCGAACGGAAGCTCTGGCATAAGCTGACTCTTCGCCTGGAGGGGCCTTTGGCCAGTGAGACGGGAACACCGAACCCCTTTCTTGATTACCGGATGGAAGTAAATTTCACCGGGCCTGATGGACAATCCTATCGAGTGCCGGGCTACTTTGCCGCCGATGGCAATGCCGCCCATTCTGGAGCGACTGAGGGAACTATCTGGAAAGCTCATTTTTCAGCTGACCAAGTCGGCGAATGGAAATGGGGGGCTTCTTTCCGCTCCGGTAAAGACATTGCGATCGACGCGACCCAGATTGGAGAAGCACTCGCTTTTGATGGTGCAAATGGGACCTTTACCATCTCGGCAACGGATAAAGTCGGGCCTGATTTTCGTGCTCGGGGCAGATTGCAGACCACCAACGGACACTTCCTCCGATTCGCCGGGAATGGAGAATATTTTGTTAAACAGGGCACAGATTCTCCGGAAAACATTCTGGCCTATGCTGAATTTGACGGCCCTTTTGCTACCGACGGTCATAAAGACAAATACATTAAAACCTGGGAGCCCCATCTCATGGATTGGAAAGAGGGGGATCCCACCTGGGCAGAAGGAAAAGGAAAAGGAATCATCGGTGCATTGAACTATCTGGCATCCGAAGGCCTCAATGCGTTCTCTTTTCTGACTCTGAATATTGAAGGCGACGATGGAAATGTATTTCCCTATCTCGATTATGATGAACGAGTCCGCTTCGATGTTTCCCGACTCGATCAGTGGGAAATCGTCTTCGAACACGCTCAAAAATTAGGACTCTTCCTCCACTTCAAAACACAGGAAACCGAAAATGAAACCCTCCTGGATCAAGGAGAAGTAGGAACCCAAAGACGACTCTACTACCGGGAATTGATTGCCCGCTTTGGTCACCATCTTGCCTTAAACTGGAACTTGGGGGAAGAAAATGGCCCCAAAGGAAAACGGAAGGGCCAAAATGATTCCCAGCGAAAAGCCATGGCTCAATATTTTCACGAAAATGATCCTTATGCTCATCTCACTGTCCTGCATACCTATCCGGATAAGACCAATGAAATCTATACCCCGCTCCTCGGTCAGAACTCCACGTTGACAGGAGTGTCACTCCAGACGTTCAAAGTCGATTTTTCCGTTGTTCATGAACGAGTCCACCAATGGATCAGCCGCTCAGCGGAGGCAGGACACCCCTGGCCTGTTGCCTGCGATGAGCCTGGCAATGCAACAAACGGACTCCGCCCTGACCTTGACGCAGGTGACTCTCAGCACAATGGGCGTAAGAATGCTCTCTGGGGCACCTTGCTCGCCGGTGGCTGGGGGAATGAGTGGTATTTTGGCTACAAGCACGCTCATTCCGATCTGACTTGCGAAGATTTTAGAAGCCGTGATGCCTGGTGGGATTATTGCCGCTACGCCTTAGAGTTTTTCCAACTCGCTAAGATCCCTTACTGGGACATGAGTAATGACAATGATGCCATTTCAAATGAAGATGACTACTGCCTGAAAAAAGAAGGGGAAGCGTATGTGATTTACCTCAAAGAGGGGGGATCGACTGAGTTGAATTTATCCGGAATTGAAAAAGAGTTCTCTGTTCAATGGTTTGACCCCAGACAGGGAGGCTCACTGCAGAAAGGTTCCACCGGTAAAATCAAAGGTGGCCACCAAGTCTCAATCGGATCTCCCCCCTCCTCCCCTGACCAGGACTGGGTCGTATTAGTGAAATGAATCAATGCGCAGCCGCTTGCACCTTAAACTCTTTCTGAAAAACTCAGGCGGATACTCCCTCAGAAGCACTTTGCACCAACCCTACCACTGCTTCTGCCTTCTCGATATCATTGAGTAGGACGGCAATATATTCTTTCCCAAATCGAACAACAGTGATTACTGAAGCGTCGAAGCAAAAGAGAAAGTAGGGAATATTTCTCTTTTGCTCTGCTTGCTGAATCATTAAATGATGAATGCTGCTGATAAAGAAATCGATATCTTCTTCGGCCAGCTTTTCGGGAAAGTGAGAATCGTAGACATATTTCTCGCAAAATCGGCAGAGCCCCCAAACCCCTGAAACATTGCAAATTTCAGCAAACAAATCTGACCATTTGTCCTGATCACTCATCGGATGCCTGACCTTGATTCGACTTAAACAATTTAATCACGTCACCCAATTCCGTATCCGCATAGATATGCCTAACCACCCGTGACTCCTCTTTGACCAGAGTCACCATCTCCTGGTCCTCTTCAAAAAGAATAAATTGGAGCTCGCCAAGCCCCAGAGAATTACCCATTGATTCACCAAAGTGAGGCAAAAGGACGAGATCTCCGCGTTTACTACTCATCTTGGAATTGATACGATCTTCGAGATCAGGGTAAGGCACTTCCTGAGTGATATTGTGTCCAGGCTTGGAACGCCGCATATCATATTCAATCGTTGATCCCATCAGAAAAGCGGCTGTAGTTTCTTGAATGCGTTTTTCGTTCGAAAGCAGTTGGGGGAGCACTTCAAAATCCCAGTAGGCTGCGAGTAACGCATCCACCATCGCTTCGCGATCTGAAAGCTCATCCGAAATGACGTTTAACAACTCTCCATTCAGGATATTGATTAACGTAGGTGAAGAAGCATTCTTCGTCTCAAGTTTGACGCATGCCGTCGCTGAATTCTGACAGAGCATTTGCACAATATCGATGAGCTTAATATCGGAGCTATTGGAGATCACTCCTTTCATCGCCTATGAGCTTGTCGGTGTAAGCTGAACGGTGCAAAAGACATTACCAAGAAAGAAGAAATCACCTGGATTGATGCGAGCCTCATCCACCGGAAGCTGATTAACAATACAGCCGTTCGTGGACTGATTATCTTTTAACAAAATCGAATCACCATCACGCCTTAACTGACAATGCCACCTCGATATGGAAGGATCATCAATGACCATATCGCAGGTGCTCATCCGCCCCACCCAGAACTGGTCATGATCTGTTGGCGGTAGTTTAATAATGACGACAGAATCCGTCTCCATTGTTCGAGGCATAGCTTGTTGCCTGGTAGGGTCATCGACGGGTGTCGTTGTGCGGCTACGATTGCTGAAATTGGAAACCGGTTCTTCCGATGGTTTAACCTTCTGGGCCTCAGGCTTGCTCTGAGCTTGTGCTTCACCCGTAATGGCTTTTTTAGGAATCAGGGTCTCCGCTCCGATCTTTACCGACGCTGTTGAAGGGCGGACATGAATGGACGCCGTTTCATCATCAATGAGTGAGGACCAGTATTCCTTGGCGTTCTTGGTGAGCAAATGGAGTTGCTGGTTCCGGATGAAAAACTCAGCACCTCCTTCCTGGGTCATGACCGTAAAATAGTAGTCCATTTTCCCTTTCAGAAATAAATTGATCATACTACGTGGTGTAGTTTCCATATGATATTCAGCATTAGCCTAAACAGTTTATAAAGCTTAATCAATTTTTATAATTGAATGCTAGACCAATACAGCCCGATCCTAACCATTCAGTAACTGGAATCAACCCCATAGCGAAGTTATTCTCAGCCATCACCATCATTTTTTACTATTACGGGAAACTAAGTGGATGCTCCTCACGTGAAATCAATAAGTGATGAGTTTATTTCTGAAACGTGATTTTGGCATTTAGCCAATGCAGCCTTTTTCTCAATTTCTTCAATTTTCTGGAGAGCAGCAAATCCGTTAAACATGGCATATAGAGCATAGCCATGAACTGCCAAAGCAATGATAGAGAAGATAGGAAAGATATAGAAGATTGTGTCGAGTGCTACGATGACCATACCTACTAAGTAAATGATTCGATTCCCTTGAGAGGCCATCCAGCCTATGCCAGCCATGAGCAGACTAAGCACGATCGCTACTCCTACTGCAATCCACATCATCGTCGAGTCGATTTCCCCAGTCTCTACATCGTAGGCCATCCAGGAGACCAGCTCGGCCGCTCCAAGGCCCAGGGCAAGAATAACGGGAGAACTGACAGCGATGAGGATGGCATTCAGCACGGTCAGCCCTGCAATCCAATAAAACCAGTATGCACCTGATTGAAAGGTTGCGAGATATTCATCGACAGCCGCAGGCCTACCCTCATCCACATCGATTCCTCCCGGTTGGATAGGTGACTTTAATTCTTCAGCGAGACCTTCTCTAGGATCAAAGGCAGGTTCTGTCGCAGGCTCAACTCCTGCAGCAAGTGCAGGATCGGATTCTAGTGCATCACTAGCCGCTGTTTCGTTGGGAGATTCATTAGACTCTGTAGGATCTTGCAGTCCTTGCATCAATTCTGTTTGCGCAAGTGGCACCCACTCCTCGAAGCCCTCTTTCCAGATCAAAGTCTCTCCATTAAGCTGGCCTTGCATGAGGAGCCCGAAGAGGGTTTCGACATCGAAAGGCCCTTTCGTCTCATCTCCCTCTGCGTAATACCATTCCATTCCGCTCATATCTAACAAACTTCTCTAAAAAAACAAACTATTGTTGAGCCTTCACTCGCGCAAAGCCGCAAGGACTCGCATGTTCAAATTCGGATATGAATGGGTTAACCTATCAATTCTAATCGCTTCTGAAATTCAGGAAGCCAACTCGTTGTCCACTTCTGTCTTTTGCAAAGGCTGAGTAGGTCATTCTCATCGAGTACATTGTCCGTTGTTATTTTAGCATGTGTTCCTTTGTTCACTATCAATCCGTTCCAAGATTCCGTAGAAATTTTAGGAAAGATGGAAGCGCAACGAATATGTGAAAAATCGGAGTTCACCGGATCAAGGCTCTCCCCTGTTAATTCATCAGTAGTTAATTTCAGATCTTTAATCCGCTTCTTCTTCAACTTTTTCTTAGCTTGGCTCATTGAATAGTGAAACTGGCCTCTTCTTTTGTCAGCCTCGGGAGAATCTCGTAGCTTACGATACACTTTCTCAGAAAATCGTGCGTAATCTGATCGTCTGGAGCCACCTGATGCTTGTATGGCCATGTCCATTAGCAGAATGACATACCTTCCATGCAAACAATAATCCGGCCCTCTTTTTTGAATAAAATGGTCTGGCACATGATAGGTAATTAGCTTCCGTGCTCTGGCCATACTTCCGACACGTAGAATGGTGTGCAGTCGATTAAACCGAACCCATATCGAACCATCTGGAGCAATCAGCCCCGCATAAAGCCATGCATTCCATATGGCAGTAAGCGTTGGCCTATTCAAATTTTGATATCGTTTTCCCTTGGGAAAAACTAGGCCTAGTTCGTCCGCACATGCAAAACTATCAACAATGACAGCACTCTTATCCCGTGATCCGCTCATACAAGACATTGAGTTTTTGCTGAGCTTCTTCTGCCAAATGATGCTTACTACGATCTGGGTGAATCAAGTTCGACAATTTTTTCTTCCATGCTCTGGCTTTGTCTTTATCACTAAAAAGATCTTCAGTTATTTCTAATTCACGGGCTCGCGCCTCCCCATCTAAGTGCAGTAGAGCGTAGATGATTCGAGATTCTTCAGAGGCAAAATAGCCTGACTGCATCGCTTTTGGGGCTAGAGAGTCTTGTTGAAGAAGTTTCGCTATCTTCGAATAAACAAGCAGTTGATTCCAGCTGGTGAAAATGATTTTGAGACCGTGGACTGTTATGAAATGCTCACGTATTCGCCTCGAAGTCTCGTTGAAACTCCAGTTAAGTTTCTCAATCTGCTTCTTCGATGAATAGTTTTGTAAAATGTCTATGTAATTTGTAGGAGGAGAAACCTTTGCCATAACCTGCATATTAATAAAATCAGAACAAAGTGATCAAGTTACAGTCTGAATTCAGAATGGATGTTGAAGAATCCCGTCGAAGGCCCGTCGAAGGGAATTGGGTCTCATTTCAATACTTGTCCATCTAAGCGGTTCTGTCTATTGAGGTTCTATGAATTTGGTTATCGAACTGACTCTCTTTGCTGTCTTTGTCATTACGGTTATTGGTCTGGGGGTCTATCAGGGGAACAAGAAGAAGGATGATGAAGAGTCGGGTTCCTCCGGCTACTTTCTGGCCGGAAGAGGCCTGACCTGGTGGCTGGTGGGTTTTTCTCTGATCGCTGCGAATATTTCCACAGAGCAATTTGTCGGGATGTCTGGTGCAGCGGCAGGGCAAATCGGACTTGGGATTGCCTCCTACGAGTGGATGGCGGCCATCACTCTGGTCGGTGTTGCCTTTGTTTTTCTCCCGACCCTTTTGAAGGCGGGAATTTTTACGATTCCCGAATTTCTGGAATACCGATTTGATCCCATCACTCGGCTGGCCATGGCTGCCCTTACCCTCGCCATCTTGGTCTTGGTACCGGCTTCGACCGTCATCTTTGCCGGAGCAAAGTTTATATCCGGATATTACGAAGGAACATTTCTGCTTGGAAACCTCATTGCTTGTTGCTGGTTGATTGCAGTATTAGCGGCAGCCTATGTTTTTATTGGTGGATTGAAGTCCTGTGCCTGGACGGATCTAGTCTGGGGGTCTGCGCTGATCATTGCCGGTGCTTTTATCACCTATCTTGCTTTTACCTATTTACAGAATGCAGCTCCTGAAGACCTGAAAAGCGCATCTTCGATCCCAGTTTCATCGCAAGAACTCGCAGAAGCGAATGCCTTCAAGCGACTCTCTCTCCTCAATGCCGGTTCAGCAGCAGAGGGAGGAAAACTACATATGGTGCGTCCTTTAGATGATCCCGATATTCCGTGGACTGCATTAATCCTGGGCCTCTGGATTCCTAACTTTTTTTATTGGGGACTCAACCAATACATCATGCAGCGAACCCTCGGTTCAAAGTCACTGGCTGAAGGCCAAATTGGTATCGTCTTTGCCGCTTTCCTGAAGCTGATTATCCCCTTCGTCGTCGTCATTCCCGGCATCCTCGCCTTCAACCTTTTTTCGGAGCAGCTTCTGAATGCTGACGGAACCTATGATTACGATGGCGCCTTCCCCATTTTGGTGAGAGAACTTGTCAGTGATAAGGTTTGGATCTCGTGGTTCGTTCTCGCCGCACTCTTCGGCGCCATTGTCAGTTCACTGGCCTCCATGTTGAACTCCGCTTCCACTGTCGCCACGATCGACCTCTATCAAAAGGTCAAACCGAAGGCCACAGATAAAGAACTGATTCAAGTGGGACGGTTCTTTGTCGTCCTATTCGTGATTGTCGCCGCCCTGACCGCACCTGCTTTAGCGAATCCCAATTTCGGTGGAGTCTTCACCTTCATTCAGGAGTTTCAGGGATTCATTAGTCCTGGAGTCTTAGCGGTCTTTCTCTTCGGGTTGCTCTCCCGTAAAACACCCCGGTTTTTCGGATGGCTGGGAATTGTCACCAATGCTGTCCTTTACGCCCTCCTGAAATGGGTCATCGGCCCCTTCCTTTGTGACCAAGGTTGGTGGTATGCCGAGGAAATTGCTTTCCTCGATCGAATGGGAATTTGCTTTCTCACCATCGTCGGAATTGGCTTTCTTTCCACCTGGTTAGCTCCCCTAGCTGAACCCGTGAAATTACCTGAGAATCAGAACATCGATCTCAAACTCTCCGGCCTCGCGAAGTGGGCCGGGATTGGAGTGATCCTCCTCACCATCAGTCTCTACATCCTCTTCTGGTAGCAGCTCCCCTTTTCCGCCAACAAGGGACGGATATTCTAAATATCCTTCGGTATCGGGATGCGGAAGATGATGGTGTAGAGAGTAGGCACGATGATGAGGGTTAGCACGGTGGCAAAGCCGAGACCGAACATGATAGCGACCGACATGGAGACAAAGAACGCGTCTGCCAAGAGAGGTAGCATCCCGAAGATGGTTGTCAGGGCCGCCATCGCGACCGGTCTCATCCGACTGACACCAGAGTCCACCACCGCCCAGAACGGCTCCTTCCCTTGAGAAAGCTCCATATTGATTTGATCAATGAGAACAATGGCATTCTTGATCAACATACCCGAAAGACTGAGGGTTCCCAAAATCGCCATGAAGCCCATCGGTTGCCCCATCAGTAAGAGCCCGTAAAAGACACCAATGAGAGATAGTGGCACCACAGAGAAAATGATGAAGGGTGTTTTCAGGGCATCAAATAAGGCAATGACGATCAGAACAATCAGAACCACAAAAAGAGGCATTGAACTGGCTATTCCTTCCTGTCCCTTAGCTGAGTCTTCGTACTCTCCACCCCACTCCATCTGATATCCAGGTTTGAGTGGAATCGACTCAATGGCCTCCATTACCCGTCCAAGGTAGACACTGGGAAGTCCTTCCCTACGGTCAGCGTGCACAGTGATTGTCGGCACCTTGTCATTCCGGGCGATAATCGAATCAACATACTCGGTAGTGAATCCATTCACAACCTGGCGCATAGGAACCCTTGCATTCGCAGCCGGACTGTAGATGAGGAGATCATTGATGACGTTCACGTCCAATCGCTCTTCCTCTGGTGCGCGAAAGACAATATCAATCAAGTCACCCTTCTCGCGATAAACGCCTATTTTTAAACCTTCAAAAGAACTCTTCAGTTCATTGGCAATATCTTCACGGGTAATTCCCAGAACCCGAGCCTGTTCTTCCATCACCTCGGGACGCAGAATCTTGACCTTATCGCGCCAGTTGGTGCGAATCCCCCAACCGGCAGGAGAGCCGTCTTTCTCAACATCCATGGCAAGAATCGTCATCGCTTCATCAGCCAGTCGTCGCAACTCGGCATAATCAGGTCCGCTGAAGCGAATCTGAATTTTGCCTCCATCTCCGGGACCGAGGGCTAACTTCTTACCCAGTGTAAGTGCCTCCGGACAATTCTCTGAGATCCAGGCGTGAATCTTTGGGAGCATCTCGTCGATCTTCTTGTAATCATCCACCTCAATCAGGAACTGACCATAAGAAGACTCCGAGTCATCAGGACTGTAGGTGAGTTGAAAGCGGGTGTGTCCAGATCCTACCGCAGTAGTAACAAATCGCACATGATCCTGCTCGATGAGCCACGCCTCGACCTTGGCCATTTCTTTGCGTAATTCGCGGATATCCGTGCCTGAGGGCATCCAGAAATCCTGATAGAAGCGCAATGTCGAAGAAGCAGGGAAGAAACTCGAATCCACATGCTTCGAGGCTAAAATCGCTGAAAAGAAAAGAGCAATCGTAACCGCGACTGTGATCCAACGCTTCTTAATCGCAAAGAGGAGAAAGCGCTTGTAGAGTTGATAGGCCTTACCGCTGTAGGGATCGTCATCCGCATTGGACAACTCTTCCTTCTTCTCCTGTTTGACTTGCTTAAGAAAAGGAATCCGTCCCTTCATGGAATCCATCCAGCGCTGGAATGCAGATGGATTCTGAGCCTGTGCTTTCTCTTCCTCAGGGGATTTAAGAAAAATAAAACTGAGTAGCGGGGTCACGGTGACAGCCGTAATCCAACTTAAGCCTAATGAAATGTAGAGAACGACAAACAACGAACTACAGAACTCCCCGGTCGAATTGTCAGACAATCCAACCGGACCAAAGGCAAAAATTGCCACCAAGGTCGCACCAGCCAATGGAACCGCATTTTGGCTGACGACGTCTTTTGCGGTCTGCAGCTTATCCTTCCCGGAATTGATACCCTGTATCATCCCCTCAACCACGACAATGGCATTATCAACCAGCATCCCAAGGGCAATGACCAAGGCTCCCAGCGAAATCCTCTGGAGAATGACATTCTGAATATCCATCACAATCATGGAGGCCACAATGGTCAGGAAGAGAACAAATCCGATAATCAAACCACTCTTCAGCCCCATGAAGGCAAAGAGGACCACAATCACAATCACGACAGCCACCAGCAAGTTGACGATAAAGCCGTTCACGGCCTCGGTAACGGCTTCGTATTGCAGAACAACCGGGTTAATTTCAATTCCAAGAGGGATCGACGATTCCAATTCTGCGATTCGTTGAACAAGCGCCTGTCCCATTTTGACAACATTCCCGCCTTCGATCGTCGAAAATGACATCCCGATGGCCTGCATCCCATTATAGAAAAGCATGCTCGAAGGAGGTTCGACATAGCCACGTTTGACCTCGGCGACATCTTTAAGATAGATCAGCTGTCCTTCCCCTCCACTGATCAGTAATTCTTCAAACTCCTCTTCAGACTCGAATTCACCTGTTGGCACCAGTTCTACCCACTCGCGCCCGATCTTGGTTGAACCTGCATTGTGGATGAGATTCTTTGCTTCGAGCGCGGCGTAAATCGACTCTTTGGAAATTCCCAGATTGGCGAGTTGTTCTCGCTTCATCTCAATATAAATCACTTCATCCTGTGCGCCGGTAATGGAGATGCGTTTGACTCCATCGACTAGAAGCAATTCGGTTTGTAATCGGTCCACCACATCCCAGATTTCACGATACTCATACCCCTCACCCGTGATGGCAAAGTAGACTCCATTGACGTCTCCGAAGTCATCATTGATCATGATCGCACTCGCCCCTTGCGGCAGCTTTACATCAGCGAGCTTTCTCCGCATCTCGTCCCAAATTCCCGGTAAATCTTCTTTACCGTAATTGTCCTTCATCTCCGGGGTAATGATCGAGACTCCGCGCCTACTGATCGAGGTCACCTCACTCAACTGACCGAGCTGCTGCAGGGCCTCTTCAATAGGTTTGGTAACTTCCTCTTCGACTTCATAAGCCGACGCTCCCGGGTAAGCGACTGAGACCTTAGCCGATTTGATCGTAAATTCAGGATCCTCGAGCTGGGACAGATTGGTGTAGGAAACAATTCCACCGACAATCGCCATGAACACCAGGACCCAGGTCGTGGTGCTGCGTTTGATGGATGCTTCTGCGATATTCACGTAAAATCCTTAAAACTCAATTCAGCCTTCACTGGGGTCTTGCATGCGCTTCACCTTCATGCCCTCACGCAAGTAGGTCACTCCAGCCGCGACGACCGTGCAGCCGGGCTCCAGGCCATCGAGGACTTGAATTTCTTCTTCAAAAATCTCACCGGTGGTCACGTATGCTTGAGAAACCTCCATCGATTCGGGGTTCACCAGCCAAACATATTGTTTCCCCTCCGGATCAGCCGCAATTGAAGTCGCAGGGACCATGAATATCGGTCGAATAGCGGATAGCTCCTCCTGACGGATTTTGGTGGGTTCCACTTCAACCACCGCGGTCATGCCCGGAAGAATACTGGCATCTTCCGGTGGGTTCAGGGCAAAGGTCGCTTCATAGGTTCTCGTCGCAGGATCGGCCTCCGTCTCCACATCTTTGAGGTAAACGTTGTATCGCCGGTCTTCATTCGTGGTTAGCCGCATGTTCGCGTTTAAGCGCTCATTCACTTGTTCAATGCTGAGAAGAGCTTCATTGTTGGCGCTAATGACTGCCTCAGGAATATTCACTTTGATGAGGAGAAGACTGACGTCTTGCAAACGGGCTATTTCCTGCCCTGAGCTTACGTTCTCAAAATTGGATGCCGGCTGGAGGGCGATGACCCCCGCAAAGGGAGCACGCAGCACCGTGTCATTCAGATCGCGCTGGGCCGTCTTAAGCGACGCCATCGCTACATCACGAGAACGGAGGTAGGTGTCGAGTTCAGAAGCAGCAATTGCTCCATTCTCATAAAGGGTTTTGTTACGCTGATAATCCTTTTCAGCCTGATTGTAATCAGCCTGCGCCTTGAGGTAGCTGTTCTTATAACGTTCAGGGTCAATTCGGGCGATCAAATCTCCTTTAGAAACATCTTCTCCCTTATTGATAGGGAGCTCAATCAGTTTTCCGCTGAGCTCAAAAGCAAGAGCCACGTCCTGATTGGCTTCAATCTTCCCGGGATACTGACGCCCGCCGCCTGCGCCGTATCCTTCAATGGTATGTAATTTAACGGGCCGGACTACTTCTTGCACAGGAGCATCTCCTCCTCCACAACCTGCTAATAGAACCAACCCTGTCCATATAATCAAAAACTGCTCTCCGCGCATCATCTTCATCACTTGTTCCCCCTTCTCCCTTTCTCAATTCGTTTCGCTTCGATAAATTGTCTCATCTGATTTTTAAAAGCGTCCCGTTCCTCAGGCGAATGATCGACTTCAAACCAGGAAATTGACCGCTGATAGTTATACAAATCTCCAAGAAATACATAGGAGGCCTGCACAGCGGAACGCTCTGCGTTCAGGGCGGTTTCCTGGGCATCGATCAAATCGGTCACTCCAACCTTCCCCTCAATGTATTTATCTCTCACCAGGTCCAGGTTGCGACGCGAGCGGTCCAAGGCAAGCCGGGTCAGTCGAATACTCGGATAAGAATTCTCGATCGCGAAAAGCGCTGTGCGTGTATTGAGTTCAATAAGTTGAGTCGTTTGGATTTGAGTTTCGACCAGTCGCTCTAATTCTGAGCGCTCTCGATTCACCTGACTAGGACGTCTCCAACCTTCAAAGATGGGAAGCTCCGCTACCAAGAGCGCTGTCCATTCATCCTCATCCAATCCCATCGTGCGCTGCCCCCCTCGAAAATCGGCGTCTAAGGAACGCTCGTAACTGAATTCCATAGAAATTTCCGGAAGGTAAAAACTCCGTCTCCGCTCTCCCAAGGTAATTTGCTGACCGGAGATCGATTCATCGATAGAGCGCAGGGTCGGAGAAAGCTCGAGCGCCTTCCGCACTGAGAAATCCCGGAATTCATTTAGTTGGGATGTATTGTGAATGATTTCCTGAATTTCGTTATCGAGAAAATACATGTCTCCTTCGGCGAGGATAATGTCCTGAGGAAGCCATTCTGTCTGTTGATCCTGATTCAGTGTTTGATTTAAAACGACGAGGGCAGCCTTAGTGAGTTCCTCCGCACTGAGTACATTGGTTCTGGAATTAGCCACTTCGGATTCCCACCTCAGCACTTCTTCGGGGCCTGAGCTTCCTGCCATCTGTCTGACGCGCGCTAATTGAAGGTTACTCTGAGTCAGGCGTAAGTTAGCGACTTCCACCTTCAACAACGCTCTGGCGAGCAAGAGATTAATATAATCCTGAGCACCATCATTCGCAGCATCTAAACGCACAGCTTCTTCGATCGCTTTCTGGCTTAAGAGTGAATTAATCGAAGCCCGGTAGTTTGATATAATTGCGTCACTGAAAAGGACCTGCTGCAGCGTCGCTCCAGCGGTATGCTCTAACTGCGGGGTCAGACCATTGAGGGCACGGTCCTGCTCGATCGCTGTATAGCTAGTCCGCCCTCTGAGTTGGGGAAGTAGATCACTACGGACGATATTCTTTTCTGCTTCTGTCCTGCGTGTCGTTGCCATCTCAATCAGGACGCCAACATTATTATTCTTTGCCTGTTGGATGGCTTGCTCAAATTCGAGGATCTGCCCTTGAAACAAATCGTCACGGTAGAGGAAGTCTGCGGTCATAGCGATAGAGAAATCGGGATAAAACCCAATCTGCTGTGCTGTCCTTGAGTTAATGACCAGATTGCTATCCGTAGAAAAAATGACCCCCAACTCTTCTGGCGCAGATCCTCGTTGAATGGAGTAAATATTGAGTGCGACCCTTCTGGCTAACGTCTTAGGATCGAGCATCGATTGCCCCGCCAGCACTCCTCGCTCTACCATCACCTGACCAAGCATGGAAAACGTAGGAATACCCATCTGGTTGATTTCCTGGAAGAGTTGCTCTTGCTCTTCCAGGGAATAACGGGTCAGAGGAGTGAGATAGATGGCTTCCGGGGCAAGCCTCCGAATCGTCTCAACCGTCCCTTCTATGGTGGGACTGGCGAGAATCGCACCAATCCGAAAATCCACTTTACTCTCCGTATCCCGCACCGCCTTCCTCAGGACTTCCTTGGATCCGACTTCAGACTGATCGACGAGAACGTAAGCTTTGCTAAATCCAACCAGATCATGAAAAGACTGCAGGTCCTGAGTGGCCCCGTTCGGAAGCATATTGAAAACGAGGTTCTTTTTCTCCGAGCGTCCATCCTCAGTATATTTCAAACCCCAGACGGTGCTGCGCAGAATATTGGCTCCGATGACAGGCTTCCGTAATTCCAGCTCCGGGTTGCCTGCCGCACTGATGACATTCAGGCCAACGGCCAAAACCATGTCCACCTCTGGATTACTGAGAGTGCGCTCCAGAATCTTCCCTGCGGCATCATAATCCCAATTGGCATCGAATCGCTCTGACTCGCGAAGCTCATACCGGCCTTCACCCAATAGTTCGTCTAGCTCTTCTGTCAGTAAAGGAGCCAGCATTTCTGAGAGCGGCATCGGCCCATCACGAACCACGGCGATAACGGTCTGAACATTAGGACCAAGACCAACTTCATCGAAAAGTGCAGGGTCCAGTCCCTCTGTGCTTTCAAAGATATATTTTAAAGCGGGGTCCAGTCCTTCCTCTAACAAATTCTGGCTCACCTCCTCAGGTGCAGAGCTAGACTCGACCACGAAGTCAGATGACTCCAACACCGTTTCGACTTCATTGACTTCAGCATCCTGAGTCATGGCAGACGCGGTCATGAGGAGCCAGAAAATCAGGTGCATGGGTTGAATATAGGTTTTCATCGTACGAGTTAGCTTTACGCAATTAATACTATGGAAAGACGCTTCACAATACTTATCTTGAGGCACCTGCGGAGAGACTAGACATTAGGCTGTTTTCAAATCAAAGAATCCCCTATGCATAGGGGCGCAATGAACTCAGATTTTCTTAAGATCGTCCCTCTTTTTCCCTTTAAGAGCGCAGCACAAGCTGCTCTTGTCTGCTTGTTTTTCATTTTTACAACCAAACTTGAAGCACAAATTGATCCAGCTGCATTACTCAGTTCAGAAAGTGAATCATCCGAGACGGCCTATGATCCAGCGCTCGTTCCTGAAACGGTTGACGCAATAGAAGAGAAGCGTGCCGCATTCCGAGTCGCTTACACCTTCCCCCCGGAAGCAACGGGTGAGGAACCTCTGTCTCTGAGGGTATCCCGGCTGATTTATGAATTAGATGCAACGTACGAAAATCAGATCACCGCTTTTATCCAGCTACAGGAAACTCGTGAAGAATTAAACCATATTGGAGAGCCAGATACCTGGACTCAAGTCACCGCCGTTGGGGATCTAAGTGAGAGCCTTCAGTTTGCACAAATCGAACAACTCTTCGCTGTTGAAAATCAGCTCAGCCGAAACGAAGTTCTGGGCCTTCAAGAAGTCACGCGTGCTGACGATAATCTCACTGTTGCCCGTAACGCGTACCAAGCCATTCAAACTAAAGTCACCCAGGAGCTCCGCGGAGGTACTCTCCAGCTCGAAGAGAAGAACGAGGAACTCTCGCTCTGGTTAGATGTAGAACAGTATGTCCTGCGCCGGATTCAATCCAGGCTCGCGCGGGCGCGTAAGGACTTAGTCGATGAGAAACTCGCTCTCTTTGAACCGTTCCTCGATCTCTGCCAGGAGAGACTCGTCATCACTGAAGAAGAGTACGATAAGCGGATCAGCCTGTTCACGCAGGAGGAAAGCAAACTCGATCAGGAAATGATGGTTGCCCAGCGACAGCTGACGAAAGCCGAATCTGACTGGGAGGAATTAAATGCGAGTTTAACCGCTGATCCCACTCCGGCTGAAGCGGCCCAACTCGTCGCTATGGATTACCAGCGCCAGGCCAAATTAGCTCAGGTCTCTCTCCTGCAGAGAAGCCTGAATTATCTGAGCATCCGAAGGGAGAACATCAAGCGAGTCTTCCGCTTCTATGAACAGGAATTGACACACGGAGAAGTCCTTAGCCTGAAAGAAAGCATTACCAAGAGTATCAGGCGCTTGAGTTCAGAGGTCGAATTCATGACCAATGAGTTAGAACAGGCCAGAGAAAGCCTGGATAGCCGCCAGCGCCAACTCTCGATCAATGATACAGCACGCCTCGTTCATTTTCAGCAAGCCCATGAAGCTGCCAAATCTCTCGTGCAAAGTAAGCAGGAGGAAGTCGCCCTTATCAATCGCATGCTCGCTGATGCCGAAAATTTCCAACGACAACTCAATAAAGAAACCCAAACCCTGGATCCTAAGATGATCGCCAGCCGGGTTCGCTTTTCGATGGAGCAATTCTGGAATTTCGAATTCTTCAGGCTCGATGACAATCCCTTCACGGTTGCCACTCTGGTTTGGATCACCCTCTCTCTCATCGCAACGCTCTTACTCGCGTGGCTGGTCGCTTGGGCTCTCACCTTCCTGCTCCAGAACAGGTTGAAGTTGGATCATCGTGTGGCAACAGCATCACGGAAACTCTTCTTTTATCTCAATATGGTAATCGGAGTGGTGATCGTTTTCTGGATCTTCGACTTTCCGCTCTCCTCACTAGCTATTCCCACCAGCATTCTAGCCCTCGCACTCGGTTTTGCGTCTCAGGAAATTTTGAAGAATTTTATGAGCGGTGTCATTCTGCTCATTGAACGCCCTATCGCTCCGGGTGATATTATTGAAATGTCTGAACGCATCCTCACTGTGGAATCCATCGGTGCTCGCAGTACGCGCTTACGTGATTTCGATGCCACTGAGAAAATTGTTCCTAATTCGACTCTTCTCGAGAATGTGATTATCAATCGAACCCTGACGGACCGGACCATCCGAACGACGATTGATGTGGGGATTGCCTACGGCAGCCCCACCCGTGAGGCTGAGAAAATTCTACTCGATGCGGCATCGAATGTTGAAGGGGTCTACAGCAATCCAGCTCCCTTTGTGATCTTCGATCACTTTGGAGATAATGCGCTAGGATTCCGACTCTACTTTTGGTGTTCGGCGGATCATAGAATGACGATTAGCAGTGAATTACGCCATGTCATTGATGAAATGCTCAAACAAGCCAATATCGTGATTGCTTTCCCACAACGTGATATCCATCTCGATAGCTCCAGCCCATTACAGATCGAATGGTCGAATCGGCCGGATGAACCTTCCCAGCCAGCTGGACAACAGTCAATTTAGGATAAACTCTGACGATGAATCTGATTTTTGAAATTGCCGGGTATGTAGGGTTAGTGATCGCCGGATTAGTCCCAATCGCGAATCCACTGGCTGCTGCACCTGTGTTTATCAGCATGACTGCTGAACTCTCTAAGACGAAGAGAGTGAAAACAGCCACCTATGCCTGTTTATATATGGCAGCGATTCTAATCGTCTTCCTCTTTTTTGGTGTCTTTCTACTCAAGTTTTTTGGCATCAGCCTCGAAGCACTGCGAATAGCTGGCGGACTGATTATTGCCTATATGGGATTTCGCATGTTATTCCCGGATAGCCAAAAGTCATCCAGTGGCCATGAGGCGGTGGATGATCCTCAATCGGTCGCCTTCGTCCCACTTGCCTTACCTATGATGAGCGGTCCAGGAGCGATATCTGTTATTATTTCGATGGCTGCCCACGCAGGAAGTGAAGAAATCCTCACCAACCGAGTCGCTGGCTATGCCATCGTAACGTTCGGGATTTTTCTCTCAGCTCTTATCTGTTGGCTCGTCCTACGCAGCTCCGACCTCGTCTTTAAACTATTAGGCCACACGGGCATTGATGCCTTAACACGCATTATGGGTTTTCTACTGGTTTGTGTCGGGTGCCAATTTGTGCTTTCGAGCCTTCAACCTGCCTAAAACTATTCTATATCCGGACAATCCCCGTCTGAAATCCAAGTAGGACTAGACTACCGTTTTGCTTCTAAGCGCTGAGATTCAGGAATCCAGCCCCGCTTAAACATGTATTCTGAAAGGGTTGCGGTAATCATTCGCGAGGTCCGGACCACATCCTCTGAAAGTCCTTTGGCCGCTCCACCTACTGCGGAGACAGCAGCTCCGACCGGATTCAGGCTAGTCACTGCCCCCGGTTGAGCTCCACTCCCTCCAGTGGTTTGGAATCGCATGAATGGACCTCGACGATCAATCGCTGCGTCATAGACATAAACTTCTGTTTCTACTTTTGTACCTCCAGCTCCAAACCCGACGACTGCTCGTAACGCACGACTCCCCTGGTTGACCAGAGTGAAGCGGCCAGCGACCACCCAATGCTTTCCGTGTGGAATCTGGCTAAAGTTTTGAGCCGTTGTGGTTGTTACGAGGTGCTTTGGAAACCGTTCTTGTAATGCGACCATCATCATTTCCTGCAGATTGCGCTTAAATTCAATCAGCTCCACTCCTTCTCGGTCGACATTGAATTCGCCATTGGTTGCAAAAGGCATGACATAGATCACTTCAGGTTTTACTTCACCCCCTTGACCATAAAGTTTCTGCTCATTTTCAACACTCACTGAGGCACAGCCGGAAATGAATCCCAGGCAAGTTGCTAGCATCATGATGTTTCGATATGCAAATTTCATAACCAATAAAGTAATATCAGATTCATCCATACATCGATTCAAAAATGACTTAGTCCTGGTCTAAGCGATTTTCAGAAGCCTGATCTCGATGATGCTGCCGGGAAACAGTGCGCGCGACAATCGTGGCCAGAAAGGTCACCCCAATCACTCCTTCCACAATCGTCAATCCTCTCGCGACGGGAGACAAGGGCGTTATATCTCCAAAGCCAATCGTCGAAAGCGTAATAAAACTAAAATAAAAAACGTCTCCAATTTTCAATTCACCAAATGGGATGCTCAGGGTTTCTTGAGGATAGTTAACCAAGAGGAGTAAATAAGCTTCTGCAAAAACAATTCCTACTAAGAGGTAGACGGAGAGCGCAGCGAAAATATCGTCCTGCCCTAATTCTACTTTACGCAACAAACTCGAAATCAAGAGCCAGATAATGACAACACAAAATCCAATCCGTAAAGCGAGGGCGACTTCAATCAGAGCTAAGCCATCTTCTCCCTGAGAAAAGGCATACTTCGAAAAGAGGGTTAAGAGGACGAACCCCAGTAGCCAGAGAATACGAGTCGTCCGCAATCGAAGCAGATCCCAGCTAATGAGACTGAGAATGAAGGCATGTAATAAGGTGATGGAAAATGATTCGTTTCTGGCATCCGCATAGCCGGGATCGACCAACTGCATAAAGACAAAGCTCAGAAGCAGAAAACAAAAGAAGAGGTACTTCCGTTCTGTAATCCATCGCAAAATCTCATTGGGTCTTAACACCTTCATTGCACAGAGTAATTCACGACCACCCGTCTTTTTCAACCGTTTTCGTCGTCATCAGTCGGTCACAGAGGTGATTTAACACTTTGCGTA
>JBCBYL010000034.1:0-21546 GCA_039815855.1 Verrucomicrobiota bacterium
AAACGAACATTGAGAACCTTCGCAAAAATCCACCGCCCATCTCAATTGAGGACACAGATTTTTTGGTAACAGGAGATATGACGGACGAGGAAGAGGAAATTGCAAAAAACATAGGAGCCGTGCTTGGCAATAGTGGAGGTCAAAAGATTTGGCTTGGCAATTCTCAACCTGTTGAATTGGAGCTGGCTGATATCTGCAATATAAAACCGTGCTGGGAGAATGGATATCCCGCAATTGTTTGGCACCACGTTTGGAAAGGAGAATGGCAAGCCAGCTCGCTCAATTTTGAAGGCATGCAGATTGAAAAGGAACATGTCTTTATTTTGGCAAATGCGATTACTTCCAGACGAGTTTCTCGCCTTCTCTTAGGTTCTTTGGAATTGGGACGCCCCATAGGGGACTACGAGGAGTTCGATGCATTCAACGAATACTCCCCAGAGAATTGGTATGAGCTGTATCATTCCAGCGAATCTAAAATAAAGGACCTCACCCATAAGCAGGTAGAGCTTCTTAATGAGATCGAAAAACTGCGCAATAGAAGCAGCCCTCAGCAGAGTGTTGAAACCTCCAAGGCAGCACATTTTGAATATAGAAAGTGGTTTTGGATATTAGCACTAAATTGTGCAGCACTGATGATTCTCTGGTTCGGAACTGTTTTTTTAGCAGTCAGCAAAATTAATGATTTACGAGAAAAACAGCAGCGAGAGCCCAATTTTTCCACAAGCCACGAAAACCGGAACCGCGAGGTTAGGCAAGTGGCCTCTGGCCGCTTGCCTTCCTCGTCCAGGGGAACTCTGCTCCCCTGATAACCCCTCAACGGAATCATGAAAACCACAAAAGAAAAGAGAACCCGCTGTTTGCGAGTGCGGCTTACTCCACAGGAGGAGCAAGAACTCCACTCACGCTTCCAAAAGCGCAAAATTCCAGGGCTCGTTCGAGCCTTGCTTTTGGAGCGGGAGCCACCGCAAAACATCAAAGAAAAATCTGCTAAAGCAGATCCTATTCAAACCGCTTACTTCTTGGGCCAATTGGAATCTATCGCTCGTAGTGTGAATGGAACTGCACAATTAAATGCTGCAGAAAAAACAAAAATCCTGTCCATTTTGATGGGCATTATTGAGGAAGTGGAAACTGATCGTGGTCATTAGCTTCATTGGTGGAGAAAAAGCTAATGTCGATTACTTGACTCGTAATCCAACGGCTCAAATTTTGAAAGGCAGCCCGCAAATAACTAAAGCTGTCATCGAATCCTTGCCCTTCAAACAGCGGTTTTGTTCCGGGTGTATATCGTTCCAAGAGTCGATTTCCTCCAAGAAAGCGATTGAGCACATAGCCGAATTTGAAAATGTAGCTCAGGCCGGATTGCCTGAAAACTCGCTTAACTATCTTTGGGTTCAGCACTCGGATAAAGGCCGAACGGAACTGCATTTCATCGTTCCCCAGGTGAACCTGATTACTCGTTCGCAAATCACGGTCTACCTAGATCAACGAGACCGTTCTCTATTCAACGCCTTCCGCGACAAAATCAACCAAGAGGAGGGCTACACGCGACCCAATGCCCCTGAATCTGTTGTCTTAACCGCCATCCCCAAAAGGACCAGCGTAGCCAAAAAAGAGCTTCTGCAATTGCTGGATACGATGATTTCCAATGGCGTTTCTGCGGGTGAAATTCAAAACCGGGAGGGTTTAGTCGATTTTCTAGAAGGCCAGGGTTGGGAAGTGAAGCGGAGCAAGTCTGGAAAATTTCCAAAAGAGTATTTAGGTATCAAAAAGCCGGCTGATTCCAAATTTACCAGGCTTCGTGGCGCGTATTTCCGGGAGTCCTTTACTTCGGTTCAGGCCCTAAAGGACTTGGCCAACCAACCTGTTCTGGAGCCAGAACCAATCCCCGAGGCTGTAACCAGGTTACAGCCCCTTCTAGAGGCAAGAGCCAAACGGCAAAGAGCTAGACACGAACAGTCCCTGCGGGCAGCGGCCCGGCTTAAAAAAGAAGAAAACTATGAAAACGAGTCAATTGCTAACCCATTTTCACAAAGCTTTGGACGAGCTACAGGCTTCGCACGAAGCTCAAATCTGCGAATTAGCAGGGCAGTTGGAATCCTTTGCAAAACACTTGCACCCCAGGAATCTAACGGGAACAGAGCCCGAATTGCTCGAATCTGTGGAGCAATTGACCAATGTGGTCAGCGAATGCTGCAATCGCTTAGATCGATTCGACAGGGAATTACAGGATTTGCGACGGCAATTAGGCAGATTTCGTTAAATCCAAAATTTACTCTATATCGTGGCTTTGCTAAGCAAAGCCACGATATAGGTCCCAGCCGGTGAACACCGGAAACAAGTTTTCCGGTGTTCACCGGCTCGCGCACGTGCGCGAGATGATATGCACCCTTCGTGTAGTCCCGAAGGGTGCATAGTGTAAACATTTGTGTCAATATAATAAGACATATTCTGCTGTTGTTTCTTGTACCAAAAATATATAGATTTTTGGTACAGATTTCACCCTATTGCATATGACACAAAGTATTGAAAACAAGATTCTTAAAAGAATTAGAGCCAAAAGAAGAGGTTGGGTGTTTACGCCAAAGCACTTTTCCGATTTGGGAAGCTCTGAAGCGGTCAAAATTAGCCTGATCCGGCTGGAAAAAGACAAACTAATTGATCGGGTTGGAAGAGGTCTTTTCTACTACCCCAAGAAGCACCCAAAATTGGGCATTTTGGCCCCTTCTATTGATCAGATCGCCCAGGCCATCAAGGAACGGGATTCGATCCGTATGCAGCCTTCAGGGGCCTATGCAGCCAATCTTCTAGGATTGAGCCTACAAGTTCCACTCAGAGCCGTCTTCCTTACCGACGGCTCACCTAAGGAACTGCGGGTAGGCAATCAGATTATTGAACTTAAGAAGACTGACGATCCCGATAAAATGGCCACGGAAGGCCGGATCAGCGGCATTGTCACCCAGGCGTTGCAGTATATTGGAAAGGACAACATCAATCAGGATGTGGTAGCTACGCTCAAGAAAAGGCTTTCTGACGATGAAAAGCAGACCCTATTGGCCGACATTCAATATGCCCCAGAGTGGATTAGGAAAATCATTCGGGATATCACGCAGGACGTTTAGCTATGGACCAGTGTGCCAATCTTCCGGACAAGGAAAGGAAACTCTATTTTGAGCAGACCGCTGCTAAAATGGGACATCTGCCCTTCGTTGTTGAAAAAGACTTTTGGGTTTGTTGGACACTCAAAGAGCTCTTTTCCCTGCCGGAATGGGGCCAGCATTTGACCTTCAAGGGAGGCACTTCTTTGTCCAAAGCCTGGAAGCTGATCGAACGTTTCTCGGAGGATATCGATCTCGTTATTGATCGCGAATTCCTCGGATTTGGAAAAGACAAAGATCCTGCGAGCGCACCCAGTAAAAAGCAGACAAAAAATCGCTTAGAGGAGCTTAAAAAGGCGAGTCAGGAACAGGTAAAGACAGAGCTTTTGCCAACCCTTGAAACACACTTTTCTTCAATTTTGAAAGGCGGCGATTGGTCTTTAAAGATGGCTGAAGATGATGACGATCCTCAGCGTCAAACGATTCTTTTTCTTTATCCGTCTCTATTTCCTGATGTCCCACGACAAATGCGCCGGGATGTAAAAATGGAATTTGGGGCGCGTTCAGACCCGGAGCCGTCCTCTACTGCCACCGTTACACCATTCGTTTCAGAATGCTTTCCAGACGCCTTTAAGCCCGCTTCCTGCGAGGTAATGGCCGTGAATGCAGAACGCACCTTTCTTGAAAAGGCTATGCTGCTCCACGAGGAAGGATTTCGACCGGCAGACAAGAAACGCAAGCCCGGACTCTCCCGGCACTACTATGACCTCTACCAGTTGATCCGAAAAGGGGTCGCTGGAAGAGCGATTCAGGACCGGAAACTGTTCGAAAAAGTGGCCGAACATCGTCCCGTCTTCTTCCGGCAAAGTTGGGTGGATTACACCACTTTAAAGTATGGGGAACTTCGTCTCATTCCTCAGACCGACCTGATGGACTATTGGCGATCCGACTACAGGGATATGAGTGGGGAAATGTTTTCAAGAACGGCACCTGATTTTGACGAAGTAATGCAAACCATTGATGATTTTAAAACCAACTGGAAAAGCTCGTGACCGTCTCGAATTGCAAGCAATCCAATACCGTCACTCGCTGGGAACCAACAAGAGCTGCATCCTGTAAGGCTACAGCACTTGTCCCTGTCATTCATGGAACTTCGATTCCGCTGGAAGAACAGAAAAGTTGTTGGCAGGTTGCTTATTCAGTGGAGAAAGAATGAATAAAAAAAACCTCAGCGAACGCGATATTTGCACAAAATTTATTACTCCTGGCATCGTAAAAGCTGGGTGGGATATAGATGCGCAAGTGCGTGAAGAGGTCTCGTTCACCGATGGTCGCATTTACGTCCGGGGAAAGCTCCACACTCGAGGCACTAAGAAGCGGGCTGATTATATCCTCTATTACAAACCGAATATCCCCATAGCGGTCATAGAAGCGAAGGATAATAGCCACAGTGTCGGCTCAGGTCTTCAGCAGGCCTTAGGCTACGCCGATACCCTGGACATCCCCTTCGTATTTAGCAGCAATGGAGATGGCTTTCTATTTCACGATAAAACAGCCTCAGGTGGGAAATTGGAAAAGACACTGTCCCTAGACGAATTTCCCACTCCCGAGGCTCTCTGGCTTAAATACAAGGCATTTAAGGGCATATCTGACGAGATTGAGCCTGTAGTCTCTCAGGAATACTACTTTGATAGCTCCGGGCGCGCACCTCGATATTACCAGCAAATCGCTATCAACCGAACGGTAGAGGCAATTGCCAAAAATGAAGGAAATGGCCGCCACCTTTTAGTCATGGCCACCGGCACAGGAAAAACTTATACCGCCTTTCAGATCATTTACCGGCTCTGGAAAAGCGGCCTCAAGAAACGCATTCTCTTCCTTGCCGACCGAACCGCCCTAATCGATCAGACCGCAAGAGGTGATTTCCGTCACTTCAAGGATGCAATGACGATCATTAAGAACAAGCAGATCGATACCGCTTACAACATCTACCTGGCCCTCTACCAAGGGCTCTCAGACACCAAAAGCGAAGACGCCTATAAACAATTCAGCCCTGACTTTTTTGATATGGTTATTGTCGATGAGTGCCACCGGGGTAGTGCCCGTGAAGACAGTAAATGGCGGGAAATTCTCGAGTATTTCCAGAACGCGACACATATCGGCATGACCGCCACACCGAAGGAGACAAAGGAAGTCTCCAGTACCGAATATTTTGGCGAGCCTCTTTATACCTATTCCTTAAAACAGGGCATCGATGATGGATTTCTTGCTCCGTATAAAGTTATCAAAGTCACCCTCGACATCGACGCCGAAGGCTGGCGGCCGCCCAAAGGTTTCAAGGATAAGGACGGCGAATTTGTCGAGGACCGCATCTACAACCGCACAGATTTCGATAAGAATATAGTCGTCGAAGAGCGCCGTCAGCTCGTGGCCAAAAAGGTCTCAGAATTTCTCAAGGGCAGTGACAGATACTCGAAGACCATTGTCTTTTGCGTCGATATCGAACACGCCGAAGGCATGCGAAATGAACTGGTCAATGCCAACTCAGATCTCGTATCGGAAAATAGTAAATATGTGATGCAGATCACCGGAGATAACGAAGAAGGTAAACGCCATCTGGACGCCTTCATCAGCCCCACCGAGCTATATCCAGTCATCGCTACCACCTCTAAACTCATGACCACCGGCGTTGATGCTCAGACCTGTAAGCTGATCGTCCTGGACTCCAATATCGGCTCTATGACCGAGTTCAAGCAGATCATTGGTCGGGGCACCCGCATAAATGAGGACTTCGGAAAGCACTACTTCACCATTATGGACTTTCGCAGCGTAACATCCCTTTTTGCCGATAAGGATTTCGATGGCGATCCTGTCCGCGTCAAAGTGGCCACCGAACACGACGACATATCAGGCACAGAGGAAGAAGTGGATGACACCCCTGTCATTGATGACTCAACCGGAGAAGAAGTCACCTTTACCGAGCCTGAGAAGCCCGATATCACCATTAAAGAAGATCCCAACAAGCCCGGATTAAAGCGCAAGGTAACCGTCAATGGCATTGAAGTCCTGATCATCAAAGAACGTGTCCAATACATGGGCGCAGACGGCAAAATTATCACAGAGAGCCTCCGCGACTACACCCGTAAGAATGTCCTCAGTAATTACGCCAGCCTGGACACCTTCCTGACCAAGTGGAAGGAGGCTGACAAAAAGCGAGTCATCGTTAATGAGCTGGAAACCCAGGGGGTCATTTTCGCTGCTTTGAAAGAGGAGGTCGGCTCCGCCTTTGACCCATTTGACCTGATCTGCCATGTCGCATTTGACCAGAAACCGCTAACCCGTCGTGAAAGGGCAGCTAACGTCAGGAAACAGAACTACTTCACCAAGTATGGACCACTCGCTCAGAAGGTGCTCGATAGTCTACTTGATAAATATTCTGATGACGGCTTCTTGGACTTGGAGGATGTAGCGATTCTTACCTTGGATCCGATCAAGAGACTCGGTACCGCTCCCGAGTTGGTAAGAGCTTTTGGAGGAAAGCCCGAGTATACCAAAGCCGTTCACGAACTCACCGATCAGCTCTACATCGCTGCTTAAACAAATATGCCAAATATATCATCCATCGTAAAAAACGTCCGCAACATCATGCGGCAGGACCGGGGCGTCTCCGGAGATGCTCAACGACTGGAGCAAGTCGGCTGGATGCTCTTTCTGAAAATCCTCGACGAAAAAGATCAGGAACTCGAACTCATCCGGGACGACTACACCTCCGTCATTCCCGAAAAATTCAAGTGGCGCAACTGGGCCACTGATCCCGAGGGCATGACCGGAAAAGATCTCATCCTCTTCATTGATCACCCCTCCGACGGCCTCTTCGCCTGCCTCAAGGAACTTCAGTCGACCAAGGCCCCGCAACGCGCTGCCATCGTTCGCGAGGTCTTCGACGGCTCGAACAACTACATGAAGTCCGGATTCGAGATGCGCAAAGTCATCAACCAGCTCAACGGCTTCGACTTCAATAACTCCGACGACCGCCACATCTTCGGCACTGTTTACGAGTCCATTCTAGTCGAATTGCGTGACGCCGGGAACAAGGGCGAATACTACACGCCCCGCGCAATCACTCAGCTGATGACACAGATGACCAACCCCACCCTCGGCGAAACCGTGCTCGATCCCGCAGCGGGCACCGGAGGGTTCCTCACCGCCGCCATCGACCACATCCGCGAGAACGAAGTCCACACCCTCGACGACGAAGCCCGCCTGCAACAATCCATCACCGGCTGGGAGCTCAAGCCCGTCTCCTACGTGCTCGGTCTCACCAACCTCATTCTCCACGGCATCGACGTGCCCGACTGGCACTACCTCGACAGCCTCAAGACGGAATACAACGCCATCGGCCCCAAGCAACAGGTCGACTGCATCCTCGCCAATCCACCCTTCGGCGCCAGCATCGCCGACGGCGTCGAGACCAACTTCCCCGCCTCCTACCGCTGCCGGGAATCCGCCGACCTCTTCGTCATCCTCATGCTCCAACTCCTCAAGCCCGGAGGTCGCTGCGCCATCGTCCTGCCCGACGGCTGCATCACTGGCGACGGCTACAAGGAGCGCATCCGCGAGAAACTCCTCACCGACTGCAACCTCCACACCATCGTCCGCCTCCCGCAGTCCACCTTCCACCCCGCCACCGTCTCCACCAACCTGCTCTTCTTTCAAAAAGGCACACCCACGAAGGAAATCTGGTATTACGAGCACCGCCTTCCCGAGGGGCAGAAAAGCTACTCAAAAACCAAAGCGATCCAGTTCGAGGAATTCGCTCCCATGATCGAATGGTGGGAAAATCGCGAGGAAAGCGAAGTCGCCTGGAAGGTGAAGGTAGGGGACTTAAAAAAGGGCTTTGATTTAGATGTGAAGAATCCGCATCGGGAGGAGGAAGAAGCGGAACTCTCTGCCTCTGAAGTACTGGCAAGGATCGATGTCTCATTGAAGAAGACCCATAAACTTCTTCACTCACTTAAGGAGAAAATTGGATGAGCTGGCACCCGACAAAGCTATCCGAGTTCCTTAACGAACGAGTGGGCCGGATCAAATACGAAGAGGCAAATCGTCTCGGGTTGCAGCGCATAAAGAAAATCGATTTTTCGGGTGCAATCCACTTAGACACGGAAACCGATACAAAAACCAACATGATCCGTGTGAAAACCGGTGATTTGGTCATCTCCGGTATAAATGCCGCCAAAGGCGCAATTGCTGTCTATGAGGGCGATGACGATGTGTTGGCTACAATTCACTACTCGTCCTACGAATTCGACCCAGACCAGATTTCCGTCGACTTCCTGAAGTGGTTTTTCAGGAGTTCCGAGTTTAGCGAACTACTGAAAGAACAGATTCCAGGTGGCATCAAAACTGAATTAAAACCGAAGCACATTCTTCCACTAAGAGTATCTCTTCCAAAGCTTATCGAGCAGATTACGATAGCAAAGCGACTAAACGAAGTCCGCGTCGAACAACTCAAACTGAATCACGAAATCACCCACCAGCAAGCCCTCCTCGGCAAGCTCAAGCAAGCCATCCTGCAGGAGGCGATTCAGGGCAAGCTGACGGCGGACTGGCGCACCGCAAACCCGGTAGGCGACCTGTCCACCGAAGCTTCGGCGAAGGTGGAACCCGCCAGCGAACTCCTCCAACGCATCCAGGCCGAAAAAGCCCGCCTCATCGCCGAAAAGAAAATCCGCAAAGAAAAACCCCTCCCCGAAATCACCCCCGAAGAAATCACCTTCGAGATTCCTGATGGGTGGGAGTGGTGTCGACTTGGTGAAATCATCAACAGAACTGAATCTGGCTGGAGCCCAAAGTGTCTAGACAATCCTGCTCCAGAAGGAACTTGGGGAGTTCTTAAAACCACCGCAGTTCAAATTGGAGAGTATGTAGAATCAGAGAACAAAAAGCTTCCCGCACGGCTTGAACCCCGTCCAAAGCACGAGACAAAAGTCGGAGATATCCTGATAACGCGAGCCGGTCCATCGAACCGCGTTGGTATTTGTGCGTATGTGCGGGCTACGCGAGACAAGCTAATGATAAGCGATAAGATCATTCGGTTTCATCCAATTATTATGAACGGTTTGTATATCGAGCTCTTCGCAAACACGTCTCTGTTTCAAAAGCTCATAGAAGACAGCAAACAGGGGATGGCGCAGAGCCAAGTAAACATTTCGCAAGACAATCTAAAGCGGACTGCGATCCCCCTCCCACCCCTCGCCGAGCAAGCCGCCATCGTCGAACGGGTCGAAGCCCTCATGGCCACCTGCCGCGAACTCGAAGCCGAGATCGAGCGTTCCCGCACCCACGCCGCCGACCTCCTCCAAGCCGTCCTCAAAGAAGCCTTCTCTCCCGCTACTAATGAGCTCTAAAAGTGTATTAAAATCAGCTCAATAACCGATGCCATACCCGATTGAACGCAAACTTGTCGTAGCCATTTCGAGCAGTGCTGTGTTCGAAATGCGAGCTGCCGACGAAGTATTTCGGGAAAAAGGTGAGGATGCCTATCGCAAGCACCAGTTGGAGAGAATCCATGAACCATTCGCCGAAGGAGTCGCATTTCCCTTTATTCGCCGCCTACTACATCTTAACAAAGCCTTTCCCGACGAGCAGCCGGTTGAGGTCATTGTGCTTTCTCGAAATGATCCTGATACTGGGCGTAGGTTTTTTGAGTCTTGCAAGCACTACGGTTTAGAGATTAGTAGAGGAGCGTTCCTTTGCGGAAAAGACCCATATCCCTATGTCGATTCATTCAACGCGGCACTCTTCCTAAGTGCTAATGAAGAAGATGTGCGCGGCGCTATTGAGCAGGGATTTCCTGCAGGACTTGTTCTCCCAACTAAAGCTTCTGATGAACCAACCTCAGACGAACTTCGGATAGCTTTCGACTTCGACTGTGTCCTTGCGAGCGATGAAGCAGAAAAAGTCTACCAGAGCGAAGGCCTTGATCTGTTTCACCATTCAGAGCAAAAAAAAGCAGATGAGCCACTTGAGCCGGGACCTCTTCAGAATCTCGCACGAAAGCTTTCATTTTGGCAGAAGGTTGAGGCAAAAAAAAGCAAAGAAGATCCTACATATTCTCCGCTACTCCGAATTGCTATTATCACCGCGAGGAACGCTCCGGCTCATAAGCGCCTTATTCGGACTCTTGAAGAGTGGGGACTTCACGCGACTGAAACATTTCTAATGGGAGGAATCGAAAAAAGTCGTGTTTTGAAGGTATTCAAGCCTCACCTTTTCCTTGATGATCAGCTTGCCCATCTGGAGGGTATTGCTGATGAAATTCCTTGTGTCCACATCCCCTTTGGGGCCGCAAATCTAAACTCAACTGAAGTCCAGAAAGAAAGCGATAAAAAATGAAGGCAAGGACTCCTTTACCAGACGGTAGCCGTCAATTAGCTGCGCATATCTACATTGAGGTGATTAGTTTGGGAAGCAGTTCCATCCGTTTCAGCAAGATCCCCATTAATCCCCAATAAACTGTCAGCGAAACTGCCAGTGCCAGCGGGGTTGTAATGGCCTCATTTTGGATTGTTTTGGGCCAGTTTTCGGTTATTCTGGCATATATTGAGGATATGAAGTGCCCGATTCCGGCCTCCGCCTCCAGTTTTTGTCTGAATCTTCGATTCAGTTACAAAAACTGGACCTGCCGAAGCCATTGCGCAGCTGACTAGACAGCTTACTCATTCGTTTATATGATCAGGTTACATGAAATCGTTCCGTAAAGAGCTCTGGTTTGATATCACGCAGCGTCGACAATTGATCAACATCACGTCTGAAGTTCAGGAAGCTCTTATTGAAAGCGAGATTCAGGAAGGACTCTGCCTCGTCAATGCCATGCACATCAGCGCCTCTGTCTTCATTAACGATGATGAATCCGGTTTACATCATGACTATGAGGTTTGGCTGGAAAAACTCGCTCCTGAAAAACCGCACAGCCAGTATAAGCATAACGGTTATGAAGATAATGCAGATGCACACTTGAAACGCACCATCATGGGGCGTGAAGTCGTTGTGGCCATCACCGGAGGAGCGCTCGACTTTGGGCCATGGGAGCAGATCTTTTACGGTGAATTCGACGGGCTTCGGAAAAAGCGTGTTTTGGTCAAAATAATCGGAGAATAATCAGATGCGCTACACACCCAAAAAAGAGCCGATTACTGTCTCGAGCGTTTGCTTCATCTTTTCGGCAATCGCCAGTCTGCTCACCCTCATTCTACAAATGGGACTCTATTTTATTGCCCCGGGTGGCATCCTCTTAGAACTCGAATCGATGGTCGTCCGTCACCTTTCCAGTTACTGGCTGGTGATGGCAGTATTGGTAGGCACCATTGCCACCATTTGGACGGTGGGCTTTTGTTTCCTGATGCACACCTGGTGGGTCTTACGTCGGATTAAGCGTTATGAAATATCTGGCATGCTGCTCACACCTGCCACCGTATTAGCTGGGGCGCTGCTCTTTGGGCTTCTGGCCAGTCTTATCCCTGCACTCTCGATTACCCTGTAGCTGGTGCGATTCCGATTCCCATTTGAACACGATATGACATGAGAAGATAAATGATACCAAATCAATACAAGTGCGCACAACGGGTGATCGACTGCAAAACCATCAGGAACTCATTTCATGACTTCCTGAGTTCCAAATTGAAACTCAACGGTATTCCCGCGGCCACTTTATCTGTTCAGGTTGATTCCGTATTAGAGAGACGTTAGATAAGGACTGCTAGTGGCTGAAACGGATTCGGTTACCTTAGCCAGAACGCAAGACCGCCAGATTACTTCTTAATTTCGGTTGAGATCTTCGGCTTATCTTTAGCTGAAGCCCCGCCGAAGAGCCCGAAGAGTCCACTTCCCCCTTTTTCTGGAGTATTCACCGTATCCGCTTTGATCGGAGCAGGAGCACCTGTGGAACTTCTTACACTCAAGTGTTTTGGAGTAAGCTGGTTTTGCATGATTTGCTGATTAGCATCCCGTAAACGTCTGGAAAGTAACTGGGCAATCCCCAACATCAGTTGGCCGCCAGCAATCGGTAATTTCTCAAAAAAAGTCTGGAGCTGACTCACATCCAGGTTCCAGAGCACGGCCGTTTCCATGACACGAACTGAAGCTGAGGCTTCACCGGGTTCAAAAACACTGACCTCACCGAGACAGTCACCAGGACCGATTTCAGCAACTTTTACCTCTTTAGCTGAAGTGGTGATATAGACTTCCATTGTCCCACTGATCACATACCAGAGGCTATATTGGCGCTCACCTTCATTGATGATGACCTCCCCTGGCCCATATTCACCAAAGGTTCCATGATATTTAAGCGCCTCGAGTGATTCCTGATCTAGAAAACTGAGAATTCCAATAGGCGTTAAGTCCGAGATAACCTCACCTGACATAATTATTATTTTATAAAATGCGTAGAAAGATGCAAGTCGGTTATCCTCAGCAATTAAGCACTGAAACTCTCGCCGCAGGAACAGTGAGAAACCGCATTGGGATTTTTGACTTTAAAGCCACCGGACTGTAAATCATCACTGAAATCAATCTCGGAACCACTGACAAAGAGTGCAGATTTAGGATCAACCACGATCGGAACGTCTAGCGATTGAATGAGAAAGTCCTTTTCCTTAGGTCCATCACAGACTTCCATCTTGTAAGAGAGTCCTGAGCAGCCTCCACCGACGACAGCGACCCTGAGAGCTCCCCCCTCTTTAGCATGCTTATCTAGGAGACTGCGCATGCGCTTTGATGCATTTTCAGTCAACTTGACCAGCTTCTCACTACCGACCTTGTAATTTACTTCCTCTGCCATGGTATGAAGAACTTAGTCTTTAATCACCTGATTGCCAAGGTGTTGATCCAGGATCATGATGGGGTCAACACCCATCCCACCATCCATTCAAGTGGCTTAGGCCAGAGTCCAATGAGTAGAAGGAAAGCTGAAAGCAGACCGATCACCACCTTTGTCGAAATGGAGAGATGGAATGTAGGGCCGCCCTCTTCTGGTTCGTTCCAATACATCAACTTGACCACTTGAAGGTAATAGTAAATTCCCATCACTGCGGTCGCTAGACCGATGAAAAATAACCAATAGGAGCCAGCTTCCCAAACAGCGGCCATGACCGCAAATTTTCCGATAAAGCCACCTAGCGGTGGTATTCCCGCCATCGAAACCAATCCGATCAGGATTGCGAAGGCGACCAGTGGACTTCTTTTTCCGAGCCCGTGGAATGCAGAATATTCACCTCCATCCAGTTCATCGGCATAGGTCGATAAAATCCAAAAGACGAGAATCGAAGCAGGGATGTAGACCACGAGATAAATCAAGACAGCTTCGAGTCCTAATTCACGCCCTTGCCAACAGGCACTCAATCCAAGAAGGATAAATCCCGCATGGGTGATACTTGAGTACCCCAGCACCCTCTTGAGGTTAAACTGAGGCAGGGCGGCCAGGCCACCCAGGAGCAAGCTGGCAGCTGCTAAAATTCCGATAATCAGACTCACTTGACTTTCTAATTCCTGCATCCCGAGACCGGTCAGGTAGAACAGACGAATCAGTAACACGACACCCACCGCCTTCGATCCCGTAGCCAGGTAGGCTGTTACGGGAGTCGGTGCACCTTGGTAAACATCTGGAGCCCAGGCGTGGAATGGAACTGCCGCCATTTTAAAGCCAACTCCAGCCAGAATCAGCGCTGCTGATAACAGTACGGAGGTGCTCAGAGCCCCATCATCTGACATGACAAAAGCCAGAGCATCTAACTGGGTGCTTTGTGTCGTACCGAACCAGAAGGCAATTCCATAGACGAGGGTTCCAGTAGAAAGTGCCCCGATAATCAAGTATTTCACTCCCGCTTCTAGCGAACTGGCCAGATTCCTCTGGTAAGCGACCAACACGTAAAATGAAATGGTCACGATCTCTAGCCCGACAAAGACAAGTGTCCAATCCTTTGCTGAAGCAACCAATATCATCCCAACCGTCGTTAACAATGGAATGGCACAAAATTCCCGCCCTGCGACTGGAAAGCGTTTCTGGTAGTCACCGGTCATCCAGAGAACGAAAATAACCGTAATGAGGAAAAGAAGCCGGAAAAACTGAGCCAGCCCATCCGCTTCATAAAAAATCAAATCTGTTGAACTGCCTATCGAGCCCAAGGCTCCAGACCAGGGACAAAAACAGGCACCGAGAGCGAGGAGCGCTCCGAAAATGGCAAACATTCTGACGGCATGATCACTGAACTTGGTCAGCACCGATTCAAAAACGAGAATGAGGACAGCAGTCAGGAGCAGAATGACTTCAGGACTGGAGAATATGTGCATAAAATTCATCTTCTATTCCTAGGCACCGAACAGTGTCTCACTCCATTTTAAGATCAGCTTTGGATAAATCCCGACCAGAATCAGTCCCACCACCAGGATCAGGTAGGGAATACGCTCTTTCCATTGCACCAGATCATTCACACGACCACTCTCCGGACTCAGCTCTCCATAAAAAACGCTGCGCACTGCTCTTAACATGTAGACAGCGGAAATCACAATGCCGAGAACGGACATAGCAGTAACCCAATACAAGCCCGCTTCCCAAGCCCCAAAATAAATGAGAATTTCACCAGAGAAATTTGCTAAGCCAGGGAGACCGATGGAGGCCATCGCTCCAATAATAAAAAGGAACGAAAGCAGCGGGGCTTTGGTGGCCAGGCCTCCCAGTTTGGAAAATTCAAGTGTGCCGGCTCGATCTCGAATTTCCCCGGCCAGGCCGAATAACAACGCGGTGCTGAGGCCGTGTCCGACCATGAGGAGGATGACACCGCTCAGCCCGATTGCCTTCATTGAGAAAAGGCCAAGGAAGAGGTATCCCATATGCATCACTGATGAGTAACCGAGAAGGAAATCCAATTTTTTCTGATGGATGGTTACCAGTCCGACGTAAAGGACGTTCATCAGGAGAAGAACACAAAAAACATTCGTCCAGGATTCCATTCCCTCCGGCAGGAAAGGAACCGCTAACCGGAGAAGGCCATAAATCCCGAATTTCTTCAGCACACCGGCATGGAGCATAGCCACCGGAGCTGGAGAATTCGCATAGGCGGACGGAGCCCAACTATGGAAAGGAAAGAGAGAAACGAGGATCCCAAACCCTACGACAAGGAGAGGAAGGACCGCACTCTGAGCCTTCCCATCCATGACGGCCTCCATTTCCCTCAGGTCCATCGTCTGCATTCCTTCCGGCATAGAGAAATAGAAGGCAAATATTCCTCCTAACAGGATCAAGCTTCCAGTCATCAAATAAAGGGCTAGCTGCGTCGCAGAGAAACGCTTGTCGCCATTCCCCCAATACCCCATGAGGAGAAAGGTTGGGATCAATGCCACTTCATGGAAGATGTAGAGATAAAATAAGTCGAGAGAGGCAAATGCACCCATCGCCCCAAAAAGAATAAGAAGCAAGTTGATGAAGTAGCCCCCTTCTCCGGCTTGGTTCTCCTCACTTGAGATTCGAGACGGCACAGCCAAAATTGCTGCTAACCCAACCACACTGGTCAGGAGGACTAAGGGTAAATTGATCCCATCCAGCCCAACGGCAAATTGGATGTTAAAGAATGAATCCAGTGCGAGAGGCTCCGTTTCAGTGACGAACTGATAACCGGAAGCAGTCGGATCAAAATTGATTGCTAAGACAAGTGTTCCAATAAGACTGACCAGAGCAGCGATCAACGCGCTCTTTCGCGCAGGCGCACCAAAAGCAATGGCCGTAACCGCAGCTAAAGGTGAAGCTAAACAAATAAGCAATAGCTCGCTCATCAGCTTAAAACCCCCATTACCAGACAAAGCAGCAGAACCCCGAGAAGAAAGATCCAGGCATAGGTCTGAATCATTCCATTCTGGAAGAGGCGGAAACACTGCCCTAGTAGTCCAGCAGTCGCCCCCACTCCGCGAACCAGAACTGCTCCAATGATCCATTGATCAAACCAGGCCATTGCCTGTGCCAGCAAATCTTGTCCACGCACGATGGTGGCCGCATACAGTTCATCGAAATAGAATTTATTCTCAGCCAGTTTGAGGAAACCAAACGTGAGCGGTTCCTCATTCTTCTGCCAATAAACATACCAGCCAGCGGCCAGGCCTCCGGCAAAGACAACAAACGAGCCACCCAGTAAGAGGAAATCCACATGATGCTCCACCTTCCCTCCGGCAATGAACTGGTCGATATGGAGGTACCCGGCAATCAGAGAAGGAATCGCTAACAGCACCAATGGAACCGTCATGACCAATGGTGATTCGTGGGCGTGCTCCACCTCATCACCGCGAGGTTGTCCAAAGAAGGCGACAATGACCAGGCGTGTCATGTAGAAGGAGGTCAGCAGTGCGGTAACAAAACCAAGGATACAGAGGACCGGATTTGCCTCCAGGGCTACGGCCAGGATTGCCTCCTTACTCCAGAAGCCTGCAGTGATGTAAGGACAGCCCATGAGCGCTAAGGTTCCGATGACAAAGGTCCAGCCTGTGACTGGCATCTTTTTAATCAATCCACCCATTTTCCAGATGTTCTGCTCATGATGTAAGGAATGAATGACTGATCCTGCCCCGAGGAAGAGGAGTGCCTTAAAGAAAGCATGCGTCGTCAAGTGATACATCGCCGCCGTCGTTCCGTATTCCGGATGCTCGATCGCGCCTGCCATCCCGACTGCAGAAACCATGTATCCCAATTGCGAAAGGGTTGAATAAGCCAGGATACGCTTAATATCATTTTGTCGGGTTGCAATCACCGCGGCAAAGAGGGCTGTCCCCATCCCGATCCAGGCGATCACCTGAAGAGCTGCTGGAGAGAGGTCGAGAATAAAGAAAACGCGGCAGAGCATATAAACTCCGGCGGCAACCATGGTGGCCGCATGGATCAGAGCAGAAACTGGAGTGGGTCCCTCCATCGCATCCGGTAACCAGACATGCAACGGGAACTGTGCAGATTTTCCCATACAGCCCATAAACAGTCCAAGAGCCATCAACATCAGGCCTCCTTGAGTGATTGGATTAGCCCCGACACCGTTTGAAATCACTTTCTCCAATTCAGCAAAATCAACCGTCCCAAACGTTGCCCAAACCCCGAGAATCCCCAGAAGAAATCCGAAGTCCCCGACCCGGTTGACAATAAATGCTTTTTTCGAGGCTTCCGCAGCCGCTGGACGCTGGAACCAAAACCCGATCAGAAGGTAGGAACTCAAGCCGACCAGTTCCCAGAAGATAAACATCATGACCAGGTTGTTCGCCAGCACGATACCGATCATGGAAAACATGAAGAGTGAGAGCTGGGCAAAGAAGCGTGCTTTCCCCGGATCCTTAGCCATGTATCCCAGTGAGAAAAAGTGAATCAATAGTCCAACCCAGGTCACAACCACTAACATCATCCGCGCCAGCGGGTCCCCCATGGCGCCGATCGTAATCCGCAGACCGGGCAGGTTCATCCACTCCCAATCCAACATCCCACTCGCCTGATCCGAAAAGAGAAGAATTCCCGATCCGACTGCTGAGACCAGACAGGCCGCAATCGAGATATAGGATGAAAGCTTCGGAAATGGACGCGTGAAGAGTGTAATCACGATCGCAGCTAACAGCGGGGGGAGAAGGATAAGCCAATTCATCAGGATGGTTTCCAGACTAAAATTTGAGCCCCGCCAGTTGGGCGATATCCGTTTTTTGCAATTTCCGGTACAGGGCCACGATCAGCGCTAATCCGACCGCTACTTCAGCCGCGGCCACCGTAATGATAAAGAAGACGAGGATTTGGCCACTTCCGCCCGTATCCTGAAATCGATCGAATGAGACCAGAGCCAGATTGGCCGCATTCAGCATCATTTCCAGGCACATGTAAATGATGAGCACGTTACGGCGGATCAGAACACCCGTCACCCCGATCATGAAGAGAATCGCACTCAGACCTAAGTAATGTGCCAGAGTAATATCGGTCAACGGATTCATGAGGTTTCACTCCCTTTCGCATGGTTCTTAGGAGTCGCCTGACGTTGGCTCAGGATAACAACCCCGATTGTCGCAATCAACAGAAGCACCGCCGTCGCTTCAAAGGGCAATAGATATTCCTGAAAAAGCGCTTCACCTAACTCTTTTACTCCCAGAGAGGATTGGTTCTCAGACCAGCTCAGCACTTCAGTCTCCTCATTGACTTCCCCCGCAATCTGTTGGAAGACGGCTAAAGGCACCACCAGGAGCACAATCAATAAAGCAAGCTTCCCCCAGGAAATTGATCGCTTCTCCTCAGCCTTCAAATCCAGCAACATGATGATGAAAAGAAATAGCACCATCACCGCTCCCGCGTAAACAATGACCTGAACCATGGCCAGAAAGAATGCCTGCAGAGATAGAAAGGCGATTGCCAAAAAGATAAAACTCGTCGCTAGACAAAGCGCGCTGGCCACCGGATTACGATTAGCCACAACCGCAATCGCTGATACCGTCACCCCCACCGCGACTATCCAAAATATCAATGCCTCCATTTGATCTTATAATTCCTATCCGTGCCGAAACTACGAAATCACATTCTTCGGTCAATCCAGTAATCAAACAATCCTAACCAAAGAAACCAACTCTCCTCCGTTTCTTCGATTTCCTCTCTGTCCACGACAGCTCCTTGGGCGCGGGCAGAAGCCCCGGATTCCAGATCGTATTTTCCTCATTGATAAATCAGCATTCCTTATTACTTTTAAACCGTGATCGTCGAACGCCCGCAACTCACTGCTGCTGAAAAGCTCTACTTCCCTGCCTTCATTGGCGGATTCAAACTCACGTTTTCTCACCTCTGGCGCACCTTTACCCAACTCCTGGGATTCGGACGTAACGACAAGCTCAAGAAAAATGAGGAACCAAAGAAACGCAGTATTCTCGATATGTCAGCCACCGGCATGATGACCATGCAATATCCGGAAGAGACCTGGAACTATCCCGATCAGTATCGTGGTGCTCCCACTCTGGTCAAGGACGAGGACGGTCGTGAAAAATGTGTCTCCTGCCAGCTTTGCGAATTTGTCTGCCCTCCCCGCGCCATTGCCATTCAACCTGGGGCAATCCCCTTTGATGCTCCTGATGCTCACGTCGAGAAGGCGCCTAAAGGATTCGACATTGATATGATTCGTTGCATCTACTGCGGTCTCTGCGAGGAAGTTTGCCCTGAAGAAGCCATCTGGCTCAGTAAGGATTTCCCCATCAAAGTCGGTTACGAGCGTAAGGAGATGGTTCACGATAAGGAAAAACTCTATGAGATGGGTGGCATCTATAAACGCCCGATCAAGAAGTGGGCAGATAAATAACCGGACTCCGCCTCCCTCCATTATTACGTATCACTTCTGGCATCAGTCATTTGGGAAATGGTTAAAGCCGTGAAAACAGGCAGAACCCATCCCCGAATTTCCCAGACCTCCTGGCTTTCTCTCCATCTTTTCCTCTCTCTCCCTTTATTCTTTCTTACAGGCTGTTTTTATCAGCGCTCTGCAGCAATTGATCAGAGTATTTCTCAGTTAGAGTCAGAGCTGGCCACCCTCCCACTGGATAGCTTGAATCTAGCTCCCTGGACGCTGGGCTATCGCTCAGAAGGGCAAGACGATCCGGAATCCGCTATTGAGCTCGTCATTCACTTCGATCAACCAACTCCTATCGATTTGGTGGCTCTGATACCGGCTACCTTTACCGATGATGGGCGACGACTCGAAGCCTACTGTTTTCCTGAGCGCTTTGTGATTGAATACCAGGGTCCTGATGGCAGCTATCATCCTTTGGCAGACTACAGCCAGAAGGATTATCTCATCCGCGGAATTGAGCCTCAACTCTTTCAGCTTCCCGAAAAGAGACTAGCGAGCAGGCTACGAGTGCGCATCTCCCGACTCTCTGAAAATCATACCTGGTCAAGGGGGAAATACCGGGCCGCCATCAGTGAAATCATGGTCTTCTCAGGTGATTGGAATATTGCGTTAAATCAGAAAGTCATCTGCAACTCAAACTCTGAGTATTCCTACATCTGGTCACCGGAAGCCATTGTCGATGGCTTTTCCGTTTACTCCGCAGTCGACCGTGCCCCGGAAAATCCAAACACGACTCCATTGCGAATCAGGAATGTTGAGAGTGCGACCATCACTTACGATTTCGGAAAGGTTTCTCAGATGAATGAAATTCGCCTCTGGCCACTCGTGCATGATTTACAATTTAATTACCCTCCATCGAGTGGATTGGGATTTCCGCGTGGGATTGAACTACAACTCGCTGATGACCCCACTTTCGAAAATGCCCTCACCATCCTCAAGCATGATGAAGTGTATCCACGGGCAGGTTCGAACCCCTTGATGCTCAAATTCCCTCCTGCTTCCGGTCGCTACCTTAAGATCCAGCTCGATCACATCGTCTATGATTATCGGACTCGCATCAGTGAGTTAGCGCTGGACGAAATCCAACTATTCCATGAAGGCAGGAATCTCAGCTCCGGTATTCTGCCTGAAATTCGTGATATCTCGGTTGCTGCAGAGGAACGTGCCGCCCTCACTGACGGGAGAACAAGTGAAGGCATCATCCTGCCTCTACGGCAATCTCTAGTGGATTTTGCTCGAAGTGCAGAAATCCGACGCAGGTTAAATGCGTTGGAAAAAGAAAAGGATATTGCCCAGGCTCAAGACGCGCAGAGAGTGACCTTCTCCCTTGGGATAGCCATCGGCATCGCCATCATCCTGACTCTGAGTATTTTCATCGTCTATTTGCTTTCGGAAAGACGTTGGCGCGTAGCCAGGGAGCGGATTGCATGCGATCTTCATGATGATCTAGGTGCCAACATGATCAGCGTGGCTCACAGTATGGAACTCATTCAGCACAACTTAGCCACCAATCAGGAAAAGTGCTCTTCCCTCTTACGCAATGCAATCGATGTTGCCTTCCGCACCGCAGAAGAGACTCGCCAGATCGTTCGCTTACTGGAAAAAAAAGGTGGGCACACGAAATGGACTGAATCCGTGCAACAATCCGCGCAACAAATCCTGGGCTCCCTCGAATACTCTCTAGAAATTGATCATGCTGACTCCCTGAATGGCCTCAATGCACTCTATCAGAGAAACATCCTTCTCTTTCTTAAAGAAGCCCTCAATAACGTGGTCAAACACGCCAATGCCCAATCGGTATCGATCCGGTTCATACACGAAGGGCGTAACTTGATTTTGCTCGTTGAAGATGACGGGAAAGGATGGGAGCAGGAAAAACAGCCCGCTTTCCATCTTCAGCAGAGAGCGAAAAGGCTCAAGGGCAAACTCACCGTGACATCCTCACACCATAATGGAACAAGCATTCGTTTGGAACTGGCTGCCCAACACTGATTCGTTTAAATATCTCCTCTCCTTATGCCTAACCCTATCTCAGTTCTGATCGTCGAAGACAACAA
>JBCBYL010000178.1:0-3639 GCA_039815855.1 Verrucomicrobiota bacterium
ACCGCTTCTCGTTCCGGGACGAATTCCCTTTGTCCTCGGACATGGACGAATAAGCGTCCGGCCTCATAGATGACAAATCCCTCTAAAGCCAGGGTGAAAAGACCTGTGAAAAAGAGAAACCACTGTCCGGATGCCAGCCAACTCGGAGATTGCTCTGTTCCGATCAGCATTTGATGAATCATGGTCCAGGCTGGCAGGAATAACATAAACAGAGCCGGAGGAATGATGAACCACATTGGAAGGGCACGCCGTTGGAGATAGAAGAGAATCACGATAAATGCCAGGCCTGCTAGCAACTGATTGGTCGCTCCGAAAAGTGGCCAGAGGATGAGGCCTCCAGTGCCCGCATTCTGAAGATTCCATTCCAGACCGGGAGCTGGGAAGGCTGCAATGAGGAGCGCCATGAGTACCGCAACTCCGGTTGCTACATGCATATTCGTTAAGGGGCGAAGAAATCGCATTTCCGAGGACTGACTTAAGGTTTTTCCTAACTCTTGAATGACATAGCGCTGGAGTCGGCATGATGTATCCATGGTGGTTCCAGCAAAGGAAGCCACCAGGACCCCCATCAAAGCGACCCCAATTTCCCTTGGAATACCAACCGTCAGGATCAGATTGGATGCACCCTGGACAAAGGCTCCAATTTTCGCTCCCAGTCCATTCGCAGCTTGCCATGAGGAGTAGATCGACTCCCAGGCTGCGGAACCTGTCAGCCATTCTCCAGAAGCACTCTTTAGACCCAGTCCGATGCCTGCGGCGCAGGCGATGATGACGATGGTCGCGAGGGCACCCTCTACGAGCATGGAACCATATCCGATGAACTGAGCATCTTTTTCGTTTTTCAGTTGCTTCGAGCTGGTGCCGCTACTGACTAAACAGTGAAAGCCGCTAATGGCTCCGCAAGCAATGGTGACAAACAGAAAGGGAAAAAGCGGAGGGGCTCCCATAGGTTGAGCCACGATAGCGGGAGCCGCAAATTCAAGAGGAATGCTTGCGCCTCCCGTCTCCGATACTCCTCCGACCAAAGCGGTAGCCAGTAATCCAATCACGATCAGACCTAAAGTGAATAATAACTGTAGTGAATTGATGTAATCGCGAGGCTGGAGCAGTAGCCAGACGGGTAGAACAGATGCGATGTAGCTATAACTGAGAAGTAAGACCGTCCAAAGCCAGACTGGCATCTGTGCCAGAGATTGATTCAGATCGGAGAGGAGCCCTATATTACCGAAGCCGACCGAAAGGAGCATGACCGCCAATGCACTGGCCGAGAGCCAGAATAACTTACCTACTCCGTTTTTCATCAAGAGACCTATGGAAATGGCCAGAGGAATTTGGAGCAGACAGGGAAAAATCGATGAAGGAAAGATCCTGAAAACGTTGGCGATGATCAGCCCGAAAATGGCCAGGACGATGCTGAGTGCCAGAACAAGAATGAGCAGAAAGAGTAGCCGTGTTCTGGCTGTTACCAGACGTCCAGCAACATCACCGACAGTCAGTCCACGATTGCGCAGGCTGACGACTAGTGATCCTAAATCGTGGACCGCACCGATGAAGATGGAGCCGAACAGCACCCAGAGTAACGCCGGTAACCAACCCCACATGATGCCGATGGCAGGTCCCACAATCGGCCCCACCCCGGCGATGGAAGTAAAATGATGGCCAAAAACTACCCACTTCGAGGTGGGGACGTAATCGACATCATCAAATTGTTCTGCAGAGGGGCAGACAGCTTGATCTGAAAGTTTGAAGAGTTTGCTACCTAACCACCTTCCATAGGTATGGTAGGCAATGATAAAGCCTAGCCCGCTGAGCAGGGCGATGAGGGCGACTCCCATGAGGGGGTTTTCGCTAAACTAGGAAGCGCAGCCGCAACCTGACCCGCATCCGCCTTCTTCGCACTTGAGGTCTTCCTCATTGGGGACGCGGCCGAGCTCAAATGACTTGCTGATGTACTTATTGATTTGCTCCTGAACACCATTCATCGCGGATTGAGCTTCAATGAATTTACGCGCAACCGGGTTCTCGAGAAAATCGTAACGAATTTTTTCAAACTCTGCCACCACATCGGCTGGGATTTGCTCACCTTGAATTTGGCGGACTTCGAGCTCGCGGCCCTGAGCGGCCACTTGGCGGTATTTTTCCTGAGCATCATCGTCATCGATGAAAGCGTGAATATCATCACGCATGTCTTGGAAGGCAGGTTGGCTGAGTAGTAACTGGCAGAGTTCTCTGGTTTTCTCGTTGATAGCTTGTTGATCAATAATCGGTTGAATCATGAAGATAAATTGCCGTCGTATCGAAAAAATAGCAACTCTGAGGTATTCACACTTAGAGATGCCTTTGATCCTTTTCTTGCACCTTTCCATCTAATCTTCAGTTTGAGGGAATAAAGATGGAACCTGAAAGTCATAATGACATGGAACTGAGTTTTGATGGGCTGGTCGATCAATATTACCAACCTCTGTACCGGTTTGCATTAAGTCTATCTCGACGGGAATCAGATGCGTCAGATTTGACCCAGCAGACTTTTTACAAGTGGGCGACAAAAGGCGGCCAGCTCAGAGATAAGAGTAAAGTAAAGACATGGCTCTTTACTACTCTGCATCGTGAATTTCTTAGTTCCCGTCGCCGGGGGCAACGCTTTCCTCATCACGAAGTTGAAGAAGTGGAACATGAACTCCCGGTCATGCAGCCGGAAATGGTCAATGAGCTGGATGGAAATTCGGTCATGGAGGCGCTTCAGGAAATCGATGAAACCTATCGTGCTCCTTTAACCATGTTTTATATTGAACAGCTCAGCTATAAGGAAATCGCGGAGGTCTTATCCGTACCGATCGGAACCGTCATGTCGCGTCTTTCCCGGGGGAAAGAGCAACTGAAGAAACAACTCTCTAAACAGGCCAGCCGAAACCGTAGAAAAATAATCGCTTTTGAGCAGGAAGATGAGAGAGAGGCCAATCATGGGTAACGAAGAAGTAAAATTAATTCTCGGTGCATACCGACCGAATGGAACCGACCGGGAAGATGTAGAAATGGCAGAGGCGCTGGAGAATGCCCGCCATGATCCGGAGCTCAATAGGTGGTTTGAAAATGAATTAGCATTTGATACCGCCATCACCAGTAAGCTTCAGGACGTCAGCGCTCCGCACGGCCTCAGAGAACAAATTCTGGCTGGCCAACGCTTCACGCGTCACCGCTCCTCTGCCATGCAGAACTGGGCTCCGCTGGCGATCGCGGCTTCCATCGCTTTTGCTTTTGCGGCCGGCTGGTGGACAGGTACTGAGAAGGGTGAAAGGAATACCTACACAAATGGATTTACAGAATTTCGTTCTGATATGGTGCAAACGCTTGAAAGTGGCATAGAACTTGATGCTAGGTCTAGTGATCTCATGCAACTCATTGATCATACTCGACTGAAATCCGCTCCTTCGCCTCAATCCTTATCGATCTCAAGCTCAGCGTCTCCAATGGGATGCAAGGTCATTGAATGGAAGGGTAGGAAAGTGAGCCTTTTCTGCTTTAAAGATAACCAGGGGCAGATCATCCACCTCTTTGTCAACGAGATAGAGCCTCAGGGTACTCCGACATCTTTCTCAGATGAGCGTATTGTGGCCAGAGTTCAGGAACTACCGACCCTAA
>JBCBYL010000203.1:0-2683 GCA_039815855.1 Verrucomicrobiota bacterium
AGCCAGAATCATGAATCAAACCATTATCGGAATCGGCATTGACCTTATTGAGGTTGAACGCATCGAACACTCCATCCAGAAATTTGGCGATGCCTTTCTTCTTCGACTGTTTCTGCCCAGAGAAATCGACTATTGCCGGCAACACAGAAACCCAAACCCTCATTTTGCGGCCCGCTTTGCGGCCAAGGAAGCGATCAGTAAATGCCTGGGCACGGGCATAAGCCAGCAGCTGACTTGGAAAGACATGGAGATTTATAACCAACCATCTGGTTCACCAGATGTCAGATTCCATGAGAAAGGCCTACAACTGATTGAAGAACTCAATGCGTTGAAGGTGCTCATCAGCCTTTCGCATACCCATACTCACGCCATTGCCCAGGCCATTCTTATCGGTCAAGATTCATGAAAGTTTTGCATCCAGCTCAGATACAAAGTTGGGAAGAACAGACTAAGCAATCCGGTACTTCTGTCGAAGCCCTCATGAAAGAAGCTGTCGAAGGAATAGGCTACGAAATCGAGATCAGATTCCAACCTGGCCCGTGCCTCGTTCTTGCAGGAAAGGGGCACAACGGCAACGATGCCCTCTGGTTAGGAGCATTACTCTCGCAACGTGGTTGGCAGGTTACGGCCCTCCTGAGTCACTCAACCGATCAGAGAACTCCGATTGAGTGTTCTTTAATTGATCACCTTGCAGGCGAAGCCGCAGTCTGGCCGAAAACCGAAAATCTCCTCCCTTCCAATCAACCCCCGGTCTTGATCATTGATGGGCTACTCGGACTCGGTGCGAACGGTGAGCCGAGAAGGCCTTATGACGAGATCATCCAATGGGTGATGGAGACGAAGCGCAACTGTGATCATCTATTCAGCTTGGATATTCCCAGTGGATTCAATACGGAAACAGGAGAGGCATATCCAATATCAATCACGGCTAACAGTACCACCATGATCGCCGCCGCCAAACAAGCTCTCCTCTTTGATCGAGCCGCCTCGCATACAGGAACCCTGAACGGTGTGCCCATTTCACTCCTTCAACCGGGCCCCGAATCTTCCATGAACTTTTATACCATTCAGGATGCTCGCCTCTGCGTTCGTCAGAGCAAAACGGATACCTACAAACACCGGTCTGGACTGGTGAGCATCTTCGCCGGCAGTTCCGGTATGTCTGGCGCTGCCAGCTTGTGCTCTCGTGCCTCATTGAAGGCGGGCGCGGGCCTCGTCAAACTATACACGCGTCGCGAGGTCGTCGATCGGGTCTGTCATGATACTCCAGAGGTCATGGTTCATCTATTCGATGACCAACTCGACCTCGATCAAGTGATGGCGCAGTCCCATTCCATCTTAATAGGACCGGGCTTCGGAACAGACTCGGCAGCCGAAAATCTTCTCAAAACTCTTTTGCAACAGTACACCGGTCCAATCGTCATTGATGCAGATGCAATCCAATTACTTGCCAACAATAACGCTCTCATGGCTTTACTTCGCACCAATCATATTTTAACCCCTCATTGGGGAGAGTATCAGCGAATGTTCCCTGCTTCGGTAAATGACCGATTCGCTGCCGCACAAAACTGGTCCCGACAGAGACTTGAGGCCACTCTGGTTCTGAAAGGAAACCATACATTTGTTTGTCCTCATGGCGGCATACCCAGTTCAAACGGGAGTGGTCACCCAGGCATGGCTACCGCTGGGATGGGGGATGTCTTGGCCGGAATCATCTCCGGTTTGTGCGCTCAAGGTTACCATTCTGTCGAAGCATGCCAACTCGGTTCGTTCTGGCATGGCTTAAGCGCAGACTTACAAAAACGTGAAATCGGAATGTCTCCTCTCCTAGCCAGTGACGTCACCGAATGTCTGGGACAGGCCTGGCATCACATCAGCCTGACTTCTTGACGTCCATTTCATCTGCAGGGAAACTATCTTTTTATGCTCCTAAGACAAAGTAAGTTTAAGCGACTCGTTTACCAGTTCCTGGACGGCGTCCTCTCTATTCTGGCGCTCTGGTTAGCTTACGTTTTACGCACCGGCCCCATCCAGACCTTTTTTGACTCGGAACCATTCGCTTTTATTGGCTGGACGCCTGAATTAGGGATGATTTCAGAATGGAATGAATTTTTGCTCTTTGTCCCTATTCTCTTAATTGTCACACCTATCTGTCTCTCCCGGTTACGAATGTATCATCTGACTTTGAGTCAGCGGCCGGGATATGTTCTCAATCTCATCAGCCAGGCTGGCATTTTAATCTTCCTCATCCTCCTCTTGGTTCAATTCTTATTCCGTGAATATCCCAGCCGGACGGTTCTCGTTTTCTTTGTCCCCTGCTTCATTGGCTTCATTGCGATGCGTCACCTGGCCAGTGTCCAATATCGCTACCAGCTCTTAAAGAAGGGAATCGGTTTTAAATGCCTGATCGTAGTCACAGATCGACCTGGAGAAACCGATTGGCCGCGAGTACTGGAAGAGCATCCGGAATACGGTTTTCAGCTCGCTCAAGAAATTGACTTAAGTCAATTTTCCCTGCCTGAATTTGTTGAATCACTTCACCAACATTCTGCACACCTGGTCATCTTTGATCTCACAGGAGGAGATATTAAACTGGTCAATGATGGGATTCGCGCTTGTGAAGATGAAGGCATCGAAGCCTGGTTCTCAACCAATTTTATCGAAACCCGCCACGCCAAAACGA
>JBCBYL010000091.1:0-10167 GCA_039815855.1 Verrucomicrobiota bacterium
AAGAATCCCAATTGGTCAGACCTTTCAAAAGACGGGGTTCGAAAGTAGATCAGAAGACCTAGCACCAAATTCATATGACCTTCTCAGGTCTGGATTGCTTCGCTGCGCTCGCAATGACAAGTGAGGACCTAACCACCATGGGTCATTGCGAGCATGGCGAAGCAATCCAGATGTTTCCATATGGACTTATGGCTGAAGATCGCACTTAAAGACTCTAATCTGACAAGTTTTACTTCGCTGCGCTCCCGTCTTGGGGCTTCGTGAAGCCCCCACAAGTCGCACAAAGCTTCGCCGTGGCAGGCACAATGACGGGGGGATGAACTAAGGTGGCCTTTACCCCATGAGGAAGCGGCGAAGTCGCTTCATGCCTTCCTCAATGTTTTCCATGGAGGTGGCGTAGGAGAGACGGACGGTGTGGTCATCACCAAAGGCGAGGCCTGGAACGACGGCGACTTTTTCTTCCTGGAGAAGTTGGTCAGCGAATTCAGTGGAATTCATACCCGCTTTTGAAATGTTGACGAGGACGTAGAAAGCGCCATCAGGGCGGACATAGCTCAAGGTGGGAATGCCGTCTAACAGATCGACCATGGATTTTCTGCGTTTTCCATATTCGACACGCATTTCTTCGACACACTCTTGTGGGCCTTTATAGGCAGCCAAGGCACCTTTTTGGGCAAAGGAAGTGGGGTTTGAAGTGGAGTGGCTCTGCATGGAGTTGATCGCCTTGGCCGCTGACTTAGGAGCGGCGGTGTAGCCCAGTCGCCAACCGGTCATGGAGTAAGCCTTACTGAACCCGTTGACAGTAATGGTCTGTTCGTAGACTTCATTACTAAAGCTGGCAATGGAGGTGTGTTTTGCTTCTGCGTAAACTAGCTTTTCATAAATCTCATCTGAAAGGATGAGAATTTCTTCATCCAAGGCAACTTCTGCTAAAGCAGCGAGCTCGTTTTCATTGTAGACTGTGCCTGTCGGGTTCCCGGGTGAGTTAATAATGATCATCTTGGTCATCGGGCTCATGTATTCGAGGAACTGATCAGGAGTTACTTTGTAATCTGATTCTGCCGTGGTTGGAATAATGATGGGGACGCCACCAGCGATGCGCACCATTTCAGGATAGCTCAACCAGTATGGTGCAGGAATGAGGACTTCTTCACCGGGATTGATGGTCGCCATCAAAGCATTAAGACAAGCATGCTTCGCACCGCAACTGACGGTGATTTGCTCCGGCTCGAAATCCAAATCATTGTCGACTTTTAATTTTTCGGCAATGGCTTCACGTAGTTCCATGATTCCAGAGGAAGGAGTGTATTTAGTGAATCCAGCATCGAGAGAGCCCATGGCTGCGACTTTGATGTGTTCAGGGGTGTCGAAATCTGGCTCTCCTGCGCCAAAGCTGATGACGTTTTGGCCGGCGGCGGCCATTTCTTTTGCTTTGGCACTCGTGCTAAGAGTAAGAGACGGGGTGAGTTCTTGTACGCGTTCTGCTATTTCCATAAGATTCAAAACCTAGACATGGCGACTTGCGGGGGCAAGTTATTTGCGGGATTTATGAAACTGCTACGAGGATGGGTGTTGTTTATTGAGCCTCAGGAGAGGTGACCGAGAAGGCAATATTCCAGACTCTGGCCTTCTTGCAAACGTCGATCACACTGGCGACGTTCTGGTAATCGGTCTGGGCGTCCGCTCTGAGAATGACGGCCTGATCTGGGAAGTCTGCCGAGACTTCATCGAGAATGGTATAAAGCTCTTCTGGGCTGAGAACACGGCGGTTAATGATTATTTCGCCCTCTTGGTTCACGTTGATGAGGATCTCGCCAGGCATGCGGTTCGCCGTTTCTCCTTCCTCTGCAACGGGCAGGCTAACGCTGAGTTCTGCTTCATATCTGGAGATATTCCAGGTCAGGAGGAAAAACGTCAGGAGGAAGAGGATGACGTCAATAAACGGGGCCAGCTGCAAGGTCAGCGGTTGCTGGTCGACATATTTTTCTAAATTCATGATTCAGGGGAGGGCTTAGGCTGAGGCGTAGCAGACTTTGAGTGAGCCAGGCATTCATGGGTCTTGACCATGAGTTCGGTGAGGGTGGCTTGGAAGAAATTGACGAGATATTGCACCCGAGGACGAAAAAGCGCGTAGAAAAACATAGCAGCTAATCCGATGACCAACCCGATGGCAGTGGCTGCCAGAGCTTGGGAAACTCCACCTGCAAGGAGCATGGTTTTCATCGGAGTGGCATCCGCGGCGATGTGCCCAAAGGAACGTAGAATTCCGATGACCGTTCCGAGGAGGCCGACCAGCGGGCCTAGAACACCAAAATCCATCAGGAGTAAATTAGGTTGGTTGATGCGAGAGGCCAGGCGACCAGCTTCCGCTTCGGCTACTTCCTTGAGGCCTTCCAGAGAAACACCGGGATTCGCGCGGGCAAAGGAGACCATTCGGTTGAGAACCCGTGCACAAGCCATCGATTTATTCTCAGAGCAGAGAGAGAGGAGTGCTTCAAGCTTGCGCTCCTTTAGTAGAGCTCTGGCTTCACTCAGGAATCCGGCGGTGCATAGATTAGAAGTGCGGAGCCAAAAGATATTAAAGACGACTAAGGTGATGATCAGGATCGAAAGAAGTGCAAGGGGAACAAGGACCCCCCAGCCCACCGAGAGGATCATTTCCATGAGTGAGAGATTCATTGCTGAATCTTCCAGTGAAGCAGGCTCAGTTTGCGCACTGAGGGATTGGGCGATGAGAGAAAGCGTGAGGGCAATGGATGAGGCGAACTTAAACATGAATAAATTATGGCACATGACGGCGCGAATCGAAGCATTTTTAATAGTGGTCCTGTTCTTTTCCTCCGTTTAGGGTAGGGTCCTTCAAGTGATGGGAATGACACAAGCATTAGGGCGTTGGCTGCTCAATGGGTTTACAATTACAGGCGAAATCAGCCTTCTCACTGCTGATATTTTCCGGGCACTCATGCGTTATGGCCTCCGGTGGCGATTATTTCTGGAGCAAGTCTATTTCGTTGGGATCCGGTCTCAGTTTGTTATTTTAACCACCGGGGCATTTACAGGTGCTGTTTTTGCCGTTCAAGTTCACTTTCAGTTTGTTCGATTGGGAATGGAATCCGCAGTCGGGCCGACTGTTTCAGTGGCGATGTGTCGTGAGCTGGGTCCAGTTCTCTGTTGTTTACTTCTAGCGGGAAGAGTGGGTGCTGCGATGGCGGCTGAGATCTCATCGATGAAGATTACGGAACAGATTGATGCGTTGCGGTCGCTGGGTGTTTATCCTGTGGAGTATTTGATCGTGCCTCGATTTATGGCGATGTTGATATCGGCACCGGTTCTGACTGCCTTGGCTCTTGGGATGGGAATCGGGTGTGGCTACCTTGCTGCGGTGCCTCTACTAGGAGTAGACGGAGCCTATTATTGGGAAAACACCATCAAGTTTACTGAAACCAGCGATGTCATGATCGCTCTCTGTAAGGGAACTATTTTCGGTATCGTGATTGCCATTATTAGCTGCCATAAGGGTTTGAATCCCCAACCCGGCACCGCCGGAGTAGGAAAAACGACGACTGAGGCGGTGGTGAACTCTTCTCTGGCTATCCTGGTCGTGAATTTTTTCCTGACCTTCATCTTGAATAGTCTCTTCTTGGGAAATTGATGGGCGACTTACTTACCATCACTGGGTTGAAAAAGAGTCTGGGTGCTACAGAAGTTCTCAAGGGCATCAATATGCATGTTGCGGCAGGGGAGAATGTGGTGGTCATGGGTCGTAGTGGTGGTGGGAAAAGCGTTTTGCTCCGACATATCATGGGGCTGATGAAGCCAGATGAAGGGTCGGTTCACTTTAAAGATGTAGAATTACAGGAATTAAGTGAGGAAGCGCTCAACCCGTATCGTCGGCATATCGGCATGCTCTTCCAGAATGGGGCACTGTTTGATTCCATGACCGTAGAGCAGAATCTGGCATTCCCGCTTCGCGAACGAGGAGAGACCGGTGAAGAGGAAATGAAAGAACGTGTCGGAGAGGCTTTAGAAATCGTCGATCTTCCGGGACAAAATAAGAAGCTGCCTTCGGAACTGAGTGGGGGGATGAAAAAGAGGGTGGCTCTGGCGCGTGCGGCGATCGGCAGGCCTGAGTTAATGTTGTATGATGAACCTACGACGGGTCTCGATCCTGTCGTGGCAGATAGTATTAACCGGCTTATCATTCGCTTAGGGGATAGATTAAATATGGCCTCAATCGTAGTGACTCATGATATGGCTAGTGCCTATATGATTGCGGATCGGATTTACTACCTGCATGAGGGACAATTTTATTTTGAAGGAACGCCAAATGAGATACAACAGTGCGATGATCCTCTTGTGAGTAAATTCGTTAATGGGATCTCTGACCAGAAAGATGCGGTTTTATGAAAAATAGTAATTTAGAAATTAAAGTGGGATTTTTTGTTCTCGCGGCATTGTTAACGGCAGGTTTTCTGGTCGTGTCCTTCGGACGCTTCGGTGATTTATTTAAAACCAGTTATCCGATGACGATCGAGTTTGAGACGGCAAGCGGGATTATTAAAAATTCACAAGTCCTCTACCGCGGAGCCAATGTCGGAACAGTAGCCTCCAAGCCGGTGATTGCCGACGGTGGCAAACGCGTCGATCTGCTTGTTGATATCAATACGGATGTTCAAATCGATAAGAAATCCCGTTTTGTCATCGGTTCATACGGATTATTGGGCGATCGATTTGTGGATGTGGTTCCGCCCGACCAGCCTAGTGGCGAGTATTATCAGACCGGTGATCGGGCGAAAGGGTCACAGAATGTAGGTTTAGGTGAACTGGCTCAGGAATTGAAACCTGTCATTGATCGCCTGGAAACGATTATTACTGAACTCGATACAGGTGGGATTGCCGAGGAGGCTTCTGAGTCGGTAAAGAAATTGAATTCCATTTTAGAAAAAGTCGATGTCCTGGTCGCAGAAGCTGAAGATGGGGAAGGTGCGTTTCATTTGATTATGAAAGATCCTCAAGTCGCTGCTGACATTAAGACTTCCGTGCACGAAGTTCGCCTCTTGAGTGAGAATTTACGCAAAAAAGGAGTTTTATTTTATTCGGACTTATCTGAAAAAGATAAGAAGGATAGTCGTGAAGGTTCCACTATTATTCAGGACCGATTAAGATGAGCCGCTGTGCTGCCATCATCTTGGCAGCGGGACGGGGCACGCGGCTTGGATTCGATAAGATTCTCACGCCGATAGCGGACAAGCCTGTCCTGCAATACTCATTAGAAGCGGTTCAGCGCACGGAGGAAGTCATCGAGGTCATTATTCCGACCCGAGAAGATATCCGGGAGCAAATTGAAGCCTGTCTTGAGAAGGTGGACTTAAAGGTGCCCTACCAAGTGATTCTGGGCGGGAAAGAGAGGCAGGATTCGGTTCTGGCTGGGCTAGAAGCGGTTGATTCAGATGCTGGCTATGCACTGATTCATGACTCGGCCCGCCCGATGATTCGACCATCCCTGATTCGAGCCGTCTTGGAAGTAGCCATCGAACATGGGGGAGCAGTCTGCGGCAAGCCTTGTTCGGACACCTTAAAACGTGCAAATGAAAACAGTTTAATCGAATGCACGTTAGACCGAAAGGATGTGTGGCAGGTAGAGACTCCGCAAATTTTTGAACTGGCATCCATTCGTGAGGCTTATCGTCGGGTCATTCAAGATCAGCTTTCAATCACGGATGATACATCAGCCTGGGAACTGATGGGGAAGAAAGCGCGGCTGGTTGATTCAAAGCAGCAGAATTTCAAGATCACGCGTGCAGATGATTGGGCACTGGCGGAACTTTTCTTAAGAGAAGAAAACCTGCGCGAATTACGGAAAGACTTGCACGCTCTCAATAATTACCTCAGCCCTCTGGTTGGTTATCTTCCTCTCTTGGGCAAATACCTCGATTCACCGGAACGTGCACGTGATTATCTAAATAAGATAGAAGTCGCCATGCCGCAAGTGACCCAAACCCTGCAAAAAATCATGAACGAAACGTCATTTCTCTCTCATCACCGATCAGATAGGGAATGACATTGACAATTAGAAACGCCCCAGCGTACTCTTTTAATCAGCATGACATCTGCTCAGGAAAAACAATACAACATGGCCAATGTGATTATGGGGATTGGCATTCTTCTCACCGTCGTCCCTTTAGGCTTCATGTTGATTACCGGCGCGGCTCCGGCAGGGGTCACGCCGAAAGAACTGATCGGGGTGGCATATTACTATATGGTCATGGCACTTCTTCCGATCGGTCTCGGATTTTTTATTGGAGGCCTGGGATGGATACTCGTTATCAAGCGCCATGCGAAGATCGAGGATGAATCAGACGAAGAGGACGAAACTGATTCTGAATAGCCCCTTACGCTAAAAACGCTCCTAGACCTGAACTAGAGTGCGAGCTCAACGGCTGAAGCCATACCAATCGATCTGACAAGGTCAGGACTTTCGATACTTTCGGAGAAAATAATGGATACTATCAACGAGGGCGATCCAGCTTGCTTCGATAATGTTATCAGAAACTCCGACAGTGCCCCATTGGGTATCGCCTGTTCGAGACTCAATAAAGACTCGAATTTTCGCAGCCGTCCCTTCTGCTGAGTCGATAATCCTTACTTTATAGTCGACCAAGTGAAGGTCCATCACTTCCGGGTATTTTTCTGAGAGCGCGCGGCGTAAGCTATTATCGAGTGCGTTAACCGGTCCATCACCATTAGCGACCATGTAGATGATTTCACCGTCGATGACGATTTTGGTTGTGGCTTCACAATTGGTAAAGCCGTGAACCATATTCTTACGCATCGAAATATGGTATTCCTGTAAGTCGAACCATGAAGGCCCGGGTTGGAGATGATCCTGGACGATAAGTTCAAAGGAGGCATCAGCCGCTTCAAACTCATAACCCATCGCTTCTTTCTTTTTGATTTCTGCGAGGATCTCACGAGTGCCTTCAGACTTTTCATCGAGTTCAAGTCCGAGCTCTTTTGCTTTCATCATAACGTTCGTGCGTCCTGATAGCTCACCTACGAGGATGCGCTGCTCATTTCCTACCAGGCCCGGTGAAATGTGATTGTAGCTGATTTCACTTTTGTTGATGGCGTTCACATGCATGCCGCCTTTATGCGCAAAAGAGGCCTGCCCGACAAAGGGAGCGCGGATGTCATGAGTCAGATTTGCGACTTCATCGACGAAGCGGGAAATACCAGTCAGTTGGGATAATTTGTCCTCATTCAGAACGGATGCTTGCATTTTGAGTTCGAGGATAGGGATCACCGAGGTGAGGTTGCAGTTCCCGGTGCGTTCTCCGAAGCCATTCATGGTGCCTTGGACTTGAAGTGCTCCTGCCTCGAGAGCCGCAATCGCGTTGGCCACCCCAAGACCACAGTCATTATGAGTATGGATACCAACGTTTGTCTCTATATTCTCCATGACCTGCTGAGTGATTTCAGCGATTTGGCTGGGGAGTCGTCCTCCGTTGGTGTCGCAGAGGACAACATAATCTGCACCTGCATCTGCAGCGACTTTCAAGCATTGGAGGGCATATGCTTCATCATCCAGATATCCGTCAAAAAAGTGCTCTGCATCATAGATCACCTCTTTGCCATTCTCCTTCAGGTAGGTAACAGTATCTGAGATCATCTTGAGGTTTTCCTCCGGAGTGGTGCGGAGGACTTCTTTCACATGGAGGATCCATGATTTACCGAAGAAAGTGATGACAGGGGTTTCCGCCTGGAGGAGTAATTGAATTTGCTGATCCTCAGCAACGTTTACATTAGGCCTGCGTGTGCTTCCGAACGCTGTGATTTTAGCGTGTTTCCAAGTTCTCTTTTTGGCCTCTTCAAAAAAAGCGATGTCTTTTTCATTTGATCCAGGCCATCCCCCTTCGATGTAATGAACAACAAATTCGTCCAGCCGTTCGGCAATCCTTAGCTTATCCATCAAAGAAAAATTAATGCCTTCACCCTGAGAGCCGTCCCGTAGAGTGGTGTCGTAGATCGTGATGTTGCTGGACATAAGGTTGAAAAAGTATCCGAACATGGATGCAAAATCAACGATTGTGATGGGCCTTATGAACTGCTTGTATGGATTGATGCACTATCGCGCCATCCTCTTAATGGGAGCTCCCGGTGTTGGGAAGGGAACCCAAGGTAAAATTTTAGGGAAAATTCCGGGTTTTTTTCACCTCGCCTGCGGTGATGTTTTCCGGGCTCTGGACCTGAACGGTGAAATGGGGAAGTCATTTATTGAATACTCAAGCAGGGGGGAATTAGTCCCTGATAACTTAACGATCGAACTCTGGCGTCAGCATATCGAAAAAATGAAAACCCTGGGGCGATACAAGCCTGAAGGGGAGTGCCTTGTCCTCGATGGAATTCCACGTAATGCGAACCAGGCGAGGATCCTCGCGGATAGTTTGAATGTCGTCCATGTTTTCCATTTAATCGGTCCGGAAAGAGAAGTGCTGGTTCAAAGAATGCAAAGGCGCGCGCTCACAGATAACCGATTCGATGACGCGAATCTCGATATCATCCATAAGCGACTGGATATCTATGATCAGGAGTGCCGGGACATGGTTTCCTTTTATGGACGTCAGATCACTTCTGAAATTGATGCAACGCGATTACCTTATCGAGTGCTTAGTGATATCCTCAATGACATCGAACTAGAGGTTGTTGTCTAATCAGATGCGTGTTCTATATGCGGGTTCGGGAGAAATCGGAATACCCACCCTTCAATCGCTACTGAGTTCGAAGGACCATCAGTGCATCGGAGTCTTGACGCAGCCGGATCGTCCTACCGGAAGAGGCAAGGTGCTGCAAGCGGGGAAGATAAAGCAATTAGCTGAGGCGTCAAAGATTCCGGTTTTTCAGCCAGAAAAAGCATCCAGTGAGGAGTCGGTTCAACCCTTAATGAAGTTGGAAGCAGAGGTGATGATCGTTTTTGCATACGGACAAATTCTCAAAAAGAACCTTCTCGATCTTCCTCCGCGGGGTTGTTTTAACCTTCATGCCTCTCTGCTTCCCCGTTACCGGGGGGCATCCTGTTTACAGGCGGCCATCCTCAATGGAGATGAAGAGACCGGCTTAACGCTGATGAAAATGGCAGAGGGCTTAGATACGGGAGACATCTGCCTCCAATCGAAGCTAACCATTTCTGATCAAGAGACAGCAGGTAGTCTGCATGACCGAGTGGCTGAATTAGGTCCTGACCTTCTCGAGAAAGGATTAAATCAACTCACCCATGGCCAGTTAGAGATGCAGCCACAGGAAGAAGCCCTTGCCACTTATGCTCCCAAACTTTCTAAACAAGATGGACTGATTGATTGGCAACAGAGTGCCGGGCAGATCTCCCGCCATATACGGGCCATGAGTCCCTGGCCGGGGGCTTTCAGTTATATTGATGATGGCAGAGCTTCATCAGCTACGCGTTATGTTATTCATCCGCCTGTGTATGCTCAATCGGGACAGGACGACCAACCCTGCGGGTTGATTATGCAGCAGGAAGAAAATCGATTCGCAGTTCAGACGGGCGAGGGGCTGCTACAAGTTTCCCGATTGCAAAAGCAGGGGAAGAAGGCAATGGATGTTTCGGATTTTATGCGGGGGAATGATGTCCTCGGAAAGATATTCGGATAGGCTTGGGGCTTCGTGCGGCAGGCGCAATGACGTGTGATGAGCTACCCCTCATTGGGCAATGCGTGAGGGTCAGTTTTTTGTCACTGGAATGTCGATATAGACAGGGTAATGATCACTGGCCAATCCGGGCTCATCTCCTCCAAAAACATCTTTTCGTTTTGATGCCCCTTCCATCAGAACGGTTGCCTTGAGGTCCGGAAGTCTCCAGCCCGAGGAAATCCAAATATAATCGAAGGTGCCGTCAGGCCACGGTTCTCCCTCTCTGGAAGGAATAGTGATCCGCTTCTCGTTTTCTACCAGGACATAAGTGTTTTTGAATCCAAGCTTGGATAGCTTGTTGAAGGTCTTTTCATCCGAGAAGCTGGACTGATAAAAATCCGTATTAAAATCTCCTGCGACAATGATCTTGTCTCGATAGGGGTCGAGGTCCTGATCTTTTAAGTCTTGTTCAAGCCAGTCGATGGCGCTTTCCCGCTTTGCGTAATTCTGCAGTCGGGTTGA
>JBCBYL010000172.1:0-3862 GCA_039815855.1 Verrucomicrobiota bacterium
CTTCATCATAAATGGGGTCAGGTAGATATTTTGACAGATTCCAACCACTCTTTTTCTATTTTCCCGATTTTGATTTCACCACGTTTCAGACGTCCAATTTGCTGACTTACATTGACCGCGCTTTTCATTGCAAGGTTTTCTGCAATCCAGGTTTGCGATGCGATGGTTTTCGCGTGTATTACATATGCGATAACAACTTTCGACGGATAGCTTCCTTTTCTTTGACTTAATTCATTATTCCCGATTTCCATTGCCTGTAGTCCTTCTCTAAGCAACCTTTGCGCTTCATCCAAGCCGTGTTTGGGAACCTTAATTTTCGAGGGTTTCGTTTTACTCTTTTGATCTTTCTGAACGCCGGGCTTCTTGAGTAGGTTTTCTAGCTTTTCCCTGAATTCCTGACTGCCCCAAAACCAGCCTCGAGTCAGTGTGCTTTGTCCACCTTGAGCTGGTGACATCTTTTTGCCGGCCTCTGCCCCTTCTTCCAATGCGATACCGTGAAGATATCGAAGGTATTGTTTACGGTCTTTTACCCGCTCTTGATCTGGCAGCACACCGAGCCGAGTGCCAACCTCCATCCATCCCTTCCTTTTACTCGGTGGTTGCATATAACACTGAGAGAGAGACGACCACTTGTAAGCCAACAGGTCTTCGGCATGCGACGTTTCCACTAATGAAGCCCGCACAGGGTTGAGGTGAATGTAGTCAACCAGAGTTTGGTAATAGTCTCCTGCTTCCACCAGGATACTCTTGTAACGTCCACCAAAAACATGACCCCATACCCGATTGCGGCTGTTAAAGCGGCGTGTGTAGGTGTTTTGAAACCATTTCATGCCTTCTACAAGATTGGCTTCCGGGGTCTCGAGTAACCAGTGATAATGATTGTCCATCAGCACCCACGCGTGAATACTCCACCCGGTCCTCTCACACACCTCACCGAGTGTTTCCAGATACCTCTCACGGTCTGCATCTGTCAGAAAAATCGCTTCCCGCCGGTCTCCTCGACTCATCACATGATAATACGCCCCAGCATATTCAATGCGCGGTTGTCGTGCCATATATAACTTCTACGATCACACCTCAAGGCTGTCAATATATTTACCTGACCCCTTTTCCTTCATTTATTCTGACCCTAGGGCTGCCACCTAAAACCGGTAACTCAATGTGTCAAGTGTCGACTACTGACCCCTCTTCGGGGCTTGTTGTTGTAACGTTTGGGTGGGCTACGTCTCAGGCGAGAGCTTCAAAACGATTGCGATTTATCTTCTTCGCCACTTTCAATCTTATCGAAATCGTTATACATGGTATTTCCAAGTAATCCGATCTCTATCTGACTTCTAGCCATAACAAAAAATTCTGCGCTCGGAAGACCAATAAATGCCCATGAGAGATTAGACCAATTGAAGCCATAGAACCTTACATGTAGCTCGGAGGGAATTGAATCTCTAGCGATTTGCTTGGCATTCCAGTATGAGATCGATAAACCCGAAGCCAAAATTAAAATCACGAAAATTCCTAAATATAACATTTTTCTCTTCATTCTATTTCACCCATTTGTAGTTACCACGTTCAGGCTGGTTTAGTCTACTTGGCAAAATATCGTTAGCCCTTATTCGAGCTAAATTATCCAAACCAGGGTTAGATCGCTGAAATCCTTGCACATTGATCTGATGCGCTCTCACCAACTCATGAGCCATAGCTTGATTCTTTGTAAATTTGTGCCACCCGCCAGGCTTGGAAAATGGACCCCACCCTTTTGAAGGCAGTGTCCCATATTCGCCTCTCATTTGACCTATGTATATTCGCGAAGTGTCTCGGAATGGAACATTCTGGGTAGCCGCCGGAGATACATAATTTTCAATTCCGGTCGCTTTGGCTGGACTTATTCCATAATGGATTTCAGTCATTTTTGACGAGCCAATTAGATCGTCGACAAATCCATCAAATTTAGTTGGATTGCAAGAAAGGTGACAAAGAGAAAGGTGACAGTCAATATAGAGAAAGGTGACAGTCAATATATCTTAACATTTTCAATAATCACCTCCCGTTCAGCTTTGTTTTCTCCAGTTCTGATCATCTCACTTACTGCTCCGCTTATTCTCGGAGTAGCTCCCATCCAAAGCTGTTCGCTAATCCACCCTAAGGATATTGTCGTACGTTGACGAATAAGTGTTGCAATCACAACCTTTCTTGGATCGCCTTTCTTCAAGTCTTTTAAATGATTCCTCTTCAGATCGTAATACTTCAGGCCTTCATGAAGGATTTTTTGTGCCTGCTTGATACCATAGTCTTTTGTCTCACCCATGACATAACCATCCACAGGGCGTAATCGATTCGACTTCGATTTCTTGAGTTTCTCCAGCTTCTTAAGCAAATCTTCCTTGAAAGTTTGTGCCCCAAAGTACCATCCCCTTTTTAAGGTGGATTGGAGACTCTGGCCCTCGATCTGAGTTTTGCCTGCTGCTTGCTTTTCATCCCAATTCACCAACTTTTCTAGACCTCGCAGATATTTTTTACGACCAGTAGCTGTGTCTTCAAACCCCATGTGCTTAAGACCTTCTGAAGCTTCAACCCATTTCCTTCGTTTCGTAGTTCCTTTAGAGTAGTCAGCTAAACTACACCATTGGAAATCATATAGCGGTCTTGTCCTTTTGACCAAGCCCGCCCGCACTGGATTGAGGTGAACATAGTTGATCAACGCATGGAGATATTGACCCTCCGCACACAGGATTGCTTTATAGCGTCCACCAAAGAGATGCCCCCATTGCTGATGTCGGGCATTATACCGCTTGGTCCAGGTGTTTTGCACCCACCGCATGCCATCTACTAAATTCGGTTCCGGAGTGCGGATGACGGCGTGATAGTGATTGGTCATCAACACCCAGGCGAAGACCTGCCAACCACTCCGCTCAATGGCTTCCACCCACAATTGCTCAAATCTCCTCCTGTCCTCATCATCATCGACGATTTGTTCCTGTCGGTCTCCTCGTGCCATCACATGATAGATCGCTCCTGCAAATTCAATGCGAATTTGTCTTCCCATTCATCCAGTCTTAATCATTTACTTTGAATGTAAAGATATATTGACTGTCACCTTCTCTGGAGCGGCTGACCCCGTGCGCAGAGCAGCAAGCCGGGAGCAGACTAGCGGAAGCCCAGCGACCGCCATCCGTTACACCACGGCAGGAGTGACGGCGCGACTCCTGCTAAGGAGCGTTAGCGAACGCAGGAGGCGTGACGGAACGGGCTTGGTTGGTAAGACGTTTGGGTGGGCTTCGCAGTGAGCGTGAGCTGCTACTCCCATTCATCCCAATAATACCACTCACCTCTTTCCTTGGGATTCTTATCTTCTTCTGTTTGGTAGATAGAATCGATTTCTTCTAATTCAAACGGAAGATCCTGATGGCCACGCATTGCAATAATCCAAGTTGAATTGGATATTAATCCCTGACCGAACTTGCGACCATTTTTCAATTTGAAGGTTGCCTGTGCACCACCATTAGCAAATTCTTTAAAATGTTTTGCTACTTCAATTAGCTCTTCTGGAAGATGGTATTTAAATTCCATATCTAATCATCATCACTGGTATCTGATTTTGGTAAAGGCTTCCATTCGCCAGCAGAACCTGGTGGCAACCCGCCTGGAATAAGAGTCTCGTTACCTCCTCCTCCACCTTTATTTGGCCCCTCGCCTCCTGGTGTTTTGCCTCTTTTGACCTTGGTTCCTTCTGGAATCTCGACAGCATGTAAATGGGGTCAGGTAGATATTTTGACAGATTCCAACCACTCTTTTTCTATTTTCCCGATTTTGATTTCACCACGTTTCAGACGTCCAATTTGCTGACTTACATTGACCGCGCTTTTCA
>JBCBYL010000104.1:0-8324 GCA_039815855.1 Verrucomicrobiota bacterium
ACCACAGAGGGCACAGAGTTCACGGAGAATTTTAAATTTTTGGAGAAATGAAGAATTTGATCGAAGAGGAGGAGGGAACCAAAACTCAGTGCTAGAAGCGAAGCGAAAGCACTTCCCTATACTCTATTCTGACTTGTTTAGTTTAAGGCGCGCAGCGACTTAAAGAACACGATGAGATCAAAATCCATAGGAGGAAAAGATAACCACAGAGGGCACAGAGTTCACGGGGAACTTTTATGGATTTTACAGGGAGAGGGGGAGGTAAGGAGTAAGGAATGAAGTTCGTGGACTTACAGCATTACCCCTGCGGCTTCGCGTCTGTGCGTTCAAAGGTGCCCCTCCCAACCTCCGAATCACAGAGAACACAGAGTGTATTCAATGTTGAAGGTTGAAGAACTTGATGGGGTCAGCGGTGATGGATTTTTCTCACCAGCGCTTGAGCAGGCTTTCCTTGAACGGTATATCCTTTTTCCATATTTCGCCCGGGTTTGAGATGCCACTTCCATAGGAAGCCACCGATGATATACGGCTGGTCCCAAAAGGTTTGATAGAATTTTTCAAGCGCGGCGTATTGAGCTTGTTGGTCTGTTGGTCGGCCATTGGCACCTTCCCAGGGCTGACTGGTAGTATCTCTGACACTGCGGAATCCGTATTCTGTAAAGACGATGGGTTTGTTGAATCGATCAGATAAGGACTGGAGCTCTTTCTGGAATTCATCCCATTGACCTGCTGGGGTGTAGGCATTTACCCCAATGGCATCGACATTCTGCCAGATTGCGGGGATCTCGAGCGTGTCCCAGTTGGTGGCATAGGTAAGTGGACCTGAATAGATGGCACGGATATCATCAATCAAGGATTCCCAATAGTGGGGCTTTTGCTGAGCGAAATGATCCCACTCTGTTCCGATACAGAGCGCATCAACAGAGAGAAGAGTTTCAGAGCTAAGATAGCGCTTGAGATAAGCCCGGTATGAATTTTCCAGCTCCTGCCATTCTTCATCATTCGAAGGGGAAAAGTCACCGGTATAATTATCACCCTGGATCCAGACCTGGGGCTTGAGTAGAACCTTGTAGCCCAATGTTTTCGCCAGTTGAATTTGCTTTTCTGTGCCTTCAGCTGTTTCTCCCCACCATTGCCTGGAGATGTCAAATTGCACCTGGTAGGAGTTCTGTTTGATAAATCCATAGGGAATGATGGCTACCCAATTCGGTCCAATTTGGCTAATGGAGCGAAGGTCAGACTCTTTGGCGGCCGTGCGTGGAGCCTCCAGTGATAGTCCATTAATTTTTTCCCCGGCAGCTGGGGATGAGATCAAGACAGAGAAGCTAAAGAGGATCAGTCTTGTAGCGCAGCTGCGAATCGTGTGACCAAAAAAATAGGTGCAGTTAGAAAACGTCAGAGGAGATTTCAGAACTAAAGCCCCAGAAGCTCAACACCAGGATTTTCCAGCCATTCTTTCACCCGAACCAGGAAGGTTACTGCTTCCTTCCCATCGACGATACGATGATCATAGGTCAGAGCCAGATACATCATCGGGCGAATGACGACCTGTCCATTGATTGCAACAGGTCGTTCTTGAATGGTGTGCATTCCGAGAATGGCACTCTGAGGTGGGTTGAGGATAGGTGTGCTCAACATCGATCCAAAAATTCCACCATTGGTAATCGTGAAGACTCCGCCTTCCATATCCGTGAGTTGGATTTTTCCAGCTTTCGCTTTCTGCCCGTAAGCAATGATTTCTTTTTCGATTCCATCTAAGGTGAGTTGATCGCAGTCTCTTACGACAGGGACCATGAGCCCACGAGGAGTGGACATGGCAACTCCGATGTCATAGTAGTGGTTGGTAATTAGACGATCTCCGTCAATACGGGCATTGATCCCGGGCACTTGCTTGAGTGCGTAAATGACTGCCTTGGTAAAGAGTGACATGAATCCGAGTTTGACCTCGTGCTTTTTGACAAAGGCGTCCTGATATTTTTTCCGTAAGGCCATGACTACAGTAAGATCGACTTCGTTAAAGGTAGTCAGCATCGCGGCTTGGTGCTGAGCAGAAACCAGTCGTGCGGCGATCTTTTTCCGCAGCGGTGACATCGTGGTCACGGTGACTCGGTCCCCTGTAATGGCAGGTGTAGCCGCCGGAGCAGAAAGTGGAGTGGAGGGGGTAGAAGGAGACGAAGCTGGTGGAGTAGATGCTCCGTTCCCATTTTCAATAAAGGCCAGGACATCGGATTTTAAGATACGTCCACCTTTGCCAGAAGCAGGAATTTGAGCCGGATTGAGATGATGTTCTTCTACCAAACGTCGAACAGCGGGTGATAAAGCAGAAACGAGAGCTGGAGCGGCAGCCAGAGGAGTCGCTGCAGGAGCAGGCGTTGGAGCAGGTGCCGGTTCTGCAACCGGTTCGGGGGGAGCTTCTTTTTTCTCTTCAGCCGGAGCAGTTTCTTTCTTAGCGGCCGCCGCAGGTGCTTTGGCGCTGGTATCAATTTCTCCGATGACTTGGCCGACTTGAACTTCTTCGCCTTCTTTGGCCAGATGCTTTACCGCTCCACTAGCTTCTGCGTAAACCTCAGAAGTGACCTTATCGGTTTCGATTTCCAGGATGGTCTCGCCAGATTTGGCATAGCCACCGTCACTGACTTTCCAGGCGCCGAGAATGCCCGAGGTGATGGATTCTCCTACTGAGGGAACTTTAATATTCATATGCGTATTCGTTTAAGTTGAAAAAGAGGACTTATTTCACCAGAGCTTGCTCGAGCAAGTCAGTTTGTTCTAGCTGATGAATGGCCAGTGAGCCGGTCGCTGGAGAGGCGGACATATCACGTCCGGCATATTGAATTTCACGTCCGAAGAGTTTGCGGAGTTTTGGTTCGATGTAGCGCCACGATCCGTTGTTTTCACTTTCTTCCTGACACCAGATGATTTTGACCTCATCCCCGTTTCCATTCAAAAACGGTTTGAGAATTTTTTGTAATTTTTTCTCATGAAGCGGGTAAAGCTGTTCCACCCGGACGAGTGCGGCATCTTTCATTCCATTTTCTTGTCTATACAGGTCTAGATCAAAGAAGACTTTTCCTGAGCAGAGAACGATGCGTTTTACATCCTCTGCTTTGGGCTTAGACGGATCCGGTAGAACTTCTTCGAATCCGCCGCTCGTCAATTCACTGAATTTGGAAGTGGCCCGCTTGTCCCTGAGCATCCCCTTTGGAGTCATGATAATAAGAGGCTTTTTCGCAGCACGGACCGCTTGTCGGCGGAGGATGTGGAAATATTGAGAAGGGGTGGTGCAGTTAGCGACTTGGATGTTGTCTTCTGCCGCGAGGGTCAGAAAACGTTCCAGACGAGCGCTCGAGTGCTCAGGTCCCTGACCGTGATAACCATGCGGGAGGAGCATGACTAAGCCAGAGGTGACTCCCCACTTGGATTCAGAGCTTGCGATGTATTGATCGATAATGATCTGAGCCCCATTACAGAAGTCGCCAAATTGAGCTTCCCAGAGCGTGAGCATATTCGGGTAATCCAGACTGTAACCGAAATCGAATCCCAGCACTGCATATTCTGAAAGTGGTGAATTATAGACACAGAACTTCGCCTGCTTATTGGAGACGTTGAGCAGGGGGATGTAGCGTTCTCTGGTATCTAGATCGTAGAGCACCGAGTGACGATGGCTGAATGTTCCTCTCCGACAATCCTGACCGGAGAGACGCACCGGTATGCCTTCATCCAAAAGGGTGGCAAATGCGAGGTGCTCAGCAAAGGCCCAGTCTACGGGACTCTTACCGGCAACCATGTCGGTCCGAGAATCCAGAAGTCGCTTCAGCTTATTATTGATCTTATGTGACTCAGGAACTTGCGCCAAAGCGGTGCCGATGCTCTTGAGTTTTGGCGGATCAATCGCAGTGGAAACAGGTTCGAGCAGTTCGGGGCAGGAGAGAGGTTTGCGAATTTTGGGCCGGAATTTCTTCACTGCGGCTTTGGATTCATTCAAAGCGGTTTCGAGGTATTTTTCGAGCGTGGCCACATACTCGTCGGCCTGTTCTTGTGTAATTGAACCTTCATCTAGCATCTTAGGGATGAGGCTCTCACTCACCTTAGGATGCTCACCGATTTCAGAGTAGAGCGTGGGTTGGGTGAAGTTGGGTTCATCTCCCTCGTTATGGCCATGACGTCGGTAACACTGAAGATCAATAAAGACATCGCGGTGGAAGGTCTGGCGGAATTCCAGGGCCATCTCTAAAACGTAAACTGCCGCTTCCGGATCATCCCCATTCACGTGGAAAATCGGTACTCCGAGCATTTTCGCAATCGAAGTGCAATAAAGGCTGGAACGAGCATCTTGCGGAACGGTGGTAAATCCGATTTGGTTGTTAATCGCAATATGAAGTGTCCCGCCAGTGGAGTACCCATCCAGCTGTGACATGTTCAGGGTTTCCTGAACCACACCTTGTCCAATCATCGCTGCATCTCCGTGCATTAAGACAGGGATGACTTGCTCGCGTTTTTCATTGTCTTGCAAGATCCGCTGATAGGCGCGCGCTTTGCCGAGCACAACTGGATTGACCGCTTCAAGGTGGCTGGGGTTCGGTGCCAGACTGATTCCGACTGGTGTGCCGTTCAACGTGCTGACCTTACAATCAAAGCCCAGATGATATTTAACATCTCCGTCTCCCAGGACCATTTCTGGAATAAAGTTCGTGTCGAACTCGTTAAAGATTTCCTTGTAGGATTTGTTGAGAATGTTGGCAAGGACGTTGAGACGTCCCCGGTGGGCCATTCCCATGACGATCTGACGGATACCGTGCTGGGGGCTATTCTGGACCAGTGTATCCAGCATGGGGATGAGGGTTTCTCCGCCTTCTAGTGAAAATCGTTTTTGACCGACGTATCGGGTATGCAGGAAACGTTCAAAAAGTTCAGCAGCCAGAACCCGATTGAGAATACGGCGCTTTTTACGGGCAGAAAAACTGGGTTGGTTGGTGCAGGTTTCCATGCGGTCGCGCAGCCAGCGTCGCATTTCGAAATTCTGCATGTGCATGTATTCGACACCGATATTTCCGGTGTAGGTTTCTTTGAGCAGGGAGATGATTTCGCGGAGCTTTCTCGGCCCCCCTCCTGCCAGCTTTCCGGAATCAAACGTCTTTTCCAGATCGCTTTCTTCTAACTTAAAGTGGTGCATGTCCAGCGGAGTCTCGAATGGCTTGGCTAATTCAAGCGGGTCTAAACTGGCAATCTGGTGGCCCAGGGTTCGGTAGGCAAAAAGTAGATTGTAGATGCGGGCCTGCTTGAGCAGGAAATCACCATCAGCTCCGGAGCGGGCAGCCTGATAACCGGTCATCGAAGCGGTATCTGACTCCGCCAATGGAGGGAGCTGCTGGAGGCCTAGCTCGAACCCTTCAAAAAACGATTTCCAGGACGGCTCGACCGAATGAGGATCGGTAAGCCATTGCTGGTGCATTTGTTCGATGTAGTCGGCGTTGTCCGCAGATGCCACGGTCCCGCGCGGAGGTATGGAGGAAGATTCAGCAGGCTGACCATGAGATGGTGCTGTTGATGACCCTATTGTCGCTGCTTTCTCCGAGGAAAGTTGATGCATGTTAAGTAATGACATTTAGGATTAAACCAATCAATGTCAATGGGTTAGCCTCGTTTTTGCGCAATAATTCGGATAGCGAATGGTAGTGAGGCCGATCAATTAGCGTGGCTTAGGTGAAGTACCCTTCATGGCTTTTTCAATATCACCAGGATCAAGGGGAAGTGACTTCATCATGTCCTTGGAGCCTGTTTTCTGGATTTGAATCATATTCTCAAGGCGGATTCCGATCTTTTCTTCCTTAATATAAATTCCTGGCTCAATCGTGATCACCCAATCGAGTGATAGCCTGGGGTCTGGCTCTGTCACGTCATGGGTGCCGAGGCCAATGGAATGCCCGATCCCGTGCATGTAATATTGCTTCACTTTTTTCTGCTGCAGCGATGGGTTTTTAAGGTCACTTTTTTTCAGCAGCTTCAGTTCAAAGAGTTCCTTCGCGACTAATTCGAGCGCGACTTCCTGAACTTCAGCTAATTTGAGGCCCGGCCGACAATAGTCGATCACCTGCTGCTGGACACGAAGCACGGCCTCGTACACAGCAAGCTGTCGTTTTGTAAATTTCCCATTAATGGGAACGGTGCGGGTCAGGTCAGAGTGATAGTTGCCGCAGGTGGCCGCCACGTCCATGAGTAGAAGCTCGCCATCTTCAAGGTGCGCATGATTCGTGGTGTAATGCAGGGTGCAGCTATTCACTCCGGAGGCAATGATCGGGCTGTAAGCAAAGTCTTCGCCCTCAGAAATAAACGAATGCGCCCATTCCGCTTCGATCATTTTTTCCGTCATCCCGGGCTGAATCTTTTTCAGGACGCGCTCGAGTCCGCGGCTGGTGGTGCTTATCGCGGAACGGATCTCTTTGAGTTCCTCCGAACTTTTGATCTGGCGGAGTTGGTGCATGATTGGCGCTAGTCTTCCAGTGTGATGAAGGGGGTAAGCCTGACGCCATTTCCGGCTTTCACGTAGATTCCGATCATCGACTAGGCGCTCCGCTCTCGGGTGCTCATTGCCATTGAAGAAGAGGTGAGACGCTTCAGGGATGAGGGAGTTCAGAATGGGATCGAGTTCTGACATCCACTTGACGGTTTTGATGCCGGATTGACTCGATGCGGACTCCAGATTTTCTTTTTCACCCTCCCAAGAGGCAATCGTTTCTGAACGATCCCGAATGAATAAAATTTCCCTGAGCTCTTTCTTGGAGGCCTTAGGAAAAAGGACGAGGGTGGTCTCTTCCTGATTGATTCCGCTCAGGTAGTAAAGGTCAGCATTTTGGATAAAGGGATAGCTGTCATCACCATTCTTCAGGTATTGATCATTGGAATGAAAGATCGCGAGCGCGCCTTTTGGGAGAAGACCTTTGAGGCGACTCCGGTTTCGGCTAAAGAATGTACTTTTGAGCATTTCAGGAAGGAGTGTGACTTCACTCAGGAAGACTGATTTAGAGTTTCGGCCATCTGTTTAGCGAAGTAGGTGAAGATGAAGTCAGCGCCAGCCCGCTTAATCGCCAGCAGAGATTCGGTCATGCCACGTTCTAAATTGATCATTCCATTCGCCGCCGCTGACTGGATCATCGCATACTCACCGGAGACCTGATAAGCGGCCAGCGGAACATCGTTAGTGGTGTCCCGCAAATCATAGAGCACATCGAGGTACCAGGCCGCTGGTTTGACCATCAGGATGTCAGCGCCCTCCTCGACATCGAGCATGGCATCAGCAATCGCCTCTCGCCGGTTGGCAGGGTTGAGTTGGTAACCGGATTTATCTACATACGTCTCTTGATTGGAACCGACCGCGTCACGGAAAGGGCCGTAACAGGCGGAATTGAATTTGGCAGCATAGGAGAGGATTCCGGTCTCAGGAAAACCGGAGATATCCAGCCCGTCCCGGATGGCTCCAACCCGTCCATCCATCATGTCGGAAGGCGCTACAAAATCGATCCCCGTTTCCGCTATGAGCACGGACATCTGCACCAAGATTTCGACGGTCGCATCATTGTCCACGGCCAGCGCAGGGCTGCTACTTGACGAAGGATTGCTTTCGACTTCGTCCTCATCTGGCTGTTCAAGCACCCCGTCATGTCCATGACTGGTGTAGGGGTCGAGGGCGACATCGATGAAGAAGACCATCTCAGGAAAGGTGGTCTTAAGCTCGTGAAGGGTTTGATAAAAGTAATTTTCCCCATCGAGAGCGACGGAACCCTCTTGGTCCTTGATCTCCGCCGGGAAGACGGGGAAGAGAGCAACTCCCTTCACACCCAGATCTTCTAGCACGGAGAGCTCTTTTTTCATGTCAGTCGGGTTCAGGCGGGCCTGGCCTGCGAGACTGGCAATGGGTTCGGGTTCGCCGGACTCCTTGAGAAAGAGGGGAGCCACTAAGTCGTCAGTCGTGACTCTAGTCTCTGCGATCAGGTCGCGAATCGCAGCACTGCGCCTCATTCGGCGAGGTCGTCTAATGATATCCATCAGAAAAGTATGAAGGATGAATGCAGAATGAGGAATGATTTTTTGATAGAGGACTGAAGCAAGTGAGTGTCAGCAGCCAGACGATGGTGCTTTATACGCGTTCGGCTGTCTGTTAATTTTGGGAGATGCAACGGATTCTAATTGTTTGTCTCGTGAGCCTAGCTTGCTCAGGTGCTTTGCACGCTAAGTCGATTGCTTACATTTATGGGGATGTAGCTCCAGATGGGAGTATTCCTTCTGGCGAAAAAGAACCATTTCATCAAATGCTTTTGACTGACAGC
>JBCBYL010000089.1:0-10428 GCA_039815855.1 Verrucomicrobiota bacterium
CCATGAGTTGACCACCATGAGTGCCACGACACTCGAAGCCCTGAACTCGGCCATGAGGTGGCTCGCCTCTGATGGAGTGATTTCAGTGATGATTTATCATGGCCATCCCGCCGGTCAGGATGAAAAAGAATCCCTGCTCCGTTTTTTTGAGGATTTACCACCATCGGGTTGGAACGTCGAAGATGCCTCAGTCGATCATCCGGGAGCACCGAATTTGTTTTTCATCAACCGCCTCTGAAGACAGTCTCTTAGTCCATGAGTAAGCACGCCCTTCGTTTCATCCTGATTTTCTCCATGCAGATGAGTTGCCTGTTCGCTGCCGATGCTGAGCAAATCCACCTCGTTCTACCGACTGAGAATGATCTGCTCTTAGAAGATGACCTGAACGGCTACTATCAGCCGACCGTCAGTAAACGGGCGATTTCAGGGCGATACGGTTTTGTCCGGACCAGAGGACCTGAACCTCCCCGTTTCTTTGAAAAATTCCATGAAGGGATTGATGTGAAGCCATTGCGCCGTGATGGGAATGGAGTGCCTCTCGACCCGGTCATGGCCATTGCTGATGGAAAAGTGGTTTATGTCAATGACCGGCCCTCCGCATCGAACTACGGACGCTACATCGTGATTCGCCACCCCTTTGGGAAGTATTTCATGTATTCCTTTTCAGGGCATTTAGGAAAGGTATCCACTTCAACAGGAGCTGAAGTCAAAGCGGGTGATCCCATTGGAATTCTCGGTTACACCGGAGCTGGCATTAATAAGGAGCGAGCCCACCTGCACTTGGAACTCACCTTTAAACTTCGGGATAGTTATGATGCCTGGTTCCAGGAGCCGGGGGTGGGTTATGGCGGTGATCGAAAAAACCTCCACGGTGATTATAACGGGCTCGGGTATCTTGGAGTCGACGTCGCTCCTTTACTACTCGCATCACGTGAAGGGACGAGTCCGACCGTTCCAGAACTACTCAACTCACTCGAACCTCACTTTAAAGTGATGATTCCGGCTGGTGAGGAATACCTTTATTGGCAAAAGCAATTTCCGTTTCAAGTCGAAGGTGGGATATCACAGCCTCTGCCGAAATCCTGGGAAATGACAGTCAACCGGATTGGGATACCGCTACGGTTTAAGCCGAGTGACCGTAAGGTGGAGTCACCCTATGTCAGCTGGTTTAAACCCTATAAAAAGGTACAGGATTATTTCACTCTGGGGCTGGTGGTGAAGAAGGGGAGTAAGTTTTTACTGACCAGCCATGGAGGAAAGTGGATCAGTCAGCTCACTTGGGATGGGAAACCAGAGCCGAAGGAAAATCCGGTCAAGAAGCACCCGAAATTAAAATAAACACTCTACCAGTGGCGCACTGGGGTCTCGCCTTCGATGTATTGGCGGTGGAGAATCTGTAAGCAGAGAAGGTGGTTGAGGAGAGCATCTTTTCGGACCAATGAAGTGGCATCGGTATCCGCTTTGTATTCCGTAATAAAGTTTTGCACTTTTTCCGCGTCCAGTAGGCCCGCACTGGTGACGGAATCTTCATCAAGGTAACGGCCGATGAGTTCGTTCACCATTCTCTGTTTCGCGATATCGGTGTGGGCAGGGGGAGCCATAAAGGCAAACTTTTCCCGCTTATAGAGCACCTCAGGTAAGACACCCTTCATCGCTTCTCTGAGAACGTATTTCTCAATATTTCCTTTAATCCGATAAGGCGGGGCAATGGTCGTAGCTGTTTCTGCGACATGATGGTCGAGGAAGGCGGGGCGTGATTCCATGGAGTTAGCCATATCGACGCGGTCACCGCCCCAGTTCAAGATCTGCCCTTCGAGCATGGTTTTACTCCAGGTATACTGTGCGCGGTCTAACGGATGCCGATTACGAACCATGGCAGGATCAATCTGTTCTGCGATGGCTTGCACCGGATCATAACCCTCCAACTCTTCTTCCGTTTCTTTGCTGAGGAGGGGACGGGCGATGGCACAGGTAGCGATCCACGACTGAATCCAGGAAGGAGTGAAGCCACAGAGATCTTCCCAGGCCGGGTGGCTCTGTGCCTCTTCAGACAGGATTGCTCCCTTGAATATCTGGTTACTTTTTTCCAGCGCGGCCTCGTATTCCTTGCGCACGGATTCCGGTTCGTGGTTCAAACCATGGAGGAACATATCTCGCTTAAAGGCTGGATATCCACCGAAGAGTTCATCTGAGCCCTCACCAGTGATCACCGTTTTATAACCTGCATCGCGGACGTGACGGCTCATGCACCACTTCGCTACGCCGAGGGTGTTATAGAAGGTGCGTTCCGCGTGCCAGACCGTCCGGATGAAATTATCCCCATAGAGTTCGGAAGCGCGCAGGTAGATAATATCCTGATCCGCGTGAGTCGCGCCGGCCATTTCTTTGGCAATCTGAGCTTCGTCATAGTCATCACTATCAAAACTAATCGTAAATGCCTTCACCGGTGACTGCATGGCTCCTGATGCCATCCCCAGGATGGAACAGCTATCAATGCCTCCTGATAGATAACAGCCCACGGGCACGTCTGCTTCTAACCGAAGCGCCACGGATTCGACGAGTTTTTCGCGAACGGCTTCGACATGAACGGATTCATCTGACTCGGTATCATAACCATCCATTTCCGGGAAGGTGAGATCCCAGTAAGTGTGCTCTTTGACATCAAGTGAGTCCCCGTGTCGGCGAATTTCGATGATCTTACCGGGAGGAACAGCATGCACGCCCTCAAAGGCACTCGTTCCGGGAACCATGGTGTGCATGAGTTGGTTGAGTGCGGCTTTCCGGTCTAAACGGTTGGGAACATCACGGTGGGCGAGCACCACCTTCGCCTCAGAGCCAAAATAGATTCCCTTCTCCGAAATATGGTAAAAGAGAGGCCGTATCCCAAAGCGGTCCCGGACCAGAAGCAGTCGGTCTTCACTTTGGTCATAGAGCGCAAAAGCAAACTCTCCCCGGAGTTGTCCCATCATTTCGAGGCCAAATCGACGGTAGAGTGCGAGAATGAGTTCACTGTCCGACTTGGTTTGGAAGCGATCACCTCTCGTCAACAGGTCTGCTCTGATTTTCTTGTAGTCGTAGATTTCTCCATTGACCACGAGGCCGAGGTCACGGTCGCCACTACAGAGAGGTTGGGAGCCGGTATGGAGATCGATGATGGTGAGTCGGGCATGACCGAGAGCAATGCCGTTTTTTTCATCGAGGTGAGTCCCTTGCCCGTCCGGACCGCGGTGCAGCTGGACATCGATCATGCTTTTGAGATCAGTGAGGGCATCGTTTCCGAGTCCTCCGGGTTTCCAAAATCCAGCAATTCCACACATAATAATAATTCAGTTAACGGTTAACGTATTGGCAGGTCTTCGGGCAGTCTCCCGAAGCGCCCCATGACGGCGATGAGTAGGGCCTGGCGGATAAACACAGCACCATGAGCCTGTGACCAGTAGAGGTTATGAGGAGTGTCATCCAGACTGGTATCCAGCTCTGCCAATCGGGCCAGAGGATGGAGGATGACGGCCTCTTGCTTTAAAGGACTATCTGAACTTAAACGAAACTGCTGGTCCATGTTCTTGTAGCTGTCACCTACATGAACGATGGAGTTCATGTAAATCACATCCAGCTCAGGCAGGTAGTCATGAATATCATTGGTGATTTCGTATGCGATGCCAGCTTCCTCGATACTCTGTTTTAATTCATCTCCAAAGGGATCCGCCATTTCTGAGACAAAGGTAAATTTAGAGATATGCTCTTTGAAGAGGAGAGACATGAGGACAAAGCTCTTTACCGCCCGCATACTGCCCGGGGTGCCGAGAACAGCGAAGTGGAGGCCCTGACCATTACCCACTCTGGCTAGTTCCGGTCTCCACTTCAGAAGAGCATACCAATCTGACATGGCTTGGGTGGGGTGTTCTCCTGTACCGTTTCCAGCATTGATGAGGGGAATTCGTAAATTCTTCAGCAGTTGGTACGGAGCGCCTGTTTCGGTATGGCGCATGATGACTAAATCACCATACGCATTGAACATTTCTCCAATGTCTTCCAGAGACTCGCCCTTCTTTGCTCCGGTAAGCTGACCGTCCGGGATGCTGATGACTTTACCGTCTAACCGGAGGACGGCGCTTTCAAAGGAAGTTCGGGTCCGGGTGCTGGCCTCAAAAAACGCAGTAATCGCAATCTTATCCTCAAGAGGATTGTAAGGACCAATGTCGATGGCCTCGAGAATGGAGGCGAGCTTACAGATCTCGATGATTTCCTTGCGTGAGAATTGATTGACCTCAATCACGTTTCGCTCAGCGATGCCGTGCATGGTATCGAGGTCGATAAAGGATTGTTTATGGAGGACCCCGGGTTCCGGGTTCAGTGATTCGGAATCCTTCGGTGGAGCCAGAACATCGAGGAGGGGATTGGATCGAAAATGTGTTTTCTTTGGCATTACCAGATTTCTCCCTTCAGGTAGTCTTTGAGAAGCAGTGCCAGAAGGATAAAACAATTGAGCAAGGTCCATACCAGAGCCCCCCAGACGAGGACTTCCATCGATAGTAGTGAAAAATTCATTGGCTTGTTCCTTTCATCTTTTCATCAAGTGAGTTCCATTGAAAGGATTCTTGTTTGCATAATGAGATGAGCAACACGGTCAGACCTGAGACCACCGCTCCGGTCAGGGAGGCCACGAACCAGCCAATCTGAAAATAGACGATCAATCCGACGACACTGCCGAGGAGCATGGAAACACTGGCTGCAATTCGCGGTACCTTCGGGTAGTAGAGTCCGGCTACGACCGGCCAGATCGCACTGGCAACCAGAGGTCCGGATAAAAAGAGCACTTCGATCAAATTCCAGCCATAGGAGTAACTCCCATAGCAGAGGACCCAGGTCAGGATCCCGAGCCCGATGATAATGAGCATAGAGGCATTCCGTGTTTTTGCTTCGCTCGCGTTGACTCGGAATAATTTCCGGTAGATGTCTTCCGTGACCAGATCTGAAGTGGCGGCCAGCAAACTATCGATACTGGATGCCAGAGAACAGAAGAGGACGATAAAGACGAGAATGGCCAGACTGGGACCAAGTAGCTCTGCTGCAATCAGGGGGGCGGCCATGTCGGGATCTGTGATATTGATACCCAGTGGTCCGGCACAGAGCCCGATAAACCCGGCTGCCACCGGAATCGGTAGCCAGAGGATTCCGGAAAGGAGGAACGCCTTCATGGGCACGCCTTCACGCATGGCAAAGGCTCTGCTCCACCAGACGTTGTTATGAAACACTTCCCCGAATCCAAAAAACATATTATTAAAAATAGCGAGGAGGGCGACCGGCATGAAAACCTTTAAGAGGCTGGGTTGGTTTTCAGATAAGTTCACATAGACCTCTTGCATGTCGATTTTCATCAGGACAAAAATCCCCACCACGACAATACCGATTAAGATAATGATGCTCTGGATAAAATCGGTTCCAATCACAGCGTAGAGTCCGCCGAATAAGGTATAGAGAACACAAACCAGGAGAATGGCTGTCATGCCATAGAGAAAGGGAATACCGGATAAGGCCTCCAGAAATTTCCCTCCAGCCATCCCCATGCTCACCAGCCAGGACATGGAATAAACGATCGAAATACAAAGGAAGAGCGCCCAGGCCGTTTTACCGAATCTCAAACGCATGAAATCTCCACTCGTATAGGCACTCGGCATCAATTCGCGAATACGCTTCGCCATTGGAGCAAAAAGAAAGAGTCCGAAACTGGCGGTGCAATAGGCTAGCATCCCCCAGACACCCATCTTGAGGGCAAAGAGCGGGGCCACCATGACCGTATTGGACGTGACCCAGGTGGCCATCGCGGTCGCTGAAGCTAGTGCTAAGCCAATATTGCGCCCGGCCAGCATATAGCCGTCCAGGTTCTTGGCTTTCTTGCCCCAATAGATTCCCAACCCGATCCAGAGCAGCCCGAAGAACAGAAGTAAGGCATACCCCATCGTGGTCGAGAGCACCGTTGAACTCAGACCATTCATGATACGTGAAGACCGCTTCTTTCCGTGGCTGGCTGGCGAAAGGATCCCTTGAGGATGACGGTGATTAAAGCAAGCAAAGTGAGTGCTCCGATCGCCATCAGGGTGAGCACCAGTGCTTTTGCAGGGTAGACGACTTCGACTGTTTTTACATTGGACCAAGTGCCAGCGACACCATCGGTGATCGTTCTGATCCGGAAATAGTGTGTTCCTTCTGCCAGTCCGGAGGCAAAGAACGCATGGTCCGGGCCCTGGTAGCGGATATTCGTTTTGAGAAAGTCTGGATCACTGGATTGCTGGAGTTGGTATTCACTTTCATTTCCCGTTTCGGAGGACCAGATGAGTTGAACGAACCCTTGGTCTGTCGACTCCGTCGTCTCACCCTCCCAAATCACTTCCGAAGCATTCAGGGCGACTGTACAAAGCAATAATACGATACCGAAAGCAGAGATGGAGAGAAAAGAAGGGATAGAAGTGACCTTGGTATGGAGCGAAATGAAATCGCGTCCTGTGATTGATTATCTATCCATTGATATCAGCATTTTTCTTCGATTCAACGGAAAAACCAAGTGCAAGCCATCGACAACCTGTTAAGCTAGTGAGCGATGTTACAGCAGGCCAAAGAGAAAAGTTACTCCCATGAGACTCCCATTGAGGACCTCCGCGTACCTTTGGATCGCCTCAAAGATAATATCGAAATCCTCGGGAGGCACGGATACCAGCCTTCAGATCATGGGATTTACCGCATGGCCTTTACTGAGGCCGACGTGAAGAGCCGCAAGTGGTTAATGGATCAGATGTCTGAGATCGGGATGGCAGTCTGTCAGGATGGAGCTGGGAATGTGATTGGCCACTGGCCTCCGGATAATCGAGAGCCCGCTGTCATCATCGGTTCGCATACCGATACCGTGCCCTGTGGTGGCAAGCTCGACGGAAGTCTCGGAGTCATGACCGGACTGGAATGTGCTCGCACCCTGATCGAAGCGGAGGTTCGCACTGAACACCCGATTGAAATCATTTCCTTCAGTGATGAAGAGGGGAGGTTTGGCGGCATGTTGGGCTCTCAAGCCTTTACCGGACAGCTCACCCCTGATCTCATCCTCAATGCGGTGGACCTGAACGGAATTAAGCTCCCAGATGCGATGAAACACCAGGGGTTTGATCCTCTCGGTGCACTCGATGCCCGGCGAGAACCGGATACGATTCAAGCTTACCTGGAACTTCATATTGAGCAGGGGCCTGTTCTCGATCACCTGAAAAAATCAGTCGGGATTGTGGATGAAATTACCGGCCTGTTCCGCTGGTCCGCCCGCCTTGTCGGTACCGCGAATCATGCCGGAACCACTCCGATGGAAATGCGCCAGGATGCCTTTCTCGGGTTAGCTGAATTTGCCAATGAGCTTCCCCGTATCCTCGAGGAAAATGGCAGTGAGCGAAGCAGGGCCACCATCGGCAATGTTTCCCTGAATCCAGGTGCAGCGAACACCGTTCCCGGCGCCGCTGAATTTTCTCTCGATGTGCGTGATACGGATCCTGACCGGTTAGAGGAATTATTTAATTCCTTCCGCAAAGCCCTTTCTGCGATTGCTCGACGCCGTAAACTCCACTTTGAATTTGAGGAGGTCAGTCGCATCGAGCCTGTCCACTGTGACCCGGAAGTCGTTAAGGCACTGCGGGCGCAGGCGGATCGGATGAATATCTCCCATGAACTGATGCCCAGTGGAGCTGCGCACGACGCTCAGTTAGTGGCTGGAATGGCGCCAGTCGGTTTGATCTTTGTCCCGAGTCAGGACGGAAAGAGTCACTCTCCTGCTGAATGGACACCGTGGCATGACATTGAGACTGGGGCGAACCTCATCCTCCAGACGGCGATTCAGCTCATGAAGCCGCTCTAACTCAATGATGAATTCGGATTCGAAATCGAACGGACACACCTTTGGATCTGAGCTGGACCCTCTCAGTCAGGTCTATCGTGAGTCGATCGGCGATCAGAATCCCACTCACTTTACCTACCTCTCCGGAGGAAAGACCGCACTGCTTTGTATCGATCTCCAATACCTCGATGCCGCGCCCGGCTATGGGGTCTTTCGCAATGCCGAGAGTTCGGGCATTAGTCAGGAGTCGCAGGAATACTATTTCACTTCTTTAGAAAAAACGGTCCTCCCCAATGTGCGTCGTTTGCAGGACGCCTTCCGGCTTTATCAGCTCGAAGTCATCCATACCCGCATCCAGTCCTTGACCAAGGATGGCAGGGACCGCAGTAACGGACACAAACGACTCAACCTCCATGCCGCCCCGGGTTCACGTGAGGCCGACTTCCTCGAGCAGATCGAACCCCAAGGCGATGAACTCATCATCAACAAAACCGCAAGCGGGGTTTTCTCTTCTACCAACTTACACTACGTGCTCAAGAATGTGGGAATCAATGCTCTCTTTATTGTAGGGGTTTATACCAATGAATGTGTCGAAACCACCGTCCGTGATGCCTGTGATCTAGGCTACCTCGTCACCATCGTCGAAGACTGCTGTACCACCGTGACCGAGGAACTTCACCAATCCTCCCTGACCACCTTACGTGACCGCTACGCCCGGATTATCGATACCCAGGAAGCACTCCGTGAAATCGAATCCTACGTCAGTGTCAAAGCCATCCACCCCGAAGAGCGCCTCAAGGTCCATTAACCCAATCCGGATCATTACCATTTCATCATTGGTAATGGGTTGAAGGGGCGTTTAAAGAATTCATGCTTGGCGATCCGTATCAAATTATCGTGAAAGCCCAGGTTACCGATCTCATCTTGCACTCGCCTCACTTCCGCTTTGGGGAGTCCGAACCGCCGCAAGCCTAGGGTCGCATCCACCCAGTCCCCCTTGCGCAGGATTTCGACCAGCGGAGGAAACCCTGCAGGGCATTTTCTAAATCGATGGTGAAATTCGATTATCAGTGAAATCTCATCAATCCAATTGTCACGCTCAGTGCTCCGAAGGTAGTCCCGAGCCAGCCGGATAGAGGGATCGAGGTAATCGATATGATCCCCAGGCCACATGCCGAGATCGTGAAATGCTACCGCAATGGCTAGTTTGTCAGCCTCGTCTGAGGAAAGCTCGCCAAACATAAAGCAAAAATTGAGCACGCGATATACATGGTTCTTATACGGGAGAAATTGATCACCCATATGCTCCTGGTGATGCCCGATAATCTCCTCAACAAGTCCGATCTCTGTCGTGATTGGGCGCATGATTAAAAATTTACAGGTCATCCAGCAGCATTAGCTTTTGCGGAATTGGGATATGGGTGATGGATGGGATGAAAACTGTTCTTATGCTTCATCATTTGTCGTATCTGCCTACTCATCATGATGCTGCGGCGCTGTTAGCACTACGCCTCCAAGTCAGGCCAACAAGCCAAAATGAAAATAGCTGAAGATGCTCGGGAATAGCATCGGCACATTCAACCGTTGCCCGCCGGGTAAAAGCATGATTCGGCGATATTGTACCTACAACCTCCTGATTCAAAATGATCTCGTAAGCTCTGGTCATGGCCGAACAAGCTCGGAGTGTAAACTCTACCCCTTCTCCAGTCACCTCAAAGCACCGGATCATAGCGGACGGCTTTCGGGCATCGGATACAACATGGCCGTCCTGTTCCAATGTCCAGTGACCACTGAACATTCCTTCCTTGCGAATATCATAGGCCATCTGCGCACCATCAATCCTTCCCGCTTCTTGATGCCAGTCATACTTCACTGTCACCGCACCAGAGGAGATGCCACTCACAGTAAAATTCCACGAAAAAAGTGATGTCGGTTGGCATTCAATCATGAGCGTAATTAATGATTTGAATGTCAGGCGTGAGGCAAGGACGAGCGCAGCGAGAGAATTCCTCTACGCCTTTGCTCTGTCTATTTTTCAAGTGGCTCTTTTGTATATTCATATGGCATCGGCGAGGAGCTAAAAATACTGGAATAAATATTACTTCCAAAATCCTCTGTATCCGCTGGGTCTCCTACGTAAACACTTATAGAGCGTATGTCATCTACGCTATTTTTACGGACTACATAATATCCTAGAGTTCCAGAACGGCCGTTACTTTTGAGATATACCCATATTCTTACAAAACCGGTTGAGGAGTCATTTTCTGAGGCCCTATCCAAATCCCAGATGTCTTGCTCAAATGAGATGGCTTTGGGGTGTGCAAAAATACTGCCAATCTTTTCATATTTATCGGTGTATAAATAAACGTCCCAATTCCCGCCAGATGTTCCGAATAATTTTGTATCAGTCGATACTAGGAGATCCTTGTCGCCATCTTTATCCAAATCTACAGATATTCTAATCAGACCGTCCGAACTTACCGGTATCTCGGCGAATGCAATCACTGGTAGGCAGAAGCAAAATATGGAGAGCCTGAATTTCATTTATTTTCCAGAACGTC
>JBCBYL010000133.1:0-5923 GCA_039815855.1 Verrucomicrobiota bacterium
AGTCAGGATTCCTCCGCCAGCGTGTATCCAAGCATCAAGTTCAGACAACTCCTGATCGGACCATTCTTTCTGGTGTAATCCAAAAATGATGACATCGAAATTCTTGAGGAAATCTTTACTTAGATTTGTTTCCTGATCGTAGAACTGATCTATTTGGTAGCCCTCCCCCTCGACCATTGCATGAAACGTCGACAAGCCCAGTTTAGCGCTGTCAGTCAAAAGCATTTGATGAAATGGTTCTTTTTCACCAGAAAGAATGGTCCGATCAGGAGTTGTCTGAACTTGATGCTTGGATACACGCTGGCGGAGGAATCCTGACTTACAGTGACTCCGCCTCAGGTGGGCATTATAAGAAAGTGGGATTGAGAAATTCTGTTGGCCAGCAGACGGTGAATCGCATCATTTCAAAGTATGGTATGGAGGTGGCAACGGATCAGGGAGGCGGAACCCGCGCCTATCAGCCTGATGAAGAAATGGAGCACCCAATTGTGAAGGGACTCATCCTCGAAGGTGAAGGAGTTTCCCCTGTCGCTGTTCCTCTGGATTCGAATGTAAAAATCCTCATACCATTTTCACCTCAGAACTACGTCGACGGGAAAAGTAAGAATCTAAAAATCCAAGATGACGGAATATCATTGCAGGATTACCAGTGGGCGGCATTGGCGATGGCTCCAGTTGGCCAAGGCCATGTCATCGCACTTTTTGATCGTCAGCCCCTCTGGAACAATGGGCCCGGCTCCAGTATTCAAAGAAAAGATAATCAGGAAATTCTGCGTCGAATCATCCATTTTCTCGCTGGCTCTGATCCGGACGCCCCCAGCAGGTAATACAAGATCGGTGAAAGCAAGGAGAGGAATCAGAACGATTCGCGATACTATCCCAATCCTTTAACCACAGAGAACACAGAGGGCACGGAGAAACTTTTAACGCTGAGGCGCAGAGACGCGAAGGGATTAAACAGGTAGAGTTGGGGGGCTTGAGCCTCCTTGTTTGCAAGATTCAGCGATCAGAATAGTTAATTACTCAGATACTGAGATCTGACCTTTGCGTCTTTGCGTTAAACAAAACTCCATACCTCCCCACCTCCCTGTTAAATTGGCAGCCTAGCCGTCAGGTCCAGTGGGAGCGGTGCAGTTTATGGGAGACAGGTTTGCGTTGGGCTCCGGTCAGGGGTGGTATTTTTGGGAGTTCAGATTCTGGAAATTGTCTGAGGATTGCCTTGGCCTCTTCCTGTAACGCGGCAAAGCGATCCCATAATTTTCCTGTGAGACGATACTCTTCTCGACGCAGTTCCGTAGCTACCGTCGCACTGGTGATTTGACGGAGGAAAGAGGTCCATTCGGTCAGGAGTCGGTCAACATCCCCGGTGCTAGCGAACTCACCTCCCAGACGTGCCTTACGTTGGGCTCCACTGAGATAGTCACGGACGACCTGGCTTCCTCCAATGCCATAGGTGCCCGGCACCCCAAAAGTCAGATAGCCTTCGATCGAGAATCGCCCATAGGCCTTTTGGCAGGTCATCGCCAGTCGTCCGGACCATCGGGGTTCGGTGTCGTTGAAGCGCTCTCCGGCGAAACAATCGGCGAGGTCACTCACTAATTCCTCAGCGGGATAGTTTTTTGCTTCGAGGGCTGCGGCCAGGGCCAGTCCCTCAGGGCCTAGGAACTGGGAAACGATTTTACCCCGATCGGTGATGAGTAGTCGTTGATCGAGCAAGCCGATGCGCTGCCATTGCCAGAGTAGGGTGGGGCTAAGATCGAACGCCAGACAGTCTTCTCGTCTCGGACAATTCTTACAGGCTTTAAAGGGGCGGCGTGTGTTGCGAACGAGCCTGGCCCGTGAGGTATCGAGCAGCCGTTGACAGGGGAGGTCGTCTGGTTGGATCGCAGGATCGCTTTCACATCCGACTTGAAGGGAAGCGGCCTGATCGAGAAAGAGAGAGTGAGCAAATTGTACTGCCGATTGGCGGGTGTCCCCACCTTCTGAAATTTGCTGTAGCAGGACGTGCCAGGGGAGGGCAGAGCTGCGCTTGATCTTCACCTGGTGAGCATCTCCGAGGCGTGGCGATGGATCGCCATACAGATAGTAACCCATACTGTCTTTTCCGCGGCGTCCAGCCCGTCCCGCCATTTGGAGAACGTCATCTGGCTGAAGACGGTGTTCGATTCCGCCCGCCGTATAGCCTCGCGCTGTTACCATGACAGAGCGTAAGGAAAAATTAATTCCAGAACTTAGCCCTAAGGTGGAGACGACAACGCGTAGTTGCCCCGACTTGGCTAATGGTTCAATCAGACCAGCGCGCTGCTGCCAGGAAAGACCGCTATGGTGGAAGGCGATTCGCTTTTCAAGCAGTGTGGAGAGGGTTTTTCCGGCGATCTGGCTCTGCTCATCCGTGAGTTGCAGGGGGTCCGGATTGGGTAACCGCGAAGCAGCAGCCCGGGCAATCTTTTCCGCTTCTTTCCGGTGCGGAGCAAAGACGAGAATGGGGCCCAAGTCATCTGCCAGGGCACCCGCGAGGGCACGGATCCAGAATCCTTCCACTGACTTGGGAGCTTTTCGCTGCAAGTGACCGGCATCCATTTCTTCAAGCGGCACCGGACGTTCAAAATGTCGGATGGCAATTGGACTGCGCCCCAAGGTCTGAAACCATTGCGTCACTTCTTCCACATTCCGCACCGATCCACTCATGAGGAGGATCTGCGTTTCCGGAGGGCAGTTCATGATGACTCCTTCGTAGTGGTTGCCCCGGTGCTCGTCAGACAGCCACTGATACTCATCGATGACGACCATTGAAGGAAGGGATTCATCTTCCTGCGATGCACTCAACCTCGAACGTAGGGCTTCAAGTGTGCCGACTAGTACGGGGGCATCGAGGTGGAGGCGGACATCTCCGGTACAAAGCCCAACTCTCCACTTGCGTTCCAGCCATTCGAAATATTTATCATTGGCAAGCGCCCTCGTGGGTGCGGTGTAGAGAATTTTTCCAGATCCGGCAGGACGAGCCGAATCCAGGTATTGCTCCAGCACAAATGTCTTACCCGCCCCCGTCGGAGCATCCAGGATGACGTCCGATCCATCCTTCAGGCACTGCACAGCCTTTGCCTGCCAATCGTCTGGTATGACTAGCTGGTTGAGAACGGAATCTGGTATTTTCATCGAATCGACTCTTCAGATTTGTTGCCTGAAGCAACTGGATTTATAACAGTTTTAGGCTAACCTCCACGTATGAATTATCAATGGCACACCACCCTGAAGGAAATTTACGATCAAGCTGTCTCTGATTATCAGGCAGGTAAGCGCGGCGCAGCGGATTTTTTTACTGCAGAGCAAATTGCTTTTCTTAAAGGCATCGGGCACACAGCACAGGAGGTTTACGACTTTGCCGAAGATAACGTCAATTACGGTGAGCCGGATTGGGAGACTTTCCTTTTGATTGCTGCGGTCCGCCGTGATTATTTCTTTGTCGAGATGGAAGGCAAACACTCTGATCAGATCGTGGAATCCGATACCCTTCCTCCGAAGGATGCCGAAGTAGAGGGCATCGTCTGGTTACCTCGAATCATCGCCAAAGCGAAAGCCAAGCTCAACGGGGAAATGAACCCCGATCTCATGTATGGATGCGGGGGGGATCGTAAATTTTTCAACACCAATAAGGTGCCGCCCGCAGATTTTCTCCGTTATGTCTGGGCTGCAGATGGAGATGATCAACGTGTTATCGATTTCGTTAAACGCTGCGCAGCAGGTTAGGAACGAGCGGGATCATCCGATCCAATGTTCAGGCCGCTAAGACGCGCGGAGCTGATGGACCGGAATCAGTCGTTGGGGCTCATCTTCTAATTCCGGCTCCAAAACTTCTTCTGAGAGCGATGAATCGGAACGATGATCGATATTCAGACCCGTAAGTAATTCGATCTGGCCTTCTTCGTGTTCTACGATGGCGGTGCAGCTTTCCACCCAGTCTCCCGTATTGTAATAAGTGACTCCATCCACGTCATGGATAGCGGCATGGTGGATGTGCCCGCAGAGAACACTCTCAGCATGATGTGCCTTGGCGTAATGCACGATCTCATTCTCAAATTTACCTATGAAACTGACCACATTTTTGACTTCGTTTTTAATGTAAGCACTCAATGACCATGGCTTCCGGTTGAGTCGATTGCGCACCCAGTTATTGAGGTGGTTGATCTCGATGAGAAGCTTGTATCCAATATCACCAACATGAGCCAGCCAGCCCATATTTTGGACGACCGCATCGAGTTGATGTCCGTGAAAAATGAGAATCCGTTCCCCCTTCAAGGTAGTGTGAATGTCATGGTCTCTCAAAATCACGTTACCGAACTGCCCATAAAACCCTTCCAGAAATTCATCGTGGTTGCCCGGAATGTAGATGACTTCCGCCCCTTTCCGTGCCGCCCGGAGGATTTTCTGAATGACATCATTGTGAGCCTGTGGCCAGTAGATGCCACGTTTCATGGCCCAGATATCAATGATATCGCCTACCAGGTAGAGCTTATCAAAGCTGTTGTTTTTGAGAAAGTGGAGGACAGATTCGGCTTGAGAGCCTCTTGTGCCAAGGTGAATGTCAGAAATCCAAGCCGTTCGGTAATGTGCCATATCTTGTGTTGTTTATTGAGTTATTCACAAGTTATCCACATTATGATGTCAATCTGACGTACTTATTGTGACACTTCTGCGTCGTTTAATTCGGTAGGATCGTTCTCGATTTTTTCAAGTGATCGGTTCGAATTCCAATCATAGAGGGGCACGGAAAGTCCGCCAAAGGGTTGGATGAGTTCTTGGCAGCGCTGGCGCCAGAGGTCCAGATCCGGAGCAGAAAATTTAGTTTCACGGGATTGCGGAAAAATCAGGTAGGTGACGCCGGGTTTACTGACGGAGCGGGTTACACCGTTCGCTTCGGGGTTAAGGGTCTGAGCGAGAAGGAGTGATGCCTCGCCGATTTTAGAATAAGGTCCGCTATCACCGATGATGGCCGGGTAAGCCTCTTCGCCGTAGAGAACGATGGCATAGTCACCCATTTTCGGAGCGTAGCGACCTGCGGCCTTAAACATAAATCCCGGCAATACAATGAAGGGGTCTAAATGCGCTACGAGCGAACTCCGATACTTCATCGCCTCGATGATTTTCTTCAGACTGTTTCGACGTTCATAGCGCCTCATTTTATCTGATTCACTCAATACCCCACTTTCTCTTTCTAATTCAGCAAGAATGGTATCGAGTTCGGCCTGATATCGGGTCAGAAGCGGATTGGGCTTCTTTGTCGTTTTAGCCCAGCTGTACGCGGTGAAAGGCTGGTAATGCCTAGAGGTGTTATCGATTTCTGCTTCAGAATCAACCCGATCCCCGTCTGACCCATCTGTCACCACGTCCATATCGGCCTGAACCAGGAGGAGGGGGTTCTGAGATTCGGGGGAAGTCAGTTCGAGAATGGTCTGACAATCAAAGAAATTATGCTTGGTCGGGTAGTCCCGAAATGCCTTCAGTCTTTGGTGCAGGAAGGTCATTTTTCGCTCATAGAGGCTGTGATATGAGGGGGAAATACGGGCTGATGGTAATAACTCCTGCAGCTTAGGCCAGAGTTCGGCAATTTCAGGCAGAGCTGAGCTCAGATCTTCCAGCGAAGTAGCCGCCCGGGGAACTCGAACTGTGAATGAGGTTTCAACGAAGTAGCTTCCGAGATCCGGACGTTCTTCAGTGGCCAGACCTCCCTGAGCACTTTTGAGATCAAGCTTGTTTTTTATCCCTCCGGGTAGGTTGGTGAATTCCATGCGTGCCGTCGGGAAGAATTTTTCCGGCAGAGGGGGGAGTGGAGGTTTTTTAGCAGGTTGAGGCGATTTCTGTTCCGTTTTCGGAGGTGTGATTCCGGCTATTCGTTTCGCTTTATTGATTCCACGCTCAGCATAGG
>JBCBYL010000042.1:0-19586 GCA_039815855.1 Verrucomicrobiota bacterium
CGGATGAGCTGAGCCCAGGGGTCGTTCGAATTAATGGGCCTTTCCTCTACGTGATTATGCCGATGAGAACGGCTTAGATCATCCAACAGGTCTTTGTACGTGCAACATCATCTACCCCGATAACGAGACCTCTATTGGTTAATTCTCGCAGTGTTAGGTAGACAGAGAAAAAGATATCTCAGCTTATCTTCTTCACTAACCTCCTTGAGGAGTTACTCCGAGTTGACGATGACTATACGATTCTCAATTCAGTTTTTCGTTTGAATCGTGCGTAATCAAACTTCACATCCTATTTGATGTTGTAAGAAAAATTTTTCGCTGATCGTAAGGAATATCATTGGGTTTCAACGCCTCTGTTCTATAACCAAGAATCACCTTCAACTTAAAGGAATCCTCCCATGAAAGCGTCTGACCTGTTTATTAAATGCCTCGAAGCAGAAGGGGTAGAATATATCTTTGGTATCCCCGGAGAAGAAAATCTCGACATGCTGGAGTCTCTCAAAGACTCATCGATCAAACTCATTATTACCCGCCATGAGCAGGGAGCCGGCTTCATGGCAGCGACCTATGGAAGATTGACAGGGAAAACAGGGGTTTGTCTTTCCACCCTGGGCCCAGGTGCAACCAACTTTGTCACCGCGGCGGCCTATGCTCAACTCGGTGCCATGCCGATGATGATGATTACCGGACAGAAACCGGTAAAGAAGAGTAAACAGGGACGGTTTCAGATCCTCGATGTGGTGGAGATGATGAAGCCGATTACCAAGTACACTCATCAGCTGGTCAGTGGAGATAATATCCCATCACGGATTAGAGAGGCATTCCGTCTTGCTGAAGAGGAACGGCCTGGAGCGGTCCACCTCGAGTTACCTGAAGATATTGCAGCAGAGGAGACAGATAGCTGCCCTGTTCCAGCCAGTGAAGGAAGGCGCCCGGTCGCGGAGGATAAATCCATCCGCAAAGCAGTCGACTTGATTAATGCAGCCAAGAATCCAGTCATCGTTATAGGTGCTGGAGCCAACCGGAAACGCACCTGTAATATGCTCAGGCAGTTCATCGATCAGACCGGCATCCCCTTCATTAGCACACAGATGGGAAAAGGAGTTGTTTACGAGGATCTTCACCTTTTCTTAGGCAATGCGGCTTTGTCGGCAGGCGATTTTCCCCATCGTGCTATCGAACATGCCGACCTCATCATTAACGTCGGCCATGATGTAGTCGAAAAGCCACCATTCTTTATGAAGCCTGAAGATGAACGGAAAGTGGTTCATATTAACTATTATACCGCAGCGGTTGACCCGGTTTACTTTCCTCAAGTAGAAGTCATCGGTGATATTGCTAATTCGATCTGGCAGATTAAGGAGGGACTTGATCAGGATCTTTCAACCCGCTGGGACCTGAAGCGCTTTTTTGAGATCAGGGACGCCAATAATAACCATATTTTAGAAGGAGCCGATGACGCACGTTTTCCGATTTATCCCCAGAGGCTGGTGAAAGATGTTCACTCTGTCATGGCAGATGACGGAATCATCGCCCTCGATAACGGAGTCTATAAAATATGGTTTGCGCGTAACTACCGTGCGCTCCATCCGAACACGGTGCTCCTCGATAACGCGCTAGCCACCATGGGAGCCGGACTGCCTTCTGCGATGGCGGCGAAGATGGTCAAACCAGAGAAAAAAGTCATCGCGATCTGCGGAGATGGTGGATTCATGATGAATTCTCAGGAAATGGAAACCGCGGTCCGTCTCGGACTCCACATCGTTGTTCTCATCCTCAGGGATGATTCCTACGGAATGATACGCTGGAAGCAAAAGAACATGGGATTTGCAGATCAGGGACTGACCTTCGGTAATCCAGACTTTATCCAATACGCCGAGAGTTATGGAGCGAAGGGGCATGCACTGAAAGCCACCGAAGACCTCGTACCGCTACTCAATCAGTGCTTTGAAGAGCCCGCCGTTCACCTCATTGATGTGCCTATCGATTACGTGGATAATGACCGTATCCTCAATCACGAAATCAAAGAACTGAGCGCTAAGGCCTGATCGATGAAAACCGAATTTATGTCTTTAGTTCCAGGAGTCGAACCTACAGGAAACGTGCATGAGGTGGTGGCCCCCTTTGATCTGTCTCCCATCGGTAAGATAGATTCTGCGGATGCACAAATCGTTGAAGTAGCAGTTGCAAACGCGGACCGGCTTTATCGTGATAAATCCTCCTGGCTGCCTACATGGGAGCGCATTGCCATTCTGGAAAAAGCGGCAGAATTATTAACAGAAAGAGCTGAAGAATTCGCTCTGGAGTCTGCCCGAGAGGGCGGGAAGCCACTCATGGATTCCAAGGTAGAAGTGGCCCGGGCCATCGATGGGATCAAAAATTGTATCGAAGTACTCCGCACCCAGCACGGAGAAGAAATTCCCATGGGACTGAATACCTCTTCTGCAAATCGCCTCGCCTTTACCTCACATGAGCCGATTGGCCCGGTCCTGGCCTACAGTGCCTTTAATCATCCAACCAACCTGATTATTCATCAGGTATTTCCGGCTGTTGCCGTCGGGTGCCCTGTCATCGTGAAGCCGGCTGCAGATACGCCACTAAGTTGTTTTCGATTAGTGGAATTGCTGCACGAGGCCGGACTCCCACCTGAATGGTGTCAGGCCGTGGTCATTAAAGACAGGTCATTAGCAACCAACTTGGTAGGTGATAATCGTTTTGGCTTTTTTAGTTTTATTGGAAGTGGCGAGGTCGGATGGATGCTGAGATCAAAGCTGGCTCCCGGGACCCGTTGTGCTCTGGAGCATGGAGGAGTAGCTCCCGTGATTGTTTCTCATGATGCAGACCTCGATCAAGCGGTGCCAGCGCTCACCAAAGCAGGCTTTTACCATGGGGGTCAGGTCTGTGTTTCTGCTCAACGCTTTTACATTCACGAAAAGATTTTTGATCCGTTTAAGGACCGCATCGTAAAAGAGGCAGGAAAAATCAAGACAGGCGACCCCACACTCGCCGAAACGGGGTCCGGGCCTCTCATTCGTCCTAAAGAATGTGACCGTGTCGAACAGTGGGTGGACCAAGCCAGGCAAGCAGGGGCCACCATTGCCTGTGGAGGTAAGAAGATATCAGCAACTTGCTATGAGCCCACGGTAGTGGTTTCTCCGCCGGAAGACAGCCAGCTCAGTCAGGAAGAAGTCTTCGGTCCGGTGATTTGTCTTTACCCCTATTCAGAGCTTTCAGACGCGATTAGGAGAGCAAATCAACTCCCCGTCTCATTCCAGGCGGCTGTTTATAGCTCCAATATGGATACCATTATGCAGTGCTATCGGGGGTTAAACGGATCAGCGATTATGGCGAATGACCACACCGCTTTCCGGGTCGATTGGATGCCCTTTGCCGGACTCAAGGTCTCCGGGCATGGCACCGGAGGAATCCCTCATACCATGAGGGATATGCAGATCGAAAAAATGCTCGTCCTGAAATCAAATTCTATCTGAATCAGGGCTGCCAGGTTTTCAGGCGCTCTTGGATTTCCTCAGGAGAAACGTCTTCGATATGCTGAGCAATCATCCAGCGGTAGCCAAAAGGATCCACTAAAGCGGAGGCGCGTTCTCCCCAGGGGTAATCGGCCGGGGCCTTTTCCTCAGTGGCACCAGCGGAGAGGGCCTGTGTATGAAGAGAGTCACAGTCGTCCACCTGGATGTTTAAGCTCATCGGACATCCTCCCGTCGTTTCGGGGGTGAGGGCATTCCAATCAGGGGATTCATCGCAGACTGAAATCACAGAGTGACCAATCTTGAGGACGGCATGTCCCACTAAATCGGTTTCAGGAATTTCCATCATCATTAATTCTTCTGCAGAAAAAGCCGCTTTGTAAAAGTCGATCGCCTTCCGGCAGTTTTTTAGATTTAGGCCAACGTAGAGATGTGGAGTTGGTAATTGATTTAGGAAAAATAAATCAGACATAGGTTGATCTTAACCGCGATGGCTCTGAGGGAAATCTTTTCTCTGTGTCGAATGCGTAAAACGTATTCAGACTAGCTACTTACTCCGTAATTCTCCTTTAGACCGGTTGTATTTCCCGGCCAGATCATCGGATTGTGTTCCCGGCCAAAGTTTGGTTTTACTTAAGTAAGCCGCCCGACCAATAATATGGCTACCAACTGGCGCGGTCAGATAAAAGAAGACGATGATCAGGACGACTTCCAGCCAGACTTCCAAGGTCCCGAATGACAGAGCAGCAGTGATAAAGATAATACTTCCGCCAAAGGCGCCTGCCTTCGTGGCAGCATGCATGCGGCTATAAAGATCCGGAAAGCGGTTCACTCCAATCGCCGCAATCAGGACAAAGGAGCACCCAATGATGAGCAGGACAGAGAGGATCATACTCATTAGGACGGTGCTCCTTTTTCTAACTCGGCCTTCTCTTCGTCATCGGTCTTTTGTAGCGCCGCGCGTTCCAGGTGGCGCGACAGAGCGACGGCCCCGATAAAGGCAATGACCGCAATCGCCATCGCTAAATCGAGGAAAAATCGGATACCGGTTTCTAAAGCTAACACCCCGGAGAAGCACATAATAATTGCCGCCAGTAAGTCAGAGGAAACGATCCGGTCAAAATGGCTCGGTCCCTTCAAAATTCTCCAAAAACAAGATAGCAGGGAGATGGTAAGAATAACGTAGGCGGTTTGGATGGCCCAAGGCTGAATGCTAAAATCTAAGTTACTCATCTCGAGACCTCCTTAATTTTTTTCATATAGAGAATGGCATCCGCTCTCACCTCTTCCGGACTTCCTGTATACATAGAGTGAATATAAAGGCAGCGACAATCATGAGAGATGTCCAGGCTCAGAGTACCGGGCGTCATGGTGATTAGGTTGGACAGAAGATAAAGTTCGGTCTCGCTTAAATCCTCATCAAGTGGCACCGCCACGATAGCAGGATTCATGAAATAGGCAGGCGTCACGATATCGTAGGCAACTTTCAGATTCGAAAGGATGACCTCGCCCACGTAGAAAAAGAAAAGTCTTAGAGCAGGTAGGATTTTAATCTTCATCTTCCTCCTTTCATAACCGCTTCAATATAGTGATCCGGATTCAGCAGTTGTTCGGCGGCCATTTCAGAAAGTGAGAAGAGCGGCTGCGCATAGAGCCCGATAATCATCGTAATCAGGGCCAGGATGACAATTGGGCTGATCAAAGCCCATTTCTGAGTTAAGCTGAGTGGAGGGCAATCTGATTCTGGCCCATTTGACTCCGGAGCTTTTTTCCAGAAGACTTCGGCCCAGATTTTAGTCATTGAGTACAAAGTCAAAATCCCGACCGCCAGGGAAAGGCCGGCAATCCAGAAGACTTCCGCGGCAAAGCCTGCCTTCACTACCGCAAATTTAGCCCAGAAGCCGGACAAGGGGGGAATGCCACCGAGAGAGAAAGCAGGAATGAAAAACAGGAATGCCAGCCAGGGCATCGTTTTACTCATCCCTCCGATCTGTTTCAGTTGCACCGATCCGGTAATCTTCTCTACGACCCCGGCCACGAGAAAGAGATTGGTCTTCACCACCATATGGTGGATGAGATAGAAAATGGCTCCCGCGATAGCGAGAGGCGTCATTAATGCCAGGCCGACAATCATATAGCCGATCTGGCTGATAATATGAAACGAAAGGATCCGTTTAAAATCAAACTGAACCGCAGCACCAAAGACTCCGGTAACCATCGTCCCAGCCGCCAACACCAACAAGGTTCCATGAGTGAATGCCTGATCGTAGATAAAGAGGAGAGTGAAGACCCGGAAGAGGGCATAAACACCCACTTTGGTCAGGAGACCGGCAAAGACCGCAGAGGTTGCATTGGTCGGTGTGTGATAAGAAGCAGGCAGCCAGTAAAAAACAGGGAAGAGCCCGGCCTTGATTCCAAACGATCCCATAAAGAGGATAGCAGTCGTATTGATCAAATAAGGATCAGAGGTGCTGCGTAGCTTTAAAGCCAGATCAGCCATATTCAATGTTCCTAATTTTCCGTAGAGGATCCCAACCGCAGACAGGAACAGCATGGAGGCAAAGATATTGAGGGTGACGTATTTCAGGGCTCCTTCCAGCTGCCTGCTTTTTCGCCCCAGAGCTAATAAAACAAAAGAGGACAGAAGCATGATCTCAAACCAGACGTAGAGGTTGAAAATATCCCCAGCCAGGAAGGACCCATTCACTCCCATCATCAGGAGGAGATAAAGAGGGAAGAAAAAGCGCTTTTGCTCACCCTGCGGAACATCACCAAAGGCGTAAATCATCACGCACAGTCCCAGTAGATTGGAAACGCTCAGCATCATGCTTGAGAACAGGTCGCTCACCAGTGCAATCCCCATTGGCAATTCCCAGCCCCCAGCCCGAAGTACCAAAATATCACCGTCCGCATTTAAACTGAGTAGGAATAACGAGAACCCGAAAATGAGCAAAGTAGAGGCAAGAGCGATAGCCCGTTGGATCGCGATCGAATTGCGGAAGAGAAGGCAGAAAACCGCCCCCGCCATCGGGATAACAAATGGAGTAATGAGCCAATTATCCATGTTCAGGGTCTCGATCTGAGTTTTGTAAATCGTTGAGGTCATCACTCTTAATGTCCTGATAGACGCGGTAAATTAGAGAAAGAGCAAAAGCGATAAATCCAAACCCGATCACGATAGCGGTGAGCACCAGTGCTTGTGGTAGTGGATCGGCGTAAGGGGCCGTTAGCACTTTTTCATCAGGGCTGATAATCGCTGGCTTCCCTTCCCAGATATTGGCAGAAGTAAAAACCAGTAGATTGGCGCCCTGACTGATCAGGATGATTCCGATAATCAGTCGCACCATACTCCGCCGCAGCATACTGTAGATTCCTGTCGCAAAGAGGATGCCGATCAGAATAGCGATCAGAGTTTCCATTATTCCAGTTCCTCCAGTTGAAAGACAACCGCCATCGCAAACCCGATCACCGTGACATACACTCCGATATCAAAAATGAGTGGAGTGCCTAAATGAATCTTACCCAGCACAGGAAGCTCAAAGCTAGGCAACCAGAGTCCAGTGAAAAACGTGTCCCCTGCGAAGAGAGGAAGGAGAGCCGCGAAGATGGCGATCAGGAGCCCGGTCCCGATCAGGCTCACGGGCTCCGCCCGGAGCTTGATGCGCGTCGCATTCACTCCTTCCGCTAGGGTCATGAGGACAAAGCTTGATGCGGCAAGTAGTCCGCCAATGAACCCCCCACCGGGTAAATTATGACCACGCCAGAGAACCAGCAGAGATAAGACTAACAGAGGAATAAACAAAAAGGAGGCCGCGCTCTTCAGGATAACTGACTTCATTGTTCAACCTCTTCTTTTTTGGTGTAAATACGCTGGATCAGCGCAATGACTCCCAGCGCTGCAATCCCTATGACCGTGATCTCACCAAAGGTGTCCAGAGCCCGGAAATCGACCAGGATCACGTTAACCACATTCTTCCCGTGCGCCTCCATGTAACTCGATTGAGCAAAGGAGTCCGAAATCGAAGGCTGCATCTGAATTTCCTGAGCACTAAGGACGAGCGATGTAACCACAGCCCCCACCCCCAGGCAGAAGAGAGCGTCCACCACTTTGACCGCATTCGGGGAGATGTTTCGAAAGGGCGGGAGCCGATAGATGACAAACATGAAGAGGACCACCACCAGGGTTTCGACCAGCACTTGAGTAATGGCCAGATCAGGCGCACTGAAAAAGGCAAAGAGCAGAGCCACACCAAATCCGACCACCCCAAGCGCAATAATGGTCGTAATCCTCGTCTTCGAGACCACGGAGACGACAGCGGCTATTGCCATCACCAGAACCAGCGAGGCTTCATGCACCGAGACATTTTCAAAGGTGAGGGAGCCCATGAATTCCTGAGTCAGGAACAACTCAATCGCGACAAACCCGATAATTGACCCCACCGTCAGGAACATGTAATTCCTTAGCTTACCACCTTGGAGCAATAAGGTGACCGCTTTGGCCAGGGACAGGATGCCATCCATGACCAAGAAGTAAATTTTCTCAGGGCCAAACCAGTTGATCTCTTTGGAAAAAATCGTCGACCAAATCGGCTTCCGGATTACATACAGAAATATGCCGGCCGAGATCGTAATTCCGCTTAATAGCAGCGGTAGATTGAATCCATGCCAAAGCGAAAGCTCCAGGTGATCGTAGGGTTTGCCAATGAGTGAGGCCACCGCCGGACCGATAATCGGTTCTTGAATCAGATGTGGAAGGAGACCAAACAGGAAGCCGCAGACAGAAAGGACGATCGGCCCCGCCAGCATCCAGATCGACACTTCATGAGCGTGCTCTTTTGGATAGCTGGCTTCCGACTTGTTTCCCCAAAAGGGATGCAGGCCAGCTGTAAAAGCCAGTCCCATTAAAACGATGTTTGCGATCATGGCTATGATTAAAAAGATGATCATGCCGCTCCCTATATCCAGCAGTCCCTTGTAGGAATATTCTTTACCCAGGAAGCCAAAGAAGGGAGGGAGTCCGGCCATCGAGAATGCTGCCAGCAATCCGGCTCCTGCGGACCAGGGCATGATTTTCCTCAGGCCGCGTAATTGATTCACATTCCGTGTCCCGGTCGAATGATCAATCGAACCAGCGACCATAAAGAGAGTCGCCTTATACAAAGCATGTCCAATCAGGAAGAGGATAGCGGCTAACATCATCTTCTTACTCCCCAGCCCGATGAAAAAGGTCAGGATTCCCAGTACGCTCAGCGTCGTGTAGGCCAGTATTTTCTTCAGGTCTTTCTGCAGCAGTCCCAGTCCCGCTCCTACCAGCATCGTGATCGCCCCAATCCAAGTCAGCGTGTCATGCCATAACGGCTCGCCTGCCATTGGCGGAGAAAACCGGGCCAGCAGATAGACACCTGCTTTTACCATCGTCGCAGAATGAAGATAGGCACTCACCGGTGTCGGGGCGGCCATCGCATTGGGGAGCCAGAAGTGAAAAGGGAATTGAGCAGACTTTGTGAAGGCACCCAAAAACAAAAGCACCGCGATCAACTCAAAGGAGGGCAGTCCGCCAAGTCCCTTCTTCGAATCGGCCAGAACCTCCGTCAGTGTCCAGTTCCCGGACTCGAGACCAATCAGGATCAACCCTGCCAGGAGGGCCAGCCCCCCTATCCCAGTGACGAGAAGAGCCTGCAGCGCATTCCGGCGGCTTTCATCTGACTCATGTTTAAAGCCAATGAGCAGATAAGAACTAATGCTGGTCATTTCCCAGAAAATGAAGAGCAGGATTAAGTTATCGGCGATGACCACTCCCAGCATCGAACCCATAAAAAAGAGCAGATAGCCCATGAATCGATTCAGCTGTGGGTGACCGTCCAGGTAACCTTTCGCATAGGGGACGATAAAGCCACCGATTCCCAGAATCAGCAGAGCCATCATCAGCGAGAGTCCATCGACTCGGAACGACAGGCTCACCCCCAGGCTGGGCACCCAATCAAAAGACGCCGTCGGCACCCCACCCTCAGAAATTTCAGGGATCAGTGAGAGGAAGCCGGCGAAACCAAACCACGGGATCAGGCAGAGCAAACCAGACCCGAGCTTGGGAAAGGCGTGGACCAACTTCGGTGCCACGGCGGCTCCGATAAATATCACGATCAAACTGATCCAAGCCCAATCCATACTACTTTATCTTCCGACCTCGGCCGGTCTCTTTAGATTTGTTTTCCCATCCATTGCTTTGCTGCGTGCTAGAGAACTCGCAGCATTATTTTTAATTTCAATCTATTTATCCTAGAGGACAAAAACTAGATTCGTTAACTGAAAAAAGAGTCGCGAAAATCAATTCGTATATCAAACTAGATCCATGAAAGAGATCAGTAGCAGCAAAAGTCATCCACACCAGTGGACGTTCTTTACCAATCATGCCCACGTTCTCCTCATGCTCGCGAACGAACCCGAAATGACCTTACGTCAGGTCGCGATCAATGTCGGTATTACCGAACGGGCCGTTCAGCGTATCGTCGCCGATCTCGAGGAAGCCGGTATCCTGATCCGGCAAAAGGAAGGAAGACGAAACCATTATCGCATCAGCCGGAGAAAGAAACTTCGTCACCCGGTCGAAGCCCACCGCTCAGTCGGTGAACTCATCGATTTCATCGATACCCGATAAGTAACGGAGGTGCCTCCGTCCTGAATCGGGTTGGTCGGGTGGATTAAGCCTCCTTTGTTTCACAATGCTTCAGGGCCTCTTCCAGGGCATCAAGTCTTGATTCGACGATCACGAGTTCGAACTGCGCCGTCTTCTTAATTCGCTCCATTCGTTTTTTGGTTTCCTCAGATCCCGTGCAGATAAAAACGGGCACATGGCTGGCTCCCGCAGTCTTCACCACATTTTCGAGAGCCAGTGCCACCGTCGTCGATAAAATGGGCACATCAGTTAAATCCATCACCAGAGCCTTGGCGCGGGACAGCGCTTCCTGCTCTGCGGAAATCGCCTTCGCCACGCCGAAGATCATCGGCCCAGAGAGGTGGAAGAGTAGAATTTTACCTTCTCCCTTTTCGAAGAGTTTCTTCTCTTCCGAATTGAGTGGGATTTCATCATCGGTGACATCCACCGTTTGTACCCGATTGGATTGTAGCTGGGTTAGTTTCTCGATGGTCAGGATATTAGCGATGAACACCCCAACTCCCACGGCCACCACGAGATCGACAAAAACCGTTAGCCCCATTACCCCATACATAATAAAGGCAGCCGTTCCGGAAACAGCATGAGCACGGGTCAGGAAACTCCAGTCCAGGATGTCCATTCCAACCTTGACCGCGATGGCCGCCAGCACAGCCAGAGGAATACTTTCCAGCAGCGGTGCTAAAAAGAGAATAGTAATCAGAAGAAGCGTCGCCCGGAAGATGGCTGCCCAGGGAGTCTTGGCGCCCACCTGAATATTCGTCACCGTTCCCATCGTGGCCCCTGCCCCAGGCAATCCGCCAAAGAAGGAAGTCACCATGTTCGCGATTCCCTGACCGATCAACTCCCGATCAGAGTCATGGTTCTGTCTCGTCAGGCTGTCCGCAATCATCGCGGTGAGCAAGGTGTCGATACTCCCCAGAAGACCGAGAATCAATCCCTCCAGTAAGATTACCTTCATTTGTCCCAGGCTGAAATGAGGAACAGAAAATTCAGGTAGCCCCATCGGGATTTGGCCAATTTCTTTGACAGCACCATCAGCAAAAAACAGTGCCGCCACCACTGTTCCGATCAGCAGCGCCAATAAATGAGGGGGGCAGTAAGTCTTCCACTTCGCCGGCATGGCGAAGAGAATCACTAAAGACAGAACCCCCAGTGAAGCCTCCCCCCAGGAAAGAGTCCTGATTAACTCCGGGATACCTTGCACCGCCGCCAGCACCCCGCCTTGGGGAGTCGTCGACCCAAAGAGTGGATAGATCTGCATCAAAATGAGCAGAATACCTATCCCCGACATAAATCCCGAAATAACACTGTACGGCATGAGGGTGATATAACGCCCCAGCTTGAGAGCCCCGAGTAGCACTTGGGTAAGCCCGGCCACCAGGATAACACAGAAGGCCATCGCCAGTCCGTTCTCCGGATCCTGAGCCACCAGGGTGGTGATAACGGCCGTCATCACCACCGTCATCGGACCTGTCGGTTCGGAGATGAGTGTCCGCGACCCCCCAAAGATGGCTGAAAAAAGGCCTACCAATACCGCTCCAGTCAGCCCGGCTTGAGGTCCCGCCCCAGAGGCCACCCCGAACGCCAGCGCCAGTGGTAATGAAATAATCGCCGTCGTAACCCCGCCAAACAAGTCCCCCTTCCAGGAACGTTCAGAAAATCGGCCCCCGCCAAACAGTGTCGACCAGCTCAATAATGATTTCTTTTCCTCATTCACGTCACGCAGTTAAGAGAAGACTTTTCAAATACGCAATAGAAAACACGAAAATATTGTCGTAATACTTTCTCTATCTCCTTGAGCCACAATTCATTCAATTAGGCTTTATCTGCCTCTTCTCTCTATCTGTAAAAACCTCCTCCCCTTCGAAAAGAGGGGAAGGGTCTAGAACGCAGAGGCGTAAGGAGGCAGAGTGAAAAGAGAATACCAGTAATGGAATGGTCATGATTCAGAATTTGTCTCCACCCGTGTCATTCCTGCCTACGCATAAGGTTGCGGCTCGGCGCGAGTGCTTAAAAAATAGCTCCGAGAGTTCTGGACTCAATAACCCTCAAGCTACGGATTCAGGAAACCACCACCGAGAGCGGCATCGATGGCCAGGCATGCGTCATAGGCAGCTTGTTCCGTGGCATCCAGATTCTGGGTATCGAGCGGGCTTTGTTCATTCTCGTCATTGGACAGATCATAGAATTCGAAACTCGTCGGAACGGTGTCATCTTCCGGGTCACTGAAAATGATCAACTTGTAATCAGAGTATGCTTCCACCCGGATTCCGCGCGCCCGGTCGCCACCCACTCCTCCATCGCCCCCTTCATAACTGATAAAACGATCCGCGGATTCATCTCCAACCAGGATGGGAAGAAAACTGCGGGTTTGGTCGAGCACTTCGCTCGAGGCGACGGTTTCCGGATCCACGCCGACCAGCTCCAGCAGAGTGGGAAAAAGGTCAACAGCATGGACCAGCTCATCAGTCGTGCTTCCGTTTGAGACAGTGACAGAAGGTCCGGCTACCACCAGGGGCACTCGTGTTCCTCCTTCGTAGAGGCTGCCCTTCGCCCTGCCGCTTCCGAAAGGGGCCTGAACCGCTCCGCCCGGAGTTCCATTATCTCCGATCAGAATCACATTCGTCTTTGTCAGGTCGACCGATTCCATAAGCCTGCCTAGCTCGGTATCCAGAGCTTCGAGCATTTTGCGGTATCTCCAAGCATTATTTGATTCTCCGGATTGCTGGGTAGAGTAGCCGCCAACTGGGGCCAGGGTTGTCGGTGGATCGTGAAAAGGTGAATGAGGCGCGTTGAATGCCAACCAGCAAAACCAGGGTTTGCTGGCCAATTCGGAGCGGGCGATAAAATCGACAGCTTCATTGACTTGATCCGTCGTCGTATAGGTGGTGGAAGTGGCCACCGTGCCATTCGTATTTTTATCCCAGCTGAAGTAATCAGCCACTCCGCTGTTTTCGATTCCGTAAAATTCATCCCATCCCCCGACTGTGTCATAGGCATCATCCGCACTGCCCAGGTGCCACTTCCCGACCAGAGCTTTGGCATAGGTGGACCCGGCCGCATCCATCGCCTCGGCTATCGTTAATTCATCTGAGTTGACTGAAAAGAGACGTGAATTCCCGGCGACATAGACATCGGTTTGATGGGCATGGCGTCCGGTCATAATCGCAGCCCGCGTCGGCGCACAACTCGGCACCACATAAAAATTCGTGAAGCGGACACCGTCAGCAGCCAAATCGGCCAGATGGGGCATGTTCGCCAGTTGGCCTGCAGGAGGAACGGAATTGTCGATCGGGCTGGCATCGATCCCCCAGTCATCCAGAATGATAAACAGAAGGTTCTCTGGCTCTGAAACAGTCCTCCCCTCAGTGATCTGGAAGAACTGGGCCGAAGCAATCGATCCCAAAACATGATCATACGTGGTCGAGTTGATTTCTCCGTGCGCCGGAAGTGTGCCATTCGTTACCGTCCAATCGGAAAGATCATCCGATTCGCTCAGCGTGTAATAACGTTCCGGGATCGTGTCCCAGCAAAAAGAAACCGTGCCCGATTCCAGAAGTTCAGAAGCATCAAAAATGACATCGACCTGCCCGGCACAGTCGTTCCCGAAAAAAAGAACTGACAAACAACAGGGCAAAAACAGACAAGGCATCCTCCGCGCAATCATGATTCAGTCTAGAAAATAAATCATAAATAGCAATGATCGGATCGGAGCCAAAATAACATCCTCCCCTGCAGAGAAAGAAGGCCGGATGGTTGCCTTAAACGCAAAGGCGCAGAGACGCGGAGGTAGAAAGATGTTTGTCTGAAGTGTTGAGGCCCAATGGTGACCAAAGCTTGTATTAAACGATACGTTAGGAAATAATGGTGCTCATGTCTGACGGTAGAAAGCTGACGAACTGGGATGTTCTTATTCTCTTTCTTTCTGTCTTCTCAATCCTAACGCTTATTTTAGATGTATTTCTTCCGGTAGAATTAGGAATCAGAGAGATTCTTCAGATTTTTGATTTTGGGGTCTGCTTTCTTTTTCTTGGGGATTTTTTCTGGAGACTATCCACGGCTGAGTCGAAAAAGGGTTTCCTCAAGTGGGGCTGGATTGATTTCCTCAGCAGCATTCCATCTTTGGAGATATTTCGTATTGGACGCTTCTTTCGGATCTTCCGTGTTTTCCGCCTCCTACGCGCTTTTAAGTCTTCCAGAGAGATCTGTGTTTTCCTTTATAAGAATCGTGCTCAAGGAGCTCTGTATACCACGTTTATGATTTCGTTTGTTCTGACTGTGGTTGGGGCCATAGCGGTTTATGAGTTTGAACCCCAAGCCGGTGGCAATATTAACAGTCCGGGAGATGCGGTCTGGTGGGCGGTCGTGACCGTGACCACGGTTGGTTATGGAGATTTCTATCCCGTTTCACTGGGCGGTCGCATCGTTGCCGTTTTTTTAATGGTATGCGGTATCGGACTTTTTGGCACCTTTACCGGATATATCTCGTCCCTCTTTTCGGAAGATCAGGCCGAAATAGAAGAAGACCGCGAAGAGAAAATTTTGGAAGAACTAAGAGAAATCAAAGAACAGCTAAACGAACTAAAGAAGGTAAAGCAATAATATATCTGGAAGGCGGAGAAAGAAGTCCGGGCGGGCCACCTCGATAGCCCGGAATGGATCAATCCACCCAAACGCTCCCAACAGGCCCAAAAGAATAATGTCACACCTGTAACATTATTCTTTTGCGGAAGGGAGGAGAGGCTAGACGGTGAGTTTTTTGATGACTTGGCGGGTGGCGAGGGTGCCGAGGGCGAGAGTGAAGAGGAGAATAGCGGTGATGTGCCAAGCGATCTCTGCCCAGGGGAATTCGCCCCAGACGGTGCACTGGAGGAGGCGGACTCCATGATAGAACGGGGAAAGCTGGACCAGTCCGGTGAGAAAAGGTCTTCCATCAAGTGGGAAGAAGACTGCTGATAAAAAGTAGGTGGGGGCGATGAGAAAGGAATAGACGGTCTGAAACTGGTTAATGTTCCGAACGAGGCAGGCAGCCAGGAGTCCTATGGCGGCGCAGGGGAGGGAAAGGAAGCCGGCGATGAGCGGACAGATGGCCAGGGCCCAAAGATTGGGAACTAATCCGAGAGTGAGCAGTACGAGCGAAACACCGAAGGCCATGAGGGAGGCGCGGATAAAGACCCACATGAATTCGCCAATGACGACTTCCTTGACCCCGATGGGAGTAGTGAGCATGGCTTTGAAGATGTTTTCAAAGGTCATACGCACGTAGAAGCCGTAGCTACATTCGAAGAAGGCGGTGAAGAGTGCCGTGGTGGCGATCATCCCCGGAGCCAGGTATTGGGCATAGGAATAGCCGCCGATTTCACCGATGAATGGAGAGAGGCCCAGCCCAAGGGAAAACATGATCAGGGCGGGATCCGCCAGGGTCGGTGAGATATTGGCGAGGAAATCCTTGCGATAGATGACCCAATTACGGACAACGACATGCCAGCCGAGTTTCCAGGATTCAAGAAATGCTGACATCGGCTTCCTCCAGTTCGTGGCCAGTGAGTTTGAGATAAACATCCTCGAGATTGGCCGGCCTTAATTGCAGGGCATCGATTCCGGCCCGTTGTTGAAGGGTAATCAGGTCTCCGAATTCCGGTGCACGAACGCAGCACTGATCACTCTGCTGATAGAGGTCCCACTCAGGTGGAACATGTTTACGAAGTTCATCTTCGGATTCGGTTGGAAAGATACCGACAAAGCCCGGTGCTTCGCGCGCGATCATGTCCTTAGGCTTCCCGACTCCGACCGCTTCCCCCTTGTTGAGAACGACAATTCGATCACAAAGGATTTCAGCCTCATGCATGTAGTGGGTGGTGACGAGGATGGTTTTGCCTGACTTTTTCAGATCGATGACCTTTTCCCAGAGGAGGTGTCGGACGGAGGGGTCGAGTCCGGTCGTCGGTTCATCGAGAACGAGCAGCTCAGGATCAGAAAGGAGGGCACGGACAAAGGTAAGGCGGCGCTTCATGCCGCCGGAGAGCATGCGGATCATATTGTCGCTTTTGCTCTCCAGGGACATGAGTCCCAATAATTCATCGATACGCTCATCTGCTGGCTTTCCGGTGAGACCACCGAAGCGCGCATAGATACGCATGTTTTCCCGGACAGTGAGTCCTTCATCGAGTGCGTTCTCTTGAGGAACGACCCCGAGTCGGCTTTTGATGGCCCTTGAATTGAGAGCCGGGTCATGGCCGAAGATGGTGAGATCACCACTAGAGCGTAAAACGACTCCGTAGAGGCATCCGATGAAAGTGGTTTTGCCGGCCCCATTGGGTCCGAGTAAGCCGACACATTCGCCTTTAGCGACCTCAAGGTCAAATCGGGAAAGGGCCTCGAAATCTCCATAGCGCTTTGCGACTGATGAGGCATGGATGATGGAAGACGAAGCCATGACGTACCCTACCCTTTTTCTCGAAATAGAAAGGAGATTCTTAACAATGGAAATATAGGTTCGTAGCTCCTTTGTTCGCTAGGTGTCGGTGAGATGCCCTGCCGTACGGCTGGATTGCTTCACTGCGTTTGCAATGGCAGGAAATGATCTTCTCCCTCTGGCTCTGCTGGAGGCAATGGCGGGCAGGCCTCCCCTATGCCTTGCACAGGGGAGGAATGTTTTCCTTTAGGAACTACTCCAGATCGAAGCGGTCAAGGTTCATGACCTTGACCCAGGCGTTGATGAAGTCTTTGACGAAGAGCTCCTGAGAATCTTGGCAGGCATAGACTTCGGAGACGGCTCTGAGCTCGGAATTCGAACCAAAAACGAGGTCAGCGCGGGTCGCATTCCACTTGAGCTCACCTGTCCTCCGGTCGGTTCCTTCGAACTCATGTTCGTATTCGGAGGTTGGTTTCCACTCTGTATTTAAGTCCAGAACATTGACGAAGAAATCGTTGGTGAGGGTTTCTGGACGCTTGGTGAAAACACCGTGGTCAATACCGCCGTGATTGGCTCCGAGGACACGGAGGCCGCCAACGAGCACGGTCATTTCCGGGGCAGTGAGAGTGAGGAGCTGAGCGCGATCTACGAGCATTTCCTCGGCGGAAATGGAGTAGCTGACCTTGGAATAATTCCGGAAGCCATCGACAAAGGGTTCCATGACAGTGAAGCTTTCGACGTCAGTGTGCTCTGCCGTGGCATCGACACGGCCAGGCGTGAATGGAACAGTGACTTGATGGCCTGCTTTTTCCGCAGCGAGTTCGATTCCGAGCCCACCGGCGAGGACGATCAAGTCAGCAAGAGAAACCTGTTTGCCAGTGACACCGGATCCAAATTCTTTTTGGATACTTTCCAGCTTGCTGATGACTTCAGCGAGTGCAGCGGGTTCATTGACTTCCCAGTCCTTCTGAGGAGCCAGGCGCAGACGGGCACCATTGGCTCCACCGCGGAAATCAGAGCCGCGGTAAGTGGAGGCTGAAGCCCAGGCCGTTTTCACAAGCTGCGAAACAGTGAGGCCGGATTCCTTCATTTTTCCTTTCAGGAGTTGGATATCATTCTCATCAACACTAGGGTAATCGGCAACTGGCAGTGGGTCCTGCCAGAGGAGTTCTTCTTTAGGAACGTCGGCGCCGAGGTAGCGGCTGATTGGTCCCATATCACGGTGGGTGAGTTTGTACCAGGCGCGGGCAAAGGCATCAGCAAAAGCCTCCGGATTTTCGTAGAAATGACGGGAAATCTTTTCGTAAGCGGGATCGGTTTTGAGTGCGACGTCGGTGGTGAACATCATGGGAGCATGGCGGCGTCCTTCAACGTGAGCATCAGGGACTTTATCAGCAGCCTCGCCGTTTTTCGGACGCCATTGATTGGCTCCGGCCGGGCTCTTGGTCAGTTCCCACTCATAATTGAAGAGGTTTTCAAAGTATTCGTTATCCCATTTAGTCGGGTTACTGGTCCAGGCTCCTTCTAAACCGCTGGTGATGGTGTCCTCGGAGTGACCTTTTCCAAAGCGGCTGAGCCATCCTTTGCCCATCGCCTGAAGTTTTTCGCCTTCTGGTTCAGGTCCTACGTATTTATCGGGGTCAGCGGCTCCGTGAGCTTTTCCGAAGGTGTGACCACCGGCGATGAGAGCGACGGTTTCTTCGTCATTCATGGCCATGCGTCCGAAGGTATCACGGATATCGCGGGCGGCGGCCATGGGATCAGGATTTCCGTCCGGGCCTTCGGGATTGACGTAGATTAGACCCATCTGGACGGCAGCGAGTGGCATTTCCAGTTCACGGTCTCCACTGTAGCGTTCGTTTTCCAGCCATTTCCCTTCCTGTCCCCAGTAGATGTCCTGTTCTGGTTCCCAGATATCCGGGCGGCCTCCACCGAAGCCAAAGGTTTTCAGGCCCATGGACTCAATGGCGATGTTACCGGCCAGGATCATGAGGTCAGCCCAGGAAAGCTTACGCCCGTATTTTTGTTTGATAGGCCAGAGGAGGAAGCGGGCTTTATCGAGGTTGGCGTTATCAGGCCAGCTGTTCAGAGGGGCGAGACGCTGTGCGCCGGTGCCTCCTCCACCGCGACCATCAGCGGTGCGGTAGGTTCCGGCACTATGCCAGGCCATGCGAACCATAAATGGGCCATAGTGACCCCAATCTGCAGGCCACCAGTCTTGTGAATCTGTCATCAAGGCATGCAGGTCCTTTTTGACCGCATCCAGATCCAGTTTCTGAAACTCTTTACGGTAGTCGAAGTCTTCCTCCATCGGGTTCGAGAGGGGGCTGTGCTGGCGGAGGATGCCGAGCTGTAGACTATTAGGCCACCAGTCGCGGTTGGACGTGCCAAAGACCCGTTCACGATTCATGCTTCCGTTCAGGAACGGGCACTTATCGACTGAGCTCTCAGCGTTTACGTCAAAGGCATCTGTTTCGCTGTCGCCAGTGGTTTCACTGATGGGGTTGATTTTGAAGAAGTTCTGGATCCTTTTCAGGAAAGACATCGTAGCGGTATACGGACATTTAGCGGTTTGTTCTGACATAATAATCTCTGGTTAAGGTTTCGTTTAAAAAGATTTCAACTATAGAAAAGCACAGATTTAGAAATAGGTGAAATACTTTGATATTATAGGTGCTATAGGTTATGCCTATATGTGATGGAGTTCCACCGCATCCGTTATTTTTTACAACTTGTGCAGGCAGGCAACTTTTCTAAAGCGGCTGAGCGGGTACATGTTTCCCAGCCGTCCTTGAGTCAGCAAATCAGTAAATTGGAAGATGAGGTAGGCGGTTCATTGTTTATCCGATAGCACGACACCGTCGCGCGATCGGATAAACAATGAACCGCCTACCGCATCCGTTATTTTTTACAACTTGTGCAGGCAGGCAACTTTTCTAAAGCGGCTGAGCGGGTACATGTTTCCCAGCCGTCCTTGAGTCAGCAAATCAGTAAATTGGAAGATGAGGTA
>JBCBYL010000208.1:0-2582 GCA_039815855.1 Verrucomicrobiota bacterium
ATTAAAGCGGTATATTCAGAAGTGAACTTTAAGCCGGATACCGTTGGACAAACTTATTTCACTCAAGTTCACGAATTTTTAATGCAATACGGATTTACCCTTTCGGGGTTCTATGAAGCGTTTCGATTTGGAACAAGTAGACAACACATCGGATTCGCGAACGCGCTCTGGTTGCACTCCTCAACAGCAGAATAAACTCGCTTCGCTGCACAGCCATCTTGAATGAGAATACTTTTATCTGCTGACGCTGAAATTCCGGTTCCCCCAGACTTATACGGCGGCATCGAACGTATTGTTGATTCACTGATTACCCGTTTCCGTGAACTTGGCCACGAGGTGGGACTATTAGCGCATCGTGATTCGAAGTCATCGTGTAGTCATTTTTATCCATGGCCTAGTCCTACCAGCACACAAATTGAGCATTCATTTCGCAACGCATTAGCGCTGAGAGAAGCGGCTAACTCTTTCAAGCCGGATGTTCTCCATAGCTTTTCCAGGCTTGCGTGGCTTACCCCACTCGTTTTTCCTGGGACTTACAGAGAGTTTCCGATTCTGATGTCTTATCAACGCGAGCCAACAGGTCGCACCATAAGCTGGTCACGTCGAATCCATGGGGAGAGGCTCCGATTTACAGCGTGTAGTGAACAGTTGGCGCGTAAAGGGCGTCTTCGCGGAGGTGGCGACTGGAAAGCTGTTCCTAACTTTGTTGACTTAAAACAGTTTACCTTTGTTTCAGAAATCCCTCCTGATGCCCCTATATTATTCTTAAGCCGTGTCGAAGAAATTAAGGGAGCCCATTGGGCTGTCGAAATCGCAAGAAAGTCTAAACGAAAATTAATTATTGCTGGCAACCGACCTGAGGGCCAGTTGCATAGGTCCTTCTGGAATAAAAAAATTACACCCCATATAGATGGAGATCAGATTCGTTACGTTGGGCCTGTTAATAATCAAATGAAGAATGAATTACTAGGACAAGCTGCTGCAATGGTAGTTCCTATTCAGTGGGATGAACCTTTCGGAATTGTCTTTGCGGAAGCTCTGGCCTGCGGGACGCCGGTGATTAGCTGCCCGAGGGGTGCGCTGCCAGAAATCATAAACCAAACAAGCATTGGAAAACTAGTGCGAACAATTGATGAAGGAGTGGAGGCAGTGGGTTCTATCTTGAATTTCAATAGGGAGCAGTGCCGCAGACATGTGGAAGAGTGTTATTCACTCGATGTGGTCTCTCAACGATATCTAGATTTATACCAATTCTCTATTTCTCGGTAGGATGAACGATTTAACAAACGACATCTTGGTGAAGCTGATTCTATTCGTTGCTTTGTCTCTCGTTATAGTGGTTTTCATTATCTACGCAGAGCAGTTCATTACCATGCTCCAGTGGCGGTTGCCGCGACCGATGCCAGTTGCGGCTCACTTTAAAGACGAAAGAGGAAATGGAACTGTAGTCGTGTTAGGTTTAGGTCAATCAAATGCTGCCAGCCATGGGTCGGTGCGTCGCCGCGGTGGAGAAAATGTTTATGCATTTTTTAAAGGAGATCACTATATGCCATACGATCCATGGCCTGGATCTACTGGCAAAGGTGGAAGTGTATGGAGCCGATTGGGGAGAATCTTAGCAACTCGTTCGGATATGGTTAAGATAGTGATTTCTTCAGCAGCAGTGGGTGGAAGTTCGATACAGGATTGGGTAGAGAGTGGCAATCTATCTCAACACTTGGATTCGACATTGGATGATTTGTTACAGAACGGGCATATTCCAGACTGGGTGATCTGGCATCAGGGAGAAACGGATGCCTACGCTGGTTCCATGACATCCGAGGAGTATGAGAGACATCTGCGTAGCGTGATTCAAGCTATCCGGGAAAAGGGAATCCTTTCCCCTATCCTCGTCTGCATGGCAACTTCTCATGCTGATTCTCCGCCTAATGAGAGTATTCGGCTAGCGCAACAATCAGTATGGGATCTAGAGAACTCAGTTTATGCAGGAGTTGACACCGATAGTTTTGGAGACCGATATCGCAGAGATCGAGTTCACTTTAATGATGAGGGACTTCGCCTTTTTGCCGAGGGGTTAGTTTTGGCTATGGAAAGGAAAAGCGTGATCGAGCCTATTAGGCTGCGTGACCTAAAACGATGAACTCAACCGTGGCTAGCCATGTGCGCCTTGATTCTCTGGATGGTCTTCGTGGTATTGCTGTCCTACTTGTGGTATTTGGTCATGGCTATCATCACCGTTTCGAAGGGAGCACAGAAGCATCATTTTTTATCAATGCAGTCATGGATAATTCTTCTTTTGGGGTGAGGCTTTTTTTTATCTTGAGCGGCTTTTTAATTACTTGGCTTATTCTGCGCGAGAAGACTAAGACAGGTTCATTTCATCTGACTGCTTTTTTCAGGCGCAGGGCATTCCGTATCCTTCCAGCTTATCTTATTTACTTACTGGTTATGTCAAGCTGGGCAACCATGGGCTTAGCTGAGATTGATTTGGCACAACTATTGTATACTGCCAGCTTTATGTGGAATTACGCTTATCTCTTTGACCAGTCTGGATCTTTGGAAGGAGGCTGGCTCCTTGGACA
>JBCBYL010000111.1:0-7818 GCA_039815855.1 Verrucomicrobiota bacterium
CATTTCCCAATCAGTCATAAGGAGATCAAAGGGGGTATGGTTGAGGGCATCCATCGCCAGTTGGCTCTTCTCCAGCAAGCACAGAAAAACCGCCTCAACAGAAGATACGTATTCTTCTGGCTGACGATTCAGCCAGCGTGCGAAAAGTTCAATTCAAGGAACTGAACTCACTCGGTTATGAAGTGACTCTGGCGGAGAACGGCCAACTGGCGATGGATGCCCTCAACCATACCCCCTTTGATCTCCTTATGACTGATTGGGAAATGCCAATCATCGATGGGGCGGAATTGATCAGACAGGTCAGACAGTCAGATAATCAAGAGATTCAGTCTATCCCTATCATTGTCATCAGCTCCAAGGTGGACCAATCATTCAGCGAGCATGCAGAGGACCTGGGAGCTACTCTCTGCCTGGCAAAACCGTTTAATTCAGAACTCTTTCACGAAAAAACGAAAACCTCGCCTGTTCTCGCTTCCATCCTCTATCCTGAACTTGACCAGAGGAACGCTTGAAGTCTGCCCCCGATACATCGTACACTGCACCTATGAATCGTTCCTATGAAGTCCTGAAATCAATCGGCCTCCTCGCCTGGGTCAACGAGGATAAGCTTGAATGGTTACTGGAACGCTCTTTGTCTTATCGCTATGAGGCAGATGAGCTGATTATGGATGCGACCAGTCCGACCGACGGGCTCTATGTGATTGTTTCAGGTCAGGTCCGCTTTACGCGTGCAGAAAGTCAGGTCAGTCATCTGGAGGTCGGCAATTATTTTGGTGAACTTTCCTTGATCTCTAAGGAACTCAGAGGGTCCATTGTCGAATCTATTTCGCCGTCTGAGTTACTCTACATCTCGCGCAAGCATTTTAATGGCTTTGCTGAGGAGTTTCCGGACCCCTATGCCATTATCATGACGAACCTGGCCCGCGAACTAGCAAGAATGATACGACAACTGAATGCCATCACTGCTTTACAACAAACCGCCTCTTCAGAAAGGTGACCATGACAGCGAATAATCATCCTTTTGAAGATCTTTATGCCCCCCTCAGGCAAGTGCCTCTCTTCCAAGGTGTCGATGGGGATACCCTTCTTGTTTTCTATGTCGCTTCCGAGGAATTGATCGCGCGCCCCGGCGAAGTCATCATGCAAGAAGGTGATCCTGGTAATGAACTTTTCGTCATCGCCCGCGGTCAAGTTGACGTCATCGTTTCTCAAGGCACGGAACATGAAACGACCATTGCCCAACTCGGGACAAATGATTTTTTTGGAGAAATGTGTGTCATCGAACCCACGAGCCGCTCAGCTACGGTGATCGCCACAGAAATCACATTCCTTTACGTCTTAAAAACAACCACCTTGAATAAAATTTACCAGATTTGGCCTGAAGCTCAGACCACCATTATGAGCAATCTTTCTCTGGAATTGGCCAAACGCGTGCAAAAATTAGACCCCCGTTACTTCGACCGGGCTTATTAGTTCAAGCGCTTAATAAGATTGGATTATCTCTCTAAATCAGCTTAATCTAATACGGGTTAGGAAATAATCACTTTATTTTTTAGCCTGATTACTATAATAAGTTAGATATATGTCTGATACCCAGTCAGATCCAAGTAAGGAGTCATCTGAGAATCCGGAGCCGATGCCGGTTCCTCATATGGATTCTTTAGATGAGTTTGATCCTGCTTTCAGCCCGTCAATGGTCATTGACCTGAATACGGCCTTTGATTCGATCCATGAATCAAAAGGCACAAAGGCGGAGCAAACTCCTATCGATGCTTCTGATTTGCTCAATGCCATCGTCGAAGAGGCGAATATTTTACGACAGAGTAAAACACATCCTGAAAAGTTGATTCCAGTTCTCATGGATAAGGTTGGGTATGGGCTCGACTCGGTGATGGGGCTTGCTGCTCTGCGTATTAGTGAGGTCGCTGGAGGAATTGCCGACCAACCCACTTACCATAATCCGCAGCACATCACCGAGGTCATTGTGGCCGCATTTTGTCTTGGCAAAAGAGAACATCTGTCTGACGAGCGCCTTGCCGAAGTGATGATTGCTGCTGCTGGCCACGATTTGGGGCACGATGGAAGTGTCAACAAGACTCCCTATTCCTTAGAGACTCGCTCCTATGAGATTGCTTATCCCATCCTTGAAACGTGTGAAGTGCCCGCAGATGCGATTGAGCGTATTGGACAGATGATCCTGGCAACGGATTTCGCAAATGGCGTGCCCATCGTCCGCCAGAACTATCTCCACTTTAAAGATCAGGGAAATCAAGCAGATCAGGAAGCGAAGCTACTCAACGCACAGTGTCTGATCCTCACTGAGGCAGACATCCTTTTCTCCTGCTTCAATGAAAGCTACAATGAAACCTTGAGCAATCTACTCTCCGAAGAGTGGAACAAGGGACCCGCGCTCGACATCAATGCCCGTATTGGCTTTCTCAAGAGTGTTCAGTTTACCTCTGATGCTTCATTGCAATTAGGACTGGAGCAGAGAAGGCAGGAGTTAATCGAAAGCCTGGAGCAGAAAGCTCAGTAGTCTACCATCCTAAGACGTGAGCAAAGATGAGCGGTGCGACAATCGTTGCATCTGACTCGATCACAAATTTAGGAGTATCAGGACCCAGCTTCCCCCAAGTGATTTTCTCGTTCGGAATAGCGCCGCTGTAAGATCCATAACTCGTGGTAGAATCACTGATCTGACAAAAATAAGACCAGAGCGCCACATCTCGTCCTAGATCCTGATCGATCATCGGCACCACACAGATAGGAAAGTCTCCCGCGATACCACCCCCAATCTGAAAAAAACCGATTCCCTGGCCATCAGAATTTGCCTGGTACCATTCAGATAAAGCAATCATGGCATGGAGGCCCTGCTTGACCGTGTCTGGATTCTGAATATTTCCTTTGATGCAGTGCGCGGCAAAAAAGTTTCCCAGAGTCGAGTCCTCCCAACCGGGAACAAAAAGAGGAATCTGTTTCTCACAAGCGGCCACCATCCAGCTGTGCTGAGGATCAATTTGATAGTCTTTTTCGAGACTTCCGCTCCGAATCACCTGAAAAAGAAACTCATGGGGAAAGAACGATTTTGCGGATTGATCTGCTTCAGACCATTGCTGGAAGACTTGCTTTTCCAGACGACGCATAGCCTCTTCTTCAGGAATACAGGTATCGGTCACGCGGTTTAAATGACGACTTAGCAAATCATGTTCATCCTCTGGAGTCAGGTCCCGATAATGAGGAATACGCTCATAATGGTCATGTGCGACCAGATTAAATAAATCTTCTTCTAGATTCGCACCTGTGCAAGTAATGGCATGGACCTTGTCTTGCCTGATCATCTCCGCGAGTGAGATCCCTAATTCTGCAGTGCTCATCGCCCCCGCTAAGGTGATCATCATTTTGCCGGATTGATTGAGGTGATGCTCATAGGCCTTTGCAGCATCCACCAAGGTCGCCGCATTAAAATGGCGATAATGATGCTGAATGAATTGAGAAACTGGACCTTTAGACATAGTGAACTCCTCCTCTCTTGGCTAGCTTCTGCCCTCCTTCAAGATGACCCTCGCCGTATTATAGCCAGAGGCTCCAAAGACGCCTCCACCTGGGTGAGTGCTCGCGCCCGTAAGATAAAGCCCCTTCATTGGCGTTTTATATTCCGCCAGTTCTGGCAAGGGCCTGAAGAAAAACATTTGATCCAGGCTCATTTCCAAATGCATGACGTTTCCTTTGAGCAACCCGTGCATTTGTTCAATTTGTAACGGGGTCTGGATAAATCGGTCAATCAGCTTCCCCTCCATATTCGGCGCATAGCGGCAGACCAAGGCATAGAGTTTATCTGCCTCCCGTTCGGCAATACTCTCCCAATCTTCACCATTCGCTAGCTCATACGGGTGATATTGGGCCCAGGTGAAGAGCGTATGCTTACCTTCTGGAGCCAGGCTGGGATCAATCGCGGAAAACGTCATTGCGACTACGGATGGATCTTGTGGTGGTTGACCAAATTGAAAATCACGTAAAGAACTCCTTAAATACTCTTCCGAAGGACAGAGCAATTGCATGGAGGAGTGATAAGGCTGAACTTGATGTGCTTCCTCCCTAGCTGAGTATTGTGGCAGTTCCTCGACTGCGTGGCGAACGATCATCCCAAAGCCATTACCTACACGTGTCTTTTCCACTCTCTTCTTCAATGGTTCCGGTGGGCTCTTCAGCAGCTTGCCAAAGAGGGTCTGAATGTGACAGGCTGAAACCACATTACACGCAGTCCAACTCGTCACTTCATCCGATTCGCCGGTCGAGGCAACGACTTTCCAGCCACCATCGACTTCTTCGATTTCCGTCACGGGTGCATTGCAGATGATTTTGGCACCATGATCCTCCAGATGGGATTGTAGTGATGTAGAAAGACTGCCTGACCCTCCTTTCGCTCTCCAGGCACCGGACTTATGGATCATGGCATTCCATCCAAACATATCTCCTGAGGCGAGTTCATCCGGCCCGGGGCCAGACTGGGCAGAAAGCCAAAGCAATGCGGAACGCACGTGTTCACTGGTGAAATACTCTTTAATGACCTGGCCGTAGGGTGCCATTAACTGGCGTGAAGTATCCAAAGAGGTCCAGACATTTCGCGCTCTCGACCCTCCAAAGAGATTGCGCTTCAACATGGTCTTAAAGATATTTCCCGGACTGGGTGGCTGCAGAAAGGTCTCAAAAACCCCCTCGTTCAAGTTGGTCCAATGGTCGACATACTTCCGATAGGTCGCCGCATCCTCAGTCGAGAATTCAGCGATGCTCTCACAGGTTTTTTCAACATCACGGTAGAAGCTAATTCCCTGATCGGTGCCAAGCACCGGATAATAACCCCATGGGTCCATTTCAATATATTCCAACCCATAGTCTTCGCAGAGCTTCAAGTCTCGCAGCACCGGAGTCAGGTGGATCATGATGTGAACGGATGATCCCACATCAAAGCGATAGCCATCAACCAGATCAGTCTGGGTGCAGACGGCACCACCCACGACGGGGCGTCTTTCGAGAACGAGCACGTTCTGACCCGCTTGTGCTAGGTAAGCGGCACAGACGAGACCATTATGCCCCGCCCCAACAACAATGGTATCAAAGTCGGCAGACATGCCTTAAAGACTCTGGGTAAAGTCTTTGATTTGATCCGCCGCGGTTTCTAGCAGATCCATTGCGGTGGCAAAACTGCATCGAACATATCCTTCACCCCCCGGCCCAAAGGCATCCCCAGGCACGACGGCTACTTTTTTCTCTTCCAGTAGGCGAACTGAGAATTCCCGACTACTTAAGCCGGTGCTCTTGATGCTTGGGAAGAGGTAGAAGGACCCATGTGGGCAATGGCACGTTAAGCCTGCCTCATTGAGGTGCTTCACCATAAAATTGCGTCTTTGCTGGTACTGATTTCTCATTTCTAACATCGGCCCCTGCCCGTTACGTAATGCCTCTCGCGCAGCTTCCTGGCTGAGGATCGGCGCACATAACATGGAATACTGGTGAATCCGCATCATTGCTTCGGTTAATACAGGGGGTGCACAGGCGAACCCAATTCGGAAGCCGGTCATCGCAAAGGCTTTACTGACACCGTGGAGCAGGATCGTTCTTTCTCTCATTCCCGGAAGTGTCGCTATCGTTTCATGCTTCCCGTCATAAGTGAGTTCAGAATAAATCTCATCCGTGATGACAATGAGGTCATGCTCAATACAAAGCTTGGCAATTTTCTTCTGCTCTTCCCTCGGCAAGACAGCGCCGGTCGGATTGGTCGGAAAATTCAAGACCACTGCTTTCGTTTTTGGTGTGATCACCTCTGCCAACCGATCTGCCCTCAGAGAAAACTCATCTTCCTGCGAGGTCTGGACCGGAACAGAGACACCGTGAGCTAAGGTGATACTCGGTGCATAGGAAACGTAGCAAGGCTCATGATAAATGACCTCGTCTCCCGGATTAATGATCGCACGTAGTGCGAGGTCTAAGGCCTCGGAAACACCCACCGCAACCAGAATCTCAGATTGGTCATCATATCGAAGCCCAAAAAAATCATCGATGTAACGGCTGATCTCTCGCCTCAGGTCAGGTGCGCCTAAGTTAGAGGTGTATCCCGTCTTTCCTCTTTCCAGGGCATAGATGGCGGCTTCGCGAATGTGCCAGGGAGTAACAAAATCCGGCTCTCCGATACCAAGGGAAATGACATCCGACATCGATTGTACAATTTCAAAGAAATCTCTGATGCCGGAGCGTGGGATGTCACGCACGTGTTGCGCCACATAATCAGAACGTGAATCGACAGTCTTCATGGCGTGATTTGGAGCCGCCCTTCAACCGTTTCACTGTCAAAAAGTGTGCCCTGTTCTTTATAGGTTTTGAGTTTGAAGCGGGTCGCGGTTGAGAGCACTCCATCGATGGATGAAAGTTTTTCAGAAACAAATGAAGCGACATCACGCAGGCTTGGTCCCTCGACAATGACGAGAAGATCATATCCACCACTCATTAAGTAACAGGTTTTCACTTCGTCAAACTTAGCAATGCGAGCTGCGACACGGTTGAAGCCGCCTTCACGCTCCGGGGTGATTTTGACTTCGATCGCGGCGCTGACTAAGTCCTGGCCAGCTTTGTCTCCATCAATAATGGCTGTATAAGCGAGAATGACATGATCATCTTCAAGCTGCTTAATCTGTCGACGCACCTCATCAACAGAACGATTCAATCGATCAGCAATCAGCTCCGGAGTAGCCTGCGCATTCTCCTCTAGAATTTTTAGGATGGGATCCATGGATTAGATATAGCCCAGAACTGAGTCCTGACCAATGGGAAAGTCGATGGACTAGAAGAAGTTAAGGAACGATAAAGATATTGCCTGTGTAGGGACACTTCGCCTGGGTGCCGGAATTCAGACCTGTCACATCCACTTCACCAGCGTGCTGCGCAAAGGGACTATAGACACGCCCTTTTTTGCCGGGGACTTTCTTCGCGGTCGGATAGCTGGTGCTAGTCGTCGTGGTCGCAGTATTGTTCCATGGCTTAGGGCTGCTCGATGCAGGTTTTCTCGTGGTGTAAGAAGCATTACGATTTTCGTAAGCGCCGTCTTCACCATAAGGTGCGACATCGGAGTCTTCCGCGTATGGGTCATCATTTGAGCTACAAGCTGTAATGACCAGGGAAGAGGTCATCAGAATATAGATGAGTAGGTGGCTTTGTTGTTGCCTTGGCATAGATTTAATTATTGCGCGCTTCGTCATGGCATCAACCTATTTTTTTAAGTACCGTCCTGCCAATGCGGAGTCCTAATTCAAAGTCCGCAGACTCCCCGGGTGCGACATCAAGATCCCAGCCTAAATTAATGCATGCTCCCTGATAGGTTATTCCGGGTGAGGCATTTTCTGTCTCCAGTGGATAAGACCAAAGGGTGATCTCTTTTTTAGGAAGCAACGCAATTTCGAACCCCAACTCAGGAGACTTGATTTGCAACTGCCGGCAATGCTCCGAAAACTGATCCTCTGTCAGGTTGAATTCTCTTTTCTCGTTGATACAACCTATTCCTCCTCCCTCAGAAGAGCCGGCCATGATATTTAATTCAGAGGAAAAAATACCATCGAGCGGAAGTCCGCTCTCATTGGTCACTTGGTAGCTTACTTTCAGCTGAGTTCCTTGGAGGTCCCATAAATAAGCTTTTCTGACCCTCACCTGGAGTGGAGTCCCCCCTGAATCCACTTTCCCATTCATCTCAAGCACACACTCAATATGCTTTGAATTTTGAGAAACTGAAATGACTCGAGCGGACTGGTGAACCAGGTCTCCTTGGTCCGC
>JBCBYL010000176.1:0-3698 GCA_039815855.1 Verrucomicrobiota bacterium
GACCTCAGTGAGTTTCGTCTGTTTAGTTTCTGTATCGATCGCGAAATCGACAGCGTTGATGTGTGGACCACTTATGCGGATGCCTATGGAGCTGATCCTGAAACTAATCAGACGTAACTCACTGAGGTCGGTGGTTTTTCCCTGCAGCTCTTTCATCTTTCCCGTCAAGGTCAGGCAAGGGCCCGGACAGGTCGTAAAAAAGAAATCTGCGACCCAGACCATGCCGAGCAAATCCTCTTTAGTGAGCTCATTTCCGGAGCGCTCGATCAGTGAAAAATCTGGCACCGGACGTGCGGGGATGTTCTGCGCACTGATAGGCACTTTTTGTGGGCCGCGCTCCAGGATCACAAATCCATAGTAGATATTGGCTCCGGTCACGATAAAGACCAGGAGGATGAAACCGATGAAGAAAGGCGAGATGCCTTTTTTCTGGTTCGGCTGTTCGTTGTTTTCTTCGTGCGATGGATCAAGTTTTTCTGCCACAGCCAGAACTTAGCATAGCCAGAACGGAGCGCAATCACGGCTCCTATGCGCTTGTTCCTTGTCATCTCTTCGATTCCTGCCTTTGATACTGCCCCTGTTTTGAAACAAATTGTCAAGTGGCTGAATAGTTTAGCACCGAATACACGGCGTATCATCCAAACATGTGCTTTCGGCATCAGTGCCGGCCTCGTTGGCGTCGCCTTTCACTACGCGATTCACTGGCTGTTTGATTTTGCCATGGTGCACCAGGCGGATATCCATCCGGAACAATTTATCTGGATCTCACTCGTGGTCATTCTGGTTACTTCCCTTATTTCCGGATACTTACTTTACCAATATTGTCCTGAGGCATCGGGAAGCGGAATCCCACAACTCAAAATGGCGTATTGGAAAGACTTTGGGGTCATGCCTTTCAGAGTCGTCTGGGTGAAATTCATCGCAGGCGTCTTAACCATTGGTGGAGGAACCAGTCTTGGAAGAGAAGGACCCTCTGTTCAATTAGGCGGAGCCATCGCTTCTAAAGTTGCCTCGCTGCTGGGGGTGGCAAAGCAGAACCGACGGACCGCAGCTGCGGCTGGTGCTGCGGCCGGGCTGGCAGCCGCTTTTAATGCTCCTCTGGCAGCCATGACCTTTGTCCTTGAGGAGGTCATTGAAGACCTGAACAGCCGTAACCTGGGTAGTGTCATTTTCAGCTCCATGATCGGTGCTGTCCTCGTCTATGCCTTGATTGGGCAGCACCCGGCATTCTCCCTTAAAGAAGACTTGGATGCGCAATGGCTTGTCTATCTCCTTATTCCCCTTGTTAGCTGCGCCAGTGCGGCTTCTGGCATTCTCTTTCAGCTTTTAACCTTAAGTATTCGAGCTCGGGCAAAAGAGATTCGCTGGTTCCCGAACTGGTGCAAACCAGCGGTTGGCGGGTTGATCACGTGGGCTCTCGGAATCTCTGTCTTTATTTATACCGGTCATTTAGGAGTCTTCGGGCTTGGTTATGAAGATCTCTCCAGTGCGCTTGCAAACAACCTGCCTTGGACGATCGCCGGGCTACTTTTTGTGACTAAGCTCCTGGCCACGGCGTTTAGCTATGGCTCCGGAGGGTGTGGGGGGATTTTTGCGCCTACTCTTTTCTTAGGGGCGATGTGTTCTCTGTTTCTAGTCGGGTTAATCGAATTCTTTGTCCCACTCAGGCCGGATGACCGAGTTCTCCTGGCCGTGGTGGGGATGAGTTGCTGCATGGGTGCCGTGGTCCGGGCTCCGGTTACCTCGATTCTGATTGTTTTCGAAATGACCCACCAGTTTAGCCTCGTTCCGGCTCTGATGTTAGGGACTCTTCTCAGCCAGTTCATCGCCAGAAAGATGACCGCCGAAGGTCTCTATCAAGCCCTCCTCCATCAGGATGGGCATCGGATCGAGCATATCATCCCACCGCGCGACCTCCAGAGTTGGCAAAACTATCCCGTTGCTGCCATCGCTAAATTCAAACCGGTATCCGCAGCCTCGCTGGAGCCAGATCATCTTCGAGAGCTGATTAATGACTATGCCTACCAACGCTTCCCGGTCATCGAAGATGGACAGCTCAGCGGCATTCTTACCCGAGAGGAAATCGAGCACTCACTGGAATTAAATCGCCCCCCCCGCCTCGGTAAGGCCAAGACCTGCCAGCGCCACCAGTCGATCAATGAGGCTCAATTCGGCCTAATCGAATCCGAAGAGGGAATCGTTGTTATTCTTGATGAAGAAGATGAGCCCGTCGGCGTCCTGACTCTTCATGACCTGGTCCGTGCCGAACGCCAAATCGCGTCCAATCAGGAGTAGCTCCATTACTTTGCCGAGTGATTGGCCAGATGAGCTAACAGATAGCCAGCCCAACAGGCCCCCAGACAAAGGAGGAGAGATAAGAAAATATTCATGAAGACGAGATGCCAATCTCCTGAACGCATGACATGCAGGGTTTGAAGACTGAAGGTCGAGAAGGTCGTAAAGCCACCTAGCACACCGACCAGAAAAAACTGTCTGAGGTCTGGATGCAGGGCCCACTTCCCTTCTACATCGGTCATAAAAAAGAGAAGTCCGATAGCAAAGGACCCAATCACATTGACTCCAAGAGTGCCCCAGGGAAACGGTTGGCCCACTTGCTTATCCACCCAGGTGGAGAGCAGAAACCGTAATCCCCCTCCGAGGCCGCTCCCGAGTATGACCCAAATCAGTGTTCTTGCGCTCTCCATTCTGAGAGTGAGTCTTGCATCTTTCGCAAATCTAGGAAGATTATTTCATATGGAAACGAAGACCGTTCAAGAAATTCACCAAAAGAGACAAGCTGACAACATTCCCCTGCTCGATGTCCGAACCCCTGCTGAATTCAGGGAAGCTCACGCCGAAGGCGCGGTAAACCTGCCTCTCGACCAAGTCTCACCGCAAACGTTTACTGAAGCTCTCCCCGGTGCTGATGGCAAACCCGTCGCCGTCATTTGCGGGTCAGGAAAGCGCTCCGCCATGGCCATTCAGAAATTGGAAACATCAGGCATCCAACAGTTGATCAACGTAGAAGGCGGCACCCAGGCTTGGATTGCCGCCCAGCTTCCTCACCAAACAGGAAAAACAGTGATGTCTCTGGAGCGTCAGGTCCGTATTTCTGCCGGAACCATTATTGTTCTTGGCTGCGTGCTCGGTGCCTTTCTCCACCCGGGCTACTACTTTATGGCACTTTTCATCGGAGCTGGTTTCATTTTTTCCGGTCTGACCGACACCTGTGGCATGGGCATGATTCTGGCTAAAATGCCTTGGAACCGCTAAAAATGATTATTCACATTCCTTCTACAAGGATTTTACACTTGGCGTGACCATTATGCTAGGCTCCTGAAATGCGAAATCCTCTACTGCTCCTCTTCGTCAGTCTTCTTTCCACTGGCGCCCTTCATTCAGCTGAAATCCTAGCCGACCACCAGGTCAGTGATGTTTTACTGTATCCTGACCGGGCACTGGTGACACGATCGGCAGATCTGCAATTATCTGCGGGAGAACATCAGATCGTTTTAGGTGGACTCCCTTACCATCTCGATGAAGCTTCTGTTCGGGCCAGAGCTACTGGGAAGAACCTCACCATTCAATCCGTCGAAGTCAAACAGGACTACATCGAAGAAATCGATTTGAATTCGAGACCTTCAATTTGATCCTTCAAGGCACGAGTTTCTTCGTTATCGATTTCTTCGATGTAGTCC
>JBCBYL010000198.1:0-2792 GCA_039815855.1 Verrucomicrobiota bacterium
AAATGCAAATCAATCGACCCTGATTATTTCCAGTAAGCGCCTCCAGCCGAGTTCTGCCTCCGGGATTAAAGATGAGAAATGCGGAACCATCATCCCGAAGTAAGATATCTTGAAGAGAACTCTCCGAAATTTCTGCAAATTCACGCAATGCCGTCACCCCATAGGACTGTCCTAAGTCAAGGCGCACGATCTGATTAGGGTTGTCTCCTTTACGAGCTTCCAGGTGGATCCGGAAAAGAAAGGTGGGCTTAGAACTTCCGGCAATCAGGAAAGCTGCCCCCAGACATAAACTCAATAACAAGAATACCTTTTTCATCTTGAATGCATCCTATCGTTTCTTGTATTGAGCAAAAGCATTGAATCAGATCATTTTTATTTTAGTCTTATCCTAATGCGCCAGTTCATTCTCGTTTTCATTCTGGGATTTCTCGCACCAGCGTCGCTGCTGGCTGTGGATGTCTCGTCGTCTAAAGATACAGTTCCAAAGAAGTTCATCGATCCACCAGGCAAGAGATACAGCTTGTTTGCAGGTGATCCTGAGCGGGTACAAAGAGCAAATGAGGTCAAGATTGAAGACTTTGTCGCCAGCCTGAAAATCGATCCTGCGCCAATCTCTCTCGCCGAGCTCGGCGCAACAGATGAAGTTCAGTTTAGTCTCGTTATCGAGAATACCAGTAAGCGCGCTTACACGCTTTCTTTTCCGGACTCCCAGCGATTTGACCTCGCTATCGTCACTCCTTCAGATGATCTCGTCTACCTCTGGTCAGAAAATAAGGCGTTTGTCGAGCAGACCGGAATGAGCTTTATCAATGGCGGAGAAAAAATTCAGTTTAGTGAGAAAATAAAAGGACAAAAACTCAAGTCATTGGTCGTTCCCGGTGCTTACAAGGTAGTCATGATCTTAGCCAATTATCCGGAAATTAAAGCCGCTCAAGATTTCAACATCAGTCCCTAACTCATTCTTTATTGAGTAATTCGCGAATTTTTTCGACAGATAACTGATGATTCTCATCCTCAAAGTCTGCCTCCAGACCCTTCATATCTTCCTTCAGTTGCCTTTGGATCGCATCTAATTCCGGTCCTGAATATTCTTTTCGAGAAAAGCGTGAGTCTTTGATGTAGTCCGTGAAGAGCTGGTCCTTGTTAATCCTCGACTCCGAGGTTCTATAGTCACCTTCGAAGCCACGGGCCTCTTTCCGCATATCAGCCTCTTTTCTCCAATCCTGACCCTGTGAACCCTTCATCGTGATTATCTCTGGGCGCTCAGACTTTTCTCTCCAGCGGGAAGTCGTTCCGTCCCCCTCTCTGAGTTTCCAACCTGAAAATTCTTTTTCCTTCAATGACAGCCTTTCGATGGACTTGCCACCCATCGCATCACGGCCGTCCTGAGAACGCGCTAAGCCTTTTCCAAAGCTGGAATTGGTAAACTCATCAAACCGATGAGCCTCCTTGCCTTTCACTGAACTGGGGTCCCAGGTGCTCGCACGAATACGTCCCTCCTCATCTGCGTAGGCAGAGGAAACAACGATCAGGAACATGAGCGATAAAAGCGCTTTCACCATTAATGATAATCTAGCAACAAGAGGATCGAATGTCATTGATAAAGACCAGAAGAAGTGGGCCCACTCGGACTTGAACCGAGAACCGACGGATTATGAGTCCGGCGCTCTAACCGATTGAGCTATGGGCCCTGGATAAGAAAGATATTATTCAGCTTCAACGGCACGGATCAAGCATTCCATAAAGGCAGCAAGAACATGAATTTCAATCATGACCATTCGCCGATCCGGATCCTGCATCAAAAAGCAATTCTCCTCCATTTCATGCTCGCCGATATCATTCTCTAAAGCGAGCAAGAGACGATAATCATTGAGAATAGAGATCAGGTCATCGACTTCTGAATCAGCGATTTCCCACCGGGTTAAATCACTAGTCCCCTGAGCTAAACGGTCCAACCAATGGGATATATTCTCGAGACGTTCGCTTCGTATTTCCTGGAGCTGAGACTGCCATTCCCTGAACTCATCATCACTGTACCCAGCTTCATCCTGACTTTTCGAGGAATACCACGCACTCCTGAGGTGCTCTTCGGCATCTTCCGGATGAATCCGATAATCCGCTTCCAGCTGCCTGAGTGCTTTGATAAAAATGAACTTCTCAGGAACATCAAGATGGCACTCAATCTGGTTCCTCCTGCGACTAATCTGCATACTAATTTAATTTTTCGATGGTTACCTTCAGACCCCGCACCTGAAGCTGTTGCCAGTAGAATTCGGCCTTTTCCTTGGTTTCCTTTGCGACGCAACTCTTTCCTTTTTCATGCACTTCCAGCATATGCTTTTTTGCCTTAGCTGGATCAAATCCGAGCACCACTTTGAACACTCGGACTACATAACTCATCAAATTGATTGGATCATTCCAGACGATCACCCCCCAACTGGGATAATGCTGGGATGATTTCGGCTTCTTCTTTTCGATCGTCGCAGGAACTGCGGCACTCATATGTCCAACTAGCCTATAATCGGCGCGCCACCGCCAGCTGCGTCGGTATCGATTTGCAGAGGTTCAGCTTGAGAAGCAGATTCACTGGCCTTTTCCAGAGCTCCATTCAGCCTTTCGGTGGCCTGCTGCGAATAAAAACGAACTAAACCAATATTGGTTGCGTCTCCAAAAACAGTGATCAGAAGACAATCGTAATGAAGTGAGGTCATCAGAATGTTGATCTTCGTCCCCTCGTGGTAGAGGGCGGTGAATTCTTTTTCTCCTAAACGCTTTGCTAATTCTTTAGTTGC
>JBCBYL010000060.1:0-14535 GCA_039815855.1 Verrucomicrobiota bacterium
CGGGTACATGTTTCCCAGCCGTCCTTGAGTCAGCAAATCAGTAAATTGGAAGATGAGGTAGGCGGTTCATTGTTTATCCGATCGCGCGACGGTGTCGTGCTATCTGAGTTAGGGAAGGAGTTCTTACCGCATGCCAAAGCCATTATGGCAGAGGTGGAATCGACAGAGGATTTCATTTACCAGAGTCATGGTGGGGTGCAGGGCCCGATCCGGATTGGTGCTATCCCGACGATTGCGCCCTATCTGCTGCCTGGGATCATGAAAAAAATAACCTCAATCTACGCGGATGCACGCTATGAGATCATTGAGGACACGACCGATTCGCTCATCGAAAAGCTTCGCATGGGGGGAATTGATTTTGCCCTCATGAGCCCGCCGACTAAAATAGATGAGGACGCTGATCATCGACTCATTCGTAAAGATGAGCTGTTGCTCACACTACCCAGAAACCACCCCTTAAGAGCTTCTAAGTCGATTGAGCTGAAACAATTAAAAACAGAGCGACTGGTTCTACTACAAGATGCTCACTGCCTGTCGCGACAGAGTGAAGGCTATTGTAAGGCGTCAGGGATTAAAGCAGATGTAACGATTCGGAGTTCACAGATCGATACGCTTTTGGGAATCGTTGAGCTAGGGCTGGGCTTTACCTTTACACCTCAGATCGCAGTCGACTTTCATTCACACCGGAAAGTGATTTATCGGTCACTATCGAAAAATCCCTACTTTCGTGAAATCCATCTTTACTGGATGCGGAGAAGACTGCTCTCCACAACCCAGCAATCGATAATCAAGTGCTTTGGGCAGCTCTAAAACGGTGTACGCTTACTACAATGATCGAAGGTATTGGCTGATCTCATCGAGCGCAAAGACTTCACTGAGCCAGTGGTATGGGACACCTTTTTCTCCGCCGATTCCATAGGCGGCAGCGAGCACGGAGCCGATGAAGAGCGCGCGCCCGGCGCTGTCTCCACCAGCGTGGATATTGAGCCGGATGGCGTCAACGTAGCTGAGTTCATGTTTGAGGATAGCGACCGAGAGAGGGATGGTGTTCTTGACCGGACAGGGGGTACCAAAGGTTTCACCCAGTGCGACAGGGTCCGTTCCTTGAAAGGCCAACGCTTTCCCGATTTCCTCTTTGAGATCAAAGAAATCAGGTGATTCATCATGGCTTTGATACAAAGCATCGTGGATGCTCTGGCCGAGAATGACTTTCTCCAGGACGCGAGCGGCGAAGAGGTTATAGGTCACGGCTTCGTCATTGTGGTTGGTGACACGGATGGCTTCGTCGACTGTCGTGGCCATTGACTCATGACCAGCCAGGACAGCGACCACGGCTGGCACTTTTGCAAAACCTGAGATCTGGTTATCGTCAGCACCACTCTCGAGTCCGGGATTCTCATCATGGGCAGCAAGGTAGTCCAGCGTGCCTCGGGTGGCACCATCAATGTATCCGGTAAAGCTGCCGCCACGCTCAAAGTCTTTGCGGAATTGGGCTTGATAAGAAAAGACTTTCCACTGGCCTTCGTTCTCATGGATGGATTTCAGTGCCGACATCAAATGCGCTCCATAGTGGGTCAGGTCACCTGCATCTTTTTCGCCATGCGCGAAGTAGCCTTTGGTGTCCGCAAAATCTTTCTCGGAAGGTTGGCGGAATTCAGGGGTTTCGGGAGCAAGGGAGAGAATACGTTCGGCATCATAGAGCCAGTGAAACCCGAGGGAGGCGGCATCGCCAACGAAGGCGCCAATCAAACTTGCTTGTTTCTTTTGAAGTGTGTCCATGATTCAAAGCTACTGATTCAATCCCATCGCTCAACTTGTTAGCGGAGTGTCACTGAAATGTTGCGCAGGGCTTTTTAGAACTGGGTTTCGCGCAAAGGGCGCAAAGGAACGCTAGGTGTTGGTAAAGAGATGATGAGACCAAGGAGAGCACAGGGAGAGGAACGTTGCGACCATTGTGCTCTATACTCGAAAATGGATTTTATGCACTGGGCTAAAGTCGATTGATGAGCTTGATTTTGAGGGCTCTAATGCTCTATAAAGTAGATATGAAGGTTGTGCCACTAGCCGTTAGCTTGCTCCTCGTGCTCACATTGAGCGGATGTTCCACCTTGAGCCGTGCCGATGCTGACGAGGACACCTACCAGGGTACTCAATCGCGGGCAGACCAAGCTGGTGGAGCTAAGGTAGAAGCTACCTTCTACAACAGCAATCCCGACGCTGGTCAACCTCCCCGTAAGCAGTTGACCCCAGACGGTCAGGTGAAGTAGATCGACTTTCTTACCAATAGAATCAAACCATGCCTGCACTAACTGTTCAGAAGTCGATCTCGATCAACGCACCTGTCGAAAAAGTCTATTTGATCGTACGTGACTTTAAGCAATGGCCTGTTTGGTCGCCATGGTTGTCTTCAGAGCCTGACTGCTCTCTCGAATATGCTGATGATGGGAAAAGCTATCAGTGGGACGGTAAAATTATTGGTTCGGGTAGCTTAAAAGTGACTGAAGAAGAGAAGAACCAAAATATCGGGTATCGGCTTGAAATGTTAACTCCATGGAAATCTGCCAGTGATGTTCAAATGACGTTTGTGCCCCAAGAGCAAGGCGTAGAAGTGACCTGGAGTATGCAGGGTTCGTTACCGATCTTTCTATTTTTCATGCAGAAGATGATGACTTCTATAATCGGAAGTGATTACGAGCGAGGACTGCGGATGCTCAAGGACTATATTGAACTGGGGGCAGTCCCTTCCAAAATGGAAATGCTGGGTGAGCAGGAAGTATCCGCTTTGCGCTATATTGGAATCAAAAGATCGGTGCTAATCGATCAAGTTGAAAAAGCCATGGAAGCGGACCTCAAGGCACTGGTGGACCTCCATAAGGAAAAGAAGATCGCTCACTGCGGTCCGCCTTTATCTATCTATCATAAATGGGATCTGAAAAATAGCGCGACAGAGTATACGATCGCGTTTCCGGTTCTTGATCTTCCGGACTCATTGCCAGATATCTTTACTATCGGAGAAATTCCTGCTCATCGAGCTTATCAGATAAAACATATAGGGCCTTATCGCCATCTTGGTAATGCCTGGTCAGCCGGGATGGCGCGAAAGCAGGCTAAGTACTTCAGGATGGCAAAAGCTCCTGACATGTTTGAGATCTATCTCAATTCACCTCAAGAAGTTCAGGAATCAGAACTCGAATCACTGTTGCACTTTCCTCTGAAGTAGTTCCGCCTCTGAACAATCCTTGCGAAGAGAAATTTTTTTCTCGAGGGGTGAGGATGTGCAACTTGCTGATTGAGAAATCATTGGTGTGATAATCACGCGAGTTCGGTAATTAGTCGTGGGGTGAAAAGTCGGATTGTACTCGCACTGCGAATTATTTTTGTCATCAATTCATAACTGTACAATTTGAATTTAGAACGAAAGAATAGTCTACCATGATCATGCCCACCCTCGAAGCGGAACCGGAAGCAACAACAAACAAACTCGAACTCAAAGATGGCTTTCTCATCTTACCGGATCCGAAACGAGAGGGAAAAATCAAGGTCGACCGGTTCTTTTCCACAGCTGAGGTCCACCCCTACGATCAGATCGAATGGTCACGTACTGATCTGGTTCTCAAGAGCTGGGAAGATGGTTCTATTCGGTTCCAGCGTGATCAGGTGGAGCATCCGGCACACTGGGATTATACCTCCGTCCTTGTCACGGCGGACAAGTATCTCTTTGGCTCTGCCGTAGGATCTCCTGAATTTGAGGACAGCCTAAGACAGGCTTTTGACCGAATTGCGAATACTTATACGGTTTGGGCCTGGGAAGAGGGCTATATTGCCGATCTGGAGAGCCTGCAAATTTTCAACGAGGAGCTTAAGTATCTGATTGTGAACCAGATATGGGCTCCGAACTCACCGGTATGGTTTAACATTGGGCATTGGGAGCAGTGGCGCTGGGGGCGTCCTGACCTGCGTGAGATCTTCCGGGGCAAGGGGGGTGAAGCGTTTACGACTGATAATGATGAGCGGATCAAAGCGATCAAAACGACGCCGATGGAACACCCGCAGTGCTCGGCATGTTTCCTGACTGAAGTCAACGACTCCATGGAGTCGATTCTAGATCACATCAAGACGGAAGGCCGTATTTTCTCTAATGGATCCGGAGTAGGAATCAACCTTTCCTCTCTCCGTTCCAGTCATGAACCGATTACCGGCAAAGGCAAGTCATCAGGCCCCCTCTCCTTTGACCGTGGGTTCGACCGGATGGCAGGTTCGATCAAGTCGGGAGGGAAAACACGCCGTGCCGCACGGATGGTGCTGCTCTACTCTGATCACCCGAATATTTTTGATTTCATCAAGGCGAAGAATGAGCAGGAGGAGATTGGGAAGATCGTTCTCCGTGAGCATAACGTGCGGGTAGGGCTTGATAAGCTGGCGGGTAAGGCCAAGACCTCGGCCGAGAAGTTGGCTGCGACGGTTTTGAATTCCATCCCGAAGGTGAATGAGACGGTTTATTCAAAGGGAATGGACGCCCTCCTTTACGGGGAAACGCTGGGACACCAGAACGCGAACCACTCGGTTTCCTTAAAGGGCGATTTCTGGAAAGCATACCGGGCCGGCGAGGATTATCAGACCCGTTGGGTTTCCAATCCGGAGATCGTTCAGGAGACATTTGCGGCATCGAAGCTCCTCGATGAGATGGCACAGGCGGCTCATGATAATGCAGAGCCCGGTGTTCATATGAACGACTGGATTAACCTCTGGAATCCAGTGAAGTCGGACGGTGAGATTTCCACATCGAACCCCTGCTCTGAATACCTGCACCTCAATAATACGAGCTGTAATTTGGCTTCCTTCAATGCCTATCGATTCCGTGATGAAGAAAAAGGCATTGATGCGGCGAAATTGGACCAAGCTTGCTTCCTGTCTATGATGTGCGCGGACTTGAACATCCAGCGCGGGGGATTCCCGATTAAGGAAATCGCAGAAGGAACCCGGAAGTACCGCACCACTGGGATTGGCTTTACGAACATCGGCGGACTGTTGATGTCGCTCGGTATTCCTTACGACACCAATGACGGGCGCTACCTGGCCGGCCAACTGGTTTCGATGCTGACCGCATCCTGCTGGAAAGCCAGTGCCCAGATTGGCGAAGCGATGGGGGCCTATCACGCCTTTGACCGGACCGGGAATGACCTCCGTCAGGTGCTCAACCTCCACCGCGGTGCTCATGAAATCCTCTGCCAGATGGGAGCGGACGGCGACCCGCATGAGGTCTATGAGAAATTTGCTTTCGACCAACTCCCTGAAGCTCAAGGACTGAACGGGCACGATGCCTTTAAGGCTCTGGAGAATAGTTTCTCCGGTGATCCTGTTTCTGATCGGGTCGTCCATATTGCCCGTGGCCTCAGTGAATCGGCTTCCCAGAACTGGAAAGAAGTCACCGAAGCGAGGGCTTATCGTAATTCCTTTGTCTCCGTTTTAGCTCCGACGGGAACGATTTCCGCGCCGCTCGGTGCGCTGACGGCCGGAACGACTTCCGGAGAACCGGATTACAGCCTGATCAAAAATAAGGTCCTTTCCGGCGGCGGATCGTTACGGATGTTTAACTCACTGGCTCTGCAGGGGCTTGGGTTCCTGGGCTACTCCCCGGAGCAAGTCCGCGAAGCGGCGCTCGAAGTGGCTGGCATCGACGGGCTGATCGTGGCCTGCGAAGATCCAGCCACGGCGAAGGCTCACTTAATGATGAAGCCACAGTTTGAAGCGGGTCCAGTGCGGATCGCGGTCATGGATGCAATTTCCGGGGACGCCGCGCTTAGCCCCGAGGACCTCCTCGGCTTCCAAGGCAGGAACTATGACCCCGCGCTTCCTGAATCTCATCGCCTCATTGCAGGGGGAATGGAACATGTGGAGTCGATCCCCTGGCTGAATAAGGAACACCTCGCGGTCTTCGACTGCGCTACCACTGCTGGGGAAGGAAAGCGCTCCATCGCCGCTTCCGGCCACCTGCGAATGCTCGGTGCTGTTCAGCCCTTCCTTTCCGGTTCGATGTCGAAGACAGTCAACCTACCTTACACGGCGACTGTCGATGAAGTCCGCCGCTGCTTTGTCGAGTGTCATGAGTTGGGTGTGAAATGTATCGCCCTCTTCCGATCTGATTCGAAGGCGATTTCCGTTTATTCCACGGACACTCCGGAAGGGCGGAAGTGGAGCCCGGATCGGATTTGGAAATCCTTAGTCAGTTCCTGTGAAGAACAGCTCCAAGCTGAGGTGCAACACTACAGCAAGCCACAACGCCGTAAGCTCCCGGGCCGGCGTATGAGCCAAACCGTGAAATTTGAAATCGGCGGACAGCAGGAAGGATTCGTGACCGTGAGTACGTATCCGGATGGCCGCTGTGGTGAGATTTTCCTGCGAATTGGGCAGGGAGGCACCTTCATTTCCGGTGCGCTTGATGCCTTTGCTAAAGCGATTTCCATGCAGCTCCAATACGGAGTCCCTCTCGATGAAGTCATCGAGTCGTTCTCGGGAATGGCCTTTGATCCTTCCGGATTTTGTCGGGTCGGGGATGATGGTGACGATGAAGTCACCTCCGAAATTCGCTCCGCCAGCAGCACCATTGATTTGGTCATGAAAATCCTCGACTGGTTGTTCCCGGCTGAGAATGGACGTGCCCTCCGCGGACTCAATGCCTTTGGTGCCTGGCAAGAAGAATTGAACCTTCCCTCTACGCCTGAGACGCTGACGATCAGCAATGGCGATGTCCCTCCGCCGACTGAGCCGCCTGTCAAAAAACTGAGGGGCGGCAGCATCTGCCCAAAGTGCGGCCAGGCCACCTACGTCCAGGACGGTAAATGCAAACGCTGCACGAATCCCTCCTGCGGCTATAAAGATGGCGGATGTGGCGAATAGTATTATTTAACCACAGAGAACACAGAGATTTTATTTAACGCAGGGGCGCAGAGTTTTCAGTAATGGTTCGAACGAGTGAGTAAGAACAACTTTTAGCCAATCGATTGAAATGCTTTGTGGCCTTGGCGTTCTTTACGCGAGAGTCGGTTAGTCCTGATCACCGAGGAAGTCCTGAATGTAGAAGGACTGGACGAGGACCATGGCGGTGGCGACGATGGGCATGGCGACGAGGATGCCGATAAACCCGACAAAGCTGCCGAGCAGGAGCTGAACGGCAATGACAAGAATCGGAGGCATGGCGATAATCTTTCGGTGGATGGTCGGAGTGATGATTGCTCCCTCCAGGTTTTGAATGATGACGGCCAGAATAAGCGTGTAGAGGGCGGTGGCCGGGCTAACGGTCAGGGCCATTAACAAGGCAGGCACGGCGGCAATGATGGGCCCTAAATTGGGAATGAATGTCATCAATGCGGTAAAGAGTCCAATAGCCAGGGCCATCGGCACATCAAGAATCATGAGGCCAATGGTCATGAGGACTCCGAGGGTCACCATGGAGCAGAGCTGGCCGACTAACCACCAGCGGAGCACGTAGCCGATCCGTTGGAACACTTCGCGGAAGCGATCACGCCGGTCGATCGGAATACATTTCAAGGTTCCATTGAGGTAGAGCGAAGGTTCGACTGAGATATAAATCCCAGAGAGAAAAACGAAGAGGATACTGGTCAGAATGCCGAGCGTTCCGGAGAAGAGGCCTCCCAATCCGCTCCAGACGTCCTTGTCTCCGACCCACTGAAGCCAATCGCCTTCCGGGACAAAGGAATCGATAGACTCCAGAAAGGATTGTCCCCACTCGAAATCGGAGAGGTAAGAGCGCGCGTCCGTCCAACCCTGAGTGAGCGTCGGTCCCAATCCTTTGATCTGTTCAACCAGCGGAGGGGTGACCATAACGAGAAAACCGACGAAACCTCCGAGGAGAAGAAGGATCACGATCACGAGGGCGAGTGTTCTCGGCATGCGGGTGCGTTTGGCAATTTGAGTGCGGAGCGCATCCATGGCGACACCGAGGACGAGACCGGCAAAGAGGAGCAGAAGAATATCGAGCGCTTGCCAGAGAATGACCCCGATGACGCCGACAAAAATGATCAGGCCAAGATAAAGACCAGCGGTCTTAATCGGGGATAATTTTTCTTCGTGTAACTGGGTGCTCATAAATAGGCCGCGCGAGGTTTCAAGAGCATTCAATCACAAAAGGAAAGAGTTGCTAGCCCTGATTATTTTTGAATTGCCAAAACAGGGTTGGCTAGAGTATGTGTTAGTGATGAAGATGGGTACTCTCAGCGGATTGCTAGCGATAATCATGGGTGCCTTTTTTGGGTTAACCAATCTCTATGGTCAAACTGAGGAAGAAGACCAATTGCTCACGGAGAGAACATCCTTACGCGTCACCTTCCATAAGAACAAGGACGACGAGTTTGTCGGGAAGGGAGACGTCGATAACCGCTTTGAGATCTTTTACCCGGAGGTCAAAGTAGATCCACCCCTGAGTTTGGGAACAAGCCAAAACAACGAAATCATTCTCATCATTTTAGGTGAAAATGTTTATGACGACGAGGAGTGGAAAGTTTTTGCCTATGAGACAGGGAAAATGGATTTGGCAGACGGTGAGGTTTTTGTCTGGAAAGGGAAAAAAGTTCAAATCGAGTATGACCCGGTCAGTCCAAGTGCCGGTTTTGAATTTCAGTATGAAGGCTACGTCCTTTTAATCAAAAATTCGCAGGGAGAAGTGGTCTTTGAGAAATCGACGAAGTCAGTCTGGACCAAAGATCTGGACAGAATCCTAAAAGTGAAAAAGGACAAGACTTACAAAGAAGATTATTTCAAAGGGAAAACGAAGAAATAATCCTGCCGACAGAAGCGATTTCTTAAATCTGCCCTTTTTGTTGGGCCTTTTCGTATTGGTTGTAGATCAGAAGGATCAGGAGCCCGAAAGCCACCGACGAAACGATGAGGACAACAGACACCAGTTCGTCTACGGAGAAGGATAGACGAATGAGGATAGTCGATATGATGAAACCTGAATTCCGGAAGACTTTATGGAAGTCGTGAGTAAGGAAGAAGGAACAGAGCAGTAGAATAACATCTACGATGATGAGGATGGAAAAGAAATCGTCGAAGAAGATGTTATTGATGTCCTTGAATGACTCAGAAAGACCTGTCTCCGGGGCCAATGTTCCTACGGTCCAGAGAAAGAGGGTGTAGGTGGCGATGGCAGCCAGGACCGGCACGAGCAACACCGAAATTCCTTTTTTGAGGTGAATGAAGAAGTTGAGGTTCCGCTGAGCGGAGGCGTCTCCTTCGGCGAGCTCGAGCCGTTTCTTTCCCTGGCGCTTAAAGAGATAAAGGAGATAGAAGAGGAGCAGTGAGGCGATGATGTCGTAAGTGAATTGGAGGTCACCTTTAATTTCAAACCAGTCTGTTGTGATTTCAAGAGCGGCAAGATCCTTAAAGAGACGACGCACAATGATCAGTGAAATAATCTCGTATTGCTTACTGATGTAGGTGGTGATTGACCGCGGAAGATAATAAACAAGCAGATAAACTTCATAAATGAGGATGAAGGAAAAGGGGGTGTAAGCAGCGGCAATCGGATTCGTAAGCAGGGTCGCAGTTTCACTCACAGAAAGAATGCCCCATTTACCTAAATAAATAATGAGGAGGTGAATAAAGAAGCCGAGAATCGCTACGGCGAGAATTCCCCGTTCGAACCACTCTCTTTTCTGAACAGAAAAAAGGTACTGATGAAATCTCTCGAGTAGCTGCTCCATTGAGAGAAGGTTGCATGTATTGTGATGATTGCGAATACTGCCATGTGTCGCGCGCGAAGTTCGCAAACGAACGCTAATGGTTCTTTCAGACATTGAGCGTGCCCAGCGTTCTTTGAGCGAGAAAGGGAGAAAAGTGGAAAAGGGGAAAATAGCAAAACTACTTCTTCTTCATCCAGTCGAAATTAACGTGTGGGCTCTTGGCGCGTTTTGATTTTTTTTCCTTCTTGGCCTTAGGTAACTTCGACTGAATGAAATCAAAAAGAGGACCACTTCCGGTGCCAGATTTGGCTGAAGTGGTAAAGACTTTTGCGGGGTGAAGCTGATATTCTTCAAATGCGGCGATGAAGTTTTCCCGGCGCGTTTTTAAGGCATTTGCTTTGACCCGGTCGACCTTGGTGAGGACGGCAGAATAAGAAATTTGATATTCTTCCATCCAAGCCATGAAACTGAGATCGGATTCCATCGGAGGGTGTTGAGAATCCACGAGGCAGAAGACGTGTTTGAGTTGTTCCCGGTTGACCAGGTAATCACTGACTTCGACATTAAATTTCTCCCGCGCGGATTTAGAGATTTGAGCGTAGCCGTAGCCGGGCAGGTCGACGAGGTGCCAACGATTTTGAATGAGGAAGTAATTGATGAGCCGTGTCTTACCGGGGACACCAGAGGTCTTAGCCAGATCCTTGGATTTGGTGAGCATGTTGATGAGAGATGATTTTCCGACATTGGAGCGCCCGACGAGAGCAAACTCATAGAGGGAGGAGTCCGGACAGCCAGCTAAGTCAGTGGCGCTAGTGATAAAGGTGGCGGCGTGTTTACTCACGGGAAGACACTATCCATAAAATGGTTTTAGATACAGCGAGAAGAGGAGGTTGAGAGTGGAGACCGAGGTTCTCTGTGGTAAAAGAAGGAGTGATTGAATCACTGGTATTAGAGAATTTTCGCTGTCATCCGCTCCTGGAGTTGTCTGAACTTGGCAGGCGGAATTGTCTCCAAGGAGCGAACGGGCAGGGAAAAACTTCTATTCTGGAAGCGATCTATCTCTTATCGCGCTGTAAGTCATTTAGGACTCCGAGGATTCCTGAATGCGCCGGATGGGGAAAGCGGAGCTTCGGATTAGCAGCCTCTGTCCAGGGTGTGGATGAAGTCGAAAGACTCAAGTATGAGTGGTCGACCTCAGGCCGGCAGCTTTCGATCAATCATGAATCGAATCTGAAACTGGAACAATTCTGGGGAAAATTGCCGGCCATAGCCATAACCAACGCAGATCGAGAAATGGTGAAGGGAAGCGGATCCAACCGCCGCAACTGGATCGATAGTCTGATTGCCGGCCAGGATCACTCTTATCTCCTGCTGGTGCAAAAGGCAGCTCTGTTGCAGAGACAGAAGAATGCGATCCTGAAATCAGAGCAGGTAGATCGCGGGCTCTGGACGATTCTCTCAGAGCAGATGAAGCCCCTTATGGAAGAAATGGTCGAAAAGCGGGAAAAAATGACTGAGCTAGTCGGAGGAGAAATTGAATTGTTCTATCAGCGTCTAACCGAGTCCGAGGAGAAGATCGGCTTCACGTACCAATCAGAGTCAGCGCGACGCCTGGAAAAATCCCTGGACCAGATCTGGGAGAACGAGAACCGAAGCCGGAATTGTGAATTAGGTCCTCATCGGGATGATTGGGAAATGAGCCTGGATAAAAAATCACTGCGGCATTTTGGTTCAGAAGGTCAGCAAAAGTCAGCGGCTCTGGCGATGCGACTAGCAGAAGCGGAATTTCTGGATGATAGCGGGGCCGTGTTGATTGATGATGCCTTGATGGAATTAGATCTTAGGCGACGGAAGCGTTTCTGGAGCCTTCTGCCAGAAGACCGGCAGCTTTTCTTTGCCAGTACGAATGTTGAGAGTGATCAGGCCTATGCGGGTTTTGATCTCCGTCTGGAAATACTACGGGGTGGTTTCCGTAAAATGACGACGGTGTAAACTTTTGGGCAGCAGGTAGCTTTGCCTTGTATCTCCCTTTTTTGGCAACTAGTACTGTCAGTCTCAAGAACAACGAACGCATCAATAACAGAAAGAAAGAGAAACCAATGGGAGCAGATAACACACCCGTCGAAACGGTCGAGGCACCGCCTATCAAACCAATCGAATTCAAGTCACGTCTAGCGGGAACGCCGGACCAAGACCCAAAATACTTTGTCGAAATCACGAACGCATCCGGAGAGACTGTCAAAGCAGCAGACCCTAAGGGCACCCGCGGAGTTGTTGCCTGCATGAATGTACATGCGGTCATCGGAGGAGCAGCTTGCCACTGGGGAGGTCCTGCGGCTTTGGCTGAAGTGAATTCAGCAATCCACGCCATCATGTTTTCTGAGTCTAAGAAAACCGGCAAGCAGTGGCATGAGCTTTACCACTATGTCAATGATGCAGGCCACACAGAGAATGGAGTTTACGCACTCCGTTCGCTCTATGGATTTGATGGCTCGACATTCGAGGACATGAAGAAATTTCGCAGCATCGAAAGTAAATTCACCGGTCATGGGGAAGCCCACTTGAATCCAGAGGGAGTCCTGGTCAGTAACGGGCCACTGGGCTCGAGTTTACCTCAGGCACAAGGCCTGGCGATGGGGGATAAAATCGCGGGGCGTGATCGTGTCACACTCTGTGTCGTTTCTGATGGAGCCTCCTACGAAGGGGAAGCTAAGGAATCCTTTGCTGCGATTCCGGGCTTTGCTGAGAAGGGTCAGGTGAATCCTTTCGTGATGATTATTTCGGATAACAACACCAAGTTATCTGGACGCTGCACGGATGCCTTTTCTATGCAGGATACGTTTGGCGCCCTGGAAGCCCAAGGGTGGAAAGTCATTAAAGTCGAAGACGGGAATGATCTTTCTGCGGTTTACGCGAAAATGGAAGAAGCTATCGCTGCGGCTAAGACCGATCCGACGAAGCCGGTTTTTGTCTGGCTCAAGACCGTAAAAGGATTCGGAATCCAAGCAACGGCTGAATCCTCCTCTGGCGGACACGGGTTCCCATTAAAAAATGGGGAAAAGATTCTCGACTGGTTAGACGAAATTTACGGCGGTTCTGAGGTTCCTGCGGAGTTGAAAGAGTGGGGTGAATCCTTGCGTTCAGATTGGGAAGCTGGAGAAAAGGCTAAAGCGGAGAAACCAGCTGCTGAAAAGCCAGCGGGTCCGGCTAAGACTAAGATCCAAGCGGGTCTTTCTAAGGGAATGGTTTCTGCAGCAAAGGCAGGACTGCCGGTCTTCTCTGTCAGTGCTGACTTAGCAGGTTCTACCGGAACTGCGGGCTTTGCTAAAGCGATGCCGGAACGCAACATTGATGTGGGAGTCGCGGAAGCCAATATGATCAGCACTGCAGCTGGTCTCTCTAATTCAGGATTTATCCCGGTGGTGGATACCTTTGCCCAGTTTGGAATCACGAAAGGGAATCTTCCACTCACGATGGCAGCACTTTCTCAGTCACCCGTGATTGCGGTCTTCTCACATGTAGGTTTTCAGGATGCGGCTGACGGGGCTTCTCACCAGGGGCTTACTTATCTGGCTGCGACGAGCCCGATTCCTCACACCACGGTGGTGAACTTGTCATGCGCAGATGAAGCAGAAGCATTCATGGTGCAGGCGATTGAGAAACATGCCGATGCGCGTACGAAGGGCGAGGTAGCCGATTCTGTGATCTTCTTCCTCGGTCGGGAAACATATCCACCGAGTTGGGTCGAAGGAACAACCTATGAGTGGGGTAAAGCTCAGATTCTCCGTGAAGGGTCTGATGTGACCTTCATTACTGGAGGCTCCTTAGTCGGTAAAGCACTGGACGCCGCTGCTCTACTCGAAGCGGAAGGGAAGAGTGCCACGGTGATTAACAATGCTTTTGTCAACCGGGTCGATCTTGAGACGATTCAGTCAGCAGTGGCTAAAACCGGTGGAAGAGTCGTGACCCTGGAGGATCATCAGGCCATCTGCGGGATGGGATCACAAGTGGTGGCCGCATTAACAGATGCAGGAGCTGATTTTAAAGCGAAGATCATTGGCGTCCAGGGTGAGTTTGGTCAATCAGCCTACACGGCAGATGAACTCTACGACCAACATGGCCTCAATGCCGCCGGGTTAGTTGCCGCCTATAAGTCCCTCCTTTGAAACTTGGCTCCTGACCTTTAGGTGCTAATTTTCATCGGTGATAAGTAAAGGGTATATCGCAGTCTTTGATGAAGATTTAGATAAGGACACCGTGAGTGGCTTTATCCAAATCTGGTTAAATCATTTCAAAGTAGAGCAAGTCTGCCCTGGTGCCCAAGCGGGTAATATGACCTTACTGATCAATTCAGTTGATGATCTGCTATGGGAGGATCACCTTCAGTTGAGAATCAGCATGGAAGGTGTCTTTAGTTGGGCTTACCTGACACTTGGTAAACGAGTGATCGAAACTTCAAGCTTACCTGAAGAAGATAATCTGTTACCGCTGGAGGTTCTTGCAGATCTTCCGGGGATTGAGGAAGTCGTGGATCAGGAGAACCAGAAGCGCTTGGATGAGTTAGAGTCAGAGGGGATCATTTAAGCCACGACGAGTGGCTTCGATTATGAAAAAACCTCGAGTCCTTCTGCTGACAGCCAGCTATGGCCATGGGCATAACACAGCCGCTTATAGCTTAAGAGATGCTCTAGAGAAGCAAGGCGCGGAGGCAGAAGTTTGTGACTTCTTTGAATCGGAATACCCCTGGCTGCATCCCAAGGTCCGATGGGCTTATAACCAGGCGATTATTAATTTCCCCTGGCTCTGGAAGATTATCTACACGCTCTATGATCAC
>JBCBYL010000135.1:0-5876 GCA_039815855.1 Verrucomicrobiota bacterium
CTAAAATGATGACCATGGGCGGCTCTCCTAGCGAATTAGGAATTGGGGGCAGACTGATACAAAACATTCAACAAGCAGGGGCCAACCTCACGACAGAACAAAAAGAAAGAATGCAGAACATGGCTGGCCGTTTCAGTGAGCGTCAGATTCCTTCCATGGTGGATTGGGCTGAGCTGGCGAAGCAATTACCCGCTCTGGGGGATTCTACTTCCCGAAAGAATGCCGCCAGCCATCTACTAGGCATGCCTGCGCATCCCAAATTGACCCAATCGGTGGAAAAGTATTTTCAACAAAATCAACGCTCAGCCGACAGTCCCATTTCACAAAAAATGTATCAGGACTTCACCTATCTCGTCTTGAGCCACCCAACTTTTCACCTCGGTTAGATGAAGAAAGAGAAAGAGAAAAAATGAAAACCAGAAGACAGTTCCTCCAAACCGGTATGATGGGCATGGCCGCCAGCTGGACCATCCCCACCTTTTTAAATGAAACCATTTTGTCGATGGATCTCCACGCCGCTGATTCCGCTCTGCAAGTCACTTCAGGAAAAGACGGTCCTATCCTCGTCGTCCTGCAGATGGGCGGAGGTAACGACGGCTTAAACTGTGTCATTCCCTATGCAGACGATGCTTATTATCAAGCCAGAAGCTCACTGGCCATCCCCAACCAAGAGGTCATTCGCGTCAATGACTATTTCGGCCTCAGCCCCCAATTTGAAGGCTTGAAGCAACTCTATGATGATGGAGACCTCGCTCTCATCAATGGCGTCGGTTATCCAAATCCGAATCGCTCTCACTTCCGCTCCATGGAAATCTGGCACACCGCCAGTGACAGTGATAAAAACGAATCCTACGGCTGGCTCGGGCGTTACTTTGATCACACCTGCTCTGGCGTAGATCCGACCGCAGGAGTCAACATTGGCAAGCAGATGCCACAGGCATTTTTAGGCAAATCACCGAACGGTATGACCATGTCGAATCCGAAACAATTCGCCCTCCAACAAGACCCGGATGACCTCATTGGCGGCAATGCTGAAATGGAGATGAGTGGCGGTTCCATTCAGAGTCTTGGCAGCGTTTCAGGACAGGATTTCGGGAACCCTCTCGACTATCTAGAGCGCACCAACCTCGATGCCTCATTAAGTTCAGAAGATATTCAGCAGATCACCTCGAAGGTAAAAAATAGTTACACCTACCCTGAGTCCGCCCTGGCACGCGATTTGAAACTAATCGCTCAACTGGCAGCAGGTGGTCTAGGGAGCCGTGTCTATTATGCCTCGCAGGGAGGATACGATACTCACGCTAATCAGGCCGGCACGCATGAACGGCTCACCCTTGAATTTTCTCAGGCCCTTCACGCCTTCTGTCAGGACTTGAAACAGATCGGGATCTTTGATCGAACCCTCATTCTTTGCTTCAGTGAATTCGGCCGCCGCGTAAAGCAGAATGCGTCCGGTGGGACGGACCACGGTGCCGCCGGCCCTGCCTACATCGCAGGGGGGGCAATCAAGCCCGGCCTCTATGGAGAATATCCCAGCCTCACTGATCTTCATCGCGGAGATCTTAAATACAACATCGATTTCCGTTCCCTCTACAGCACCATTCTCGATAACTGGATGGGGCTAGATTCACAGCAAATTCTGAAACGGAAATTTCCACATCTCGAATTTGTTTGATGCAATCTAGGCAGCTCGACATCCTTACCTGTGCACTTCGAGCAAAAGTTTTTTCATTTCGATTCAACCAAATCTGCTAAGGAGGACTGGATCGAGATCGATGGAAAGCCGTTCCAAGTGCACTACCGACGCCATTCACGTGCCAAACATTACCTTCTTTATGTTCGGAGGGACTTAAGCCTTCGGGTCACCATTCCTCCTCGGGGCAGCCAGAAAGAAGCCGCAGACTTTGTTACCTCTAAGAAAGCATGGATCCTCAGACAGATTGAAAAATTAACCGCCTTGCCATTGCCTGGCAAAATTTGGTCCGTCGGCGACTCTGTCTGTCTCGCTGGAGAAGACCATCCCATTGAAACCCTTCAGGAAGGCAGCCAAAGCCTCGTCCTTATTGGCCCACTCCGGATTCCAGTCAAATCCACCGAGACCAATCTTCGGCCATTGATCGAAAGCTATTTACAATCACATGCACGTGTCGTTCTCCCTCCTCGCGTCTTGGAGCTAGCTCAAGAGCGCCACTTCTCCCCCGCTCGAATCACGATCCGGAATCAAAGCAGTCGTTGGGGATCATGTTCAGAAAAAGGCAATATCTCATTAAATTGGAGACTCATTCAGGTCCCCCCACCCGTCTGTGACTACGTCATCCTTCATGAACTTTGTCATTTGAAAGAAATGAACCACTCCCGCCATTTTTGGAATCTCGTCTCTCATAACTGTCCAGATTACAAAAATCACGAACTCTGGCTCAAACAACACGCCGTCCGCCTCGGGCTCTAACTTTTGACTTCATCGCGCTTGACAGACTGTAGCTTTCATACGGAGCCGGAGAAGTCACAGCGTAATCCGGAGTGAGTTGATCCAATGGCCGTCCTGCTCACTCTTGAAAAGAATCTATTAGCTACAAGCCATGAACCAGGTTCTTCTCTCTTCATTCCTCTTTTTTTAGTTTCTCAGCGTTCTTAGCGTCTTTGCGAGAGAACTAATCCAACAGGCTCCCGCTACGAGCACTCCCCCCCTTTTTAGGCATTTGTCGCGATCAATAATGATCTTACAATCTAACATTTTACGCAATTTCTGATAGTTAATATCATTAGATTGGAACATTTCTGTTACAATCTATAATTAGTTTTGCTAAAATAGCTGCACGCTTATATACAAAGTCTTATGAAAAAAAGCGCTTATTTTACTCAGTCAATATTCATCGTTGGATTTGCAGCACTCTCAAGCACGAGCTTATTTGCCGACTATGACAACGGGAATCCAACCACTGATCCTGACCGAATTACGGACGATGTAACTGCAGAAGAAAATGTAACCATTAAAAAAGTGCTTACAGTCGAATCAAATGCTGCTGTCGACGGTAATTTGGGAGTAGGACTAAACTACGATGGAAGCACAGGTGGCGTGCTCAAATACTCATATGACACCGATGATGACGAATATGTTCTTGAATTTATGAACACGTCTAATGACGGATCGTTCCTCTGGAGTAATAATACCACCTCTAACTCGATGATGTCACTTAGTGAGGAAAATGTTCTAACTCTATTCGGTAATACGCCATCACAAACCATTGTGCTTGATCCGTCTCTAGGCCACATCATGGTGAATAATGATAAGGTTTTAACTGAAGGAACGGCTAATTTTCCATCTCTCGAAAGCGCAGGAACAGGTTCAGTATCCTTAGGCTTCGTTCCTGATTATGACGGTGGTTCTCATACTGGTGCTACCTTCTCTTCAGTCGCTGGCAATTATGCTGCTGCATTTTCTGGAGGTCAGGCAACAGGACACAATTCTTTTGCCCATGGTGCTTTTGATTTTTCAGAAGAAGGTGATCATTGGACGTATCGATCCCAAGCTTCTGGCTCTGAAAGCGTTGCCTTTAGTGGGGGAAAATCCACTGCGAGAGGGGCTTTTTCCATGAATCACGCTAAAGCTACTGGTGTTGCTTCGTTTGCCTTTGGTCTAGGCGATGAGGATGGTGCCACCGTGGCATCAGGAAGGCATTCGTTCGCATTTGGTGATTATCCAACCAAAGCGACTGCGGATTATTCATTTGCCTTTGGAGATAACGCCACAGCGGAAGAAGCCTACGCCAGTGCTTTTGGAAAGGGGGCAAGGTCACTCGGGCGTTACAGCTTTACCGCTGGTGAACTTCTTTTTTCAAGCGCAAGAGGCTCCGTTTCTTTCGGGAGATATAACACGGGAGGAGGGGACCCTATCTCTTGGGTAGACACTGACCCGCTCTTTCAACTAGGAAACGGTGCAGCCTCTAATAACCGTTCTAACGCCTTCGAAGTGAAAAAAAATGGGGATACTTATATTGCGGGGAACCTAACAGGTGGCACTGCAGCCGCTACCGGTGCTAATAGTTTTGCATTCGGACCGGGTGCTAATGCTGCTGGACCTTACAGTTTTGCATTCGGGCCGTCGACGAATGCATCCCATATGAATGCTATCGCGTTTGGCTCGAGTTCGACATCTTCCGGCACAGACAACATTGCCATTGGATATAGAGCCCGTGCATTGGGCTCGCGCCAAACCACAGCTATTGGCCATAAAGTTACTGCAAATAACAGATGGTCGATTGCGATTGGTGCAGGCGCAACTGCCAACGGTTCTAACAGTATTGCAATTGGAATTCATACCGAAGAGGACGATGGAGATTTTATTGACAGTGCTACTGCAACGACTGGAGGTATAGCCATCGGCTCAGATGTGAAGGCTACTAACGGACTAGCTATGGGAAGAAATTCAGAAGCAATTGGCAGTAACTCGGTGGCATTGGGATACAGCAGCGATGCAGATGCGCTCTACTCTGTCGCCATTGGTCGGTCTATTTCAGTCTTAGGTCAGCACACTGGAGCTTCCGTCATTGGATATAGCCTTAACTCTTCTGAAACGTTTCAAATGACAGTTGGATCTGCGAATGCATCAGCTTCGGGCTCCGCATTTGTTGTCGGCGCAGGCGATATTTCGGTTTCACCTGCTGTTGGGGCCAACGCAATGGTTGTGCAGAAAAATGGCACGGTAGAAGCTCATCAGGTTCGCGTTGCCGCCGGTGGCGATATTTCGATGGGGTCTTTTACAGCAGGAACTGACCCCCGAACCGTCCTAGACCCTAACCAAGTTCATTGGACACCAACCCCATAGGGCCCTTTTCCTGAATTCCTGATTTCCAAATTAAATCAGCCTACATGAACAACTCTCCACATTCACCCACTTCCGGCCGCGTTCGTCTGTTTTCGCTCTTGGTCCTCAGTGCTCTCTGTGTCTCAGCGGTCATTTCCCTCTGGGCGCAGATACCCAGTTCAGGGAAACCAGTCAATTACCCCGACTGGTGGTTCGAACGCGGTGTGATTGTGCATGACAGCTCGAATAATCCGCTAACCTATGTGTACCCGGACGACTACGCAGAAGCTGACGACTACGCCGCCATCAACCAGGGGCAGCTTAAATTTATTGCGCTTAAAGGTTATCTGGAACTCAAGGAAACCTTAGTCGGAGTCGACTGGGCTACCTCTGGAACGCCGGGTTACCTGCTCGAGCAGCTGGTGCTTGGCTGGTATACTGATACATCTGATCCTGATCCTGCCAATTGGATCGTCGATACCAGCTCATCTGATCATTATGCCGTCGCCAACCTTGGCCAGGTCAAATACATCAGCAGTCTCTTCTACGATGTTCTGGCACTCGTGAACTACACAGCAGGCAACGGATACCCACCCTCTAACTGGACGACAGGATCCTACCCTTGGAGTAATTCAGCAAACCCTGCCGACGACTACGCCGCTGCTAACCTTGGTCAGGTGAAGTATCTCTTTAGTTGGGATTTAGTAAATGGAGGCTGGACACCACCGATCCCGGGAGATCCCGAGGACCTCGATTCCGACGGACTACCTGACAGTTTTGAGATGGTTCTCATTAACTTAGTCATTGGAGACGGGATCGAATCACTCGCTGATGTCGATGCCGAGTGGAATGGAAGTTCAGCGAATAAGAATTGGGACTTCGATGGGGATGGATTTTCGAATTATGATGAATGGGTAGCAGACACATTGGCTAACGATCCACTTAGCATGCCAACACCTGTTACTGAAATACCTGACGATGGAACTGTGTCTTTAACGATTTTTTAAAATGAATAAGAAAACGATTAAATCTAAGTTTATATTAACCTTCATAGCTGGTTTTCAATTTTTGA
>JBCBYL010000134.1:0-5908 GCA_039815855.1 Verrucomicrobiota bacterium
AGCATGCTCTCGGCTGATCAGGTGTTTCTCGACTAAAATCTGTTTCTCAAGAGGAGAGAGATCATTCATAGCGTGCTTCATCTCAAGAGGATTAAGCTGCGGGAGTTCGTCTACCGCCTCAAAGATATCCTTGAGAAGAAGCACGCTATGAATGATCTCTCTCCTCTTGAGAAACAGATTTTAGTCGAGAAACACCTGATCAGCCGAGAGCATGCTGCTAAAAATGCCGGGAGTGGACTGGTGGTCAGTGAAGATCGCCACATTTCCATTATGATCAATGAAGAAGACCACCTCAGACTCCAAGTCATTCATCCGGGTTTCTGTCTGCGTGAAGTATGGCAGCTTTCCAACAAAGCCGACACCGCCTTCGAGAAGAAACTGCAGTTTGCTTTTACCCCTAATCTCGGATACCTCACCGCTTGCCCGACGAATGTAGGGACTGGGATGCGCGCCTCTACCATGTTGCATTTACCGGGGCTCGTCCTCAGTGAACAGATCAATAAGGTCATTAAGTCGGTCAATCAAATTGGCCTGGCCGTGCGCGGACTCTACGGAGAGGGCACGGAAGCGCTCGGCAACCTCTTCCAGATTTCAAACCAGATGACTCTAGGGGAAAGTGAGGAGGAAATCCTCGAACGCCTGACGAAAGTCGTCCATAAAATTGTCGAAAGCGAGGTCAATGCCCGCAATAAACTCCTCGAAGATAAAGGCAGGATGGTAGCTGACCTGCTGGGACGCTCCTACGGCACATTACAAAATGCCTATTCGATGACTTCTAAAGAGGCATTAAACCTGCTTTCTAAACTCATTTTAGGGGTAGACTTAGGTATCCTCCCCACTAATTTAAGAGATAGGATCGATGCATTATTCATTCAAACTCAGCCAGCACACCTTCAGGAAGCTGCAGGTAAAAAGCTTAACGCTGAGGAAAGAGATGGGTTCCGCGCCGATCTATTACGTGACCGACTTAAAGATTGCGGCGCTCCCAACATCAGAAAGTTGAAAATCTAGCAAACTCAGACCATAGTATTAATAGCACATGAATAATTTCACACCTCGCGCACAACAAGTTCTCGCCCTCGCCAGAAAAGAGGCAGATCGCTTTAATCATAATTACGTTGGAACGGAGCACCTCTTACTTGGTCTCATCAAATTAGGACAGGGCGTCGCCGTGAATGTCCTCCAGAAAATGGGACTGGATTTAGAGACCGTTCGGATGGAAGTCGAAAAACAAGTCGGCTCCGGACCTGATACTAAGATTTCAGGAAATATCCCTTACACCCCCAGGGTGAAAAAAGTCCTCGCCCTCGCCGGCAAGGAAGCCAAAGCCCTCAGCCACAGCTATGTTGGAACGGAGCACATTCTACTCGGCCTCCTACGTGAGGGAGATGGAGTCGCTGCGCGTGTGCTCAAAAGCCTTGATGTCGATCTCGACAGGGCTCGTAATGAAGTCCTCAAGGAACTCGACCCTAATTTCGAGGGAGAAGAAGAGGATTACGCAACGGCAGATGGAGAAGCAGAAGCCGGCTCCGGCAAGAAAGATGTGAAGACACCGGCTCTAAAGGCATTTGGCCGTGACCTCACTGAACTTGCTAGTGAGGATGAACTGGACCCGGTCATTGGTAGAGCCAAAGAAATCGAACGAGTCATTCAGATCCTCTGCCGCCGCACCAAAAATAACCCGGTTCTGATCGGAGAAGCGGGAGTCGGGAAAACCGCGATCGTAGAAGGTCTGGCCCAGGAAATCCATCAAGGGAACGTCCCTGAATTACTCAGGGATAAGCGTGTCATCACCCTCGATCTAGCCCTCATGGTCGCCGGAACGAAATATCGGGGACAATTTGAAGAACGCATCAAAGCGGTCATGGAGGAAATCCGGAAGTCGAAGAACGTCATTCTTTTTATTGATGAAATGCACACCATCGTCGGTGCTGGTTCGGCAGAAGGCGCCATGGATGCCTCGAACATCATTAAACCCGCACTCTCCAGAGGTGAATTACAGTGTATCGGCGCGACGACGCTGAGTGAATACCGTAAGCACATCGAAAAAGACTCAGCCCTCGAACGCCGCTTCCAGAGCGTCAAGGTAGAAGCACCTAATGTTGAGGATACCGTTAAAATTCTCAAAGGTCTGCGTCCTAAGTATGAACAGCATCACCGGGCTGAGATCACGGATGAAGCGCTTGTCGCTGCGGCCAAACTTTCCGATCGCTACTTAACAGGTCGATTTCTGCCAGATAAAGCGATTGATATCATGGACGAAGCAGGTGCGCGCGGTCGAATCAAGACCACCATGGTCCCTGAAGAATTAAAGACAGCGGAAGCGCAGATTGATGTCATCAAAGAGGACAAAGAAGCTGCGATCAAAGAGCAGGATTTCGAAAAAGCGGCTGCCCTCAGGGATAAAGAAAAAGCAGAGCGCGAGTCGTTTGAAAACCGAATCGCCGCTTGGCGCAAGGAACGTGACGAAACGCGTGTCAAAGTAGATGAAGACGACATCTTGCATATCATTTCAAATTGGACCGGAATTCCTCTGACCCGTATGGAGAAAGAAGACATGGAACGCCTCATGACTATTGGCGAAGATCTCCATGGTAAGGTCGTTGCCCAGGATGAAGCAGTGGAAGCGCTGGCTAAAGCACTCCGTCGCTCCCGGGCTGACCTCAAGGATCCTAAGCGTCCAATTGGTTCATTTATTTTCTTAGGACCGACTGGCGTTGGGAAAAGTCACTTGGCCAAGGAACTGGCCACTCATGTTTTTGGGGAAGAGGACGCCCTCATCCAGCTCGACATGTCTGAATACATGGAGAAATTTAATGTATCCCGGCTCGTCGGATCTCCTCCGGGCTATGTCGGTTACGAAGAAGGGGGACAACTCACCGAAAAAGTTCGTCGTCGTCCTTACAGCGTTGTGCTTTTCGATGAGATCGAAAAGGCTCACCCCGATATCTGGAATATCCTTCTCCAGATCCTCGAAGATGGGCAGGTCACCGATAGTCTAGGCCGCAAAGTCGATTTCCGTAATACGATTATCATCATGACTTCGAATGTCGGTGCCGAATTCATCAAAAAGAACAGTGTGGTCGGGTTTGGTGCGGCAAGCGAAGAACCTTCCTATGACGAAATTCGTGGTCGCCTCCTCGAACAGGCGAAGCGTGTCTTTAAACCAGAATTCCTCAACCGCTTAAACGATATCATCGTCTTCCACTCCCTCACGCGTGAACACTTATCTGAGATCGTGAAATTAGAAATCGATAAGGTGGAGTCGCGACTTTCAGAACGCGAGATCACTCTCAAGCTGACCAAGAAGGCCACAGAATTCCTCATCGATAAAGGATACGATCCGGCCTACGGAGCACGCCCGCTCCGTCGTGCCGTAGAAAAATATCTCGAGGACGCGATTGCTGAAGAAATCATTAAGGGAAATATCAGTAGTCAAACCGCCGTTCAGGTCGATTACAAGGACGGCACAGAGGAACTGAAATTCAAAGTTCCCAAGCCAAAATCGACCGATTCAGACAGCGCTCTGAAGTCAGAGAAATCCTGACCGCGCCCGGCCCGTTTTGGACCAGAGCCGCTCGACTGAGGTTTCCAACATGTTTACCCGCATCCGGGGTAAATATGATCAATTCAATCGATTACTGAGTTTCGGGCGCGACCAAAAGTGGCGTCATGAATTGACCTCACTCGTCCTTTCTAATGGAGCAGATAGTGTCCTCGATCTGGCTGCTGGTACAGGCGATATCACTTTAATGCTCCAAGAAACAGGCCTGACGGTCACTGCGGCGGACGCATGCGCCCCCATGTTGGAGCTTGCCAATGAGAAAGGAGTCCAAGAAACCGTTGTTTGCTCTGCTGAAAATCTTCCCTTCGATAAGGCAAGCTTCGATGCAGTGACGATCGGCTGGGGCTATCGTAACTTTAGCGATCGGGCAAAATCTCTGGAAGAGATACTTAAAGTCCTGAAGCCGGGAGGCTGGCTCTACATCCTTGAATGCTCACAGCCCCTTAAACCACTCAGACCATTTCATCATTTTTACATGGCAACGCTCTGCCCATCCGTGGTCAGCATCCTGGGAGGAAATGCAGAAGCTTATCGATACCTCGCTGAATCAACCGCTCAATTTCCAGATGCGGAAACCCTGGCAAGTGATATCAAAAAGGCTGGTTTTGAAATGATAGGTTGGAAGCACTTTGGTCTCGGCGCCATCGCCCTTCATCAGGCCAGAAAGCCAGAATGATCTCAAGTCTAGACGGCGCGCCAACGAGGAACGATACGGCTCTGACGACTTTTGGTGATCAGCCGCACTTTACCCGCTTTATCCCTCACTTTGAAACAACCATTCATGCTATAGCCCAGTGTATCTTCTACCCAGGTGATCGCCTTTACGTTTCCGCTATCATCATGAAGCTCGATCACTTGACCGGGCTCCGGGATGAACCGATGCATAAATGATGACTCAACTTTTTCGTCGCTTACCATGAGATCAATATCGGCATGTTCTGTGCCAAATCAACGGCTTTTTTGTATTAATTTATAGAATTAAACGTAAATAGTCGGTTACGGTTTATTTGCCGCTGAAGCTCACTATCGCTTGTCTTCATCACGTAATCCCATAGAACTCAGGAATGAAGATGATGGTGATGACCGTGATTGGCAAGGACCGGCCTGGACTCGTCCGGTCACTCTCTAAAGTAATCGAAGCGTCCGGAGGGAATTGGGAACAAAGCCGGATGTGCAGGCTGGGAGGTCAATTTGCAGGAATCCTGGGCGGTTCGCATTGAGGAAAAAAAAGAAAACGCCCTCATGGATGCTCTCATGGCTTTAGACTCAGAGGGCCTTTCGGTCGTCGCCCATCCGGAAAATGAAATCAAAAAATCAAGTGCCTCCGCGCTGGCAGAAGTCGAAGTGACCGGCCAAGATCGCATCGGGATTGTTCAGCAGATCACGAGTACGCTGGCGAGTCAGGATATCAACGTAGAAGACTTTGAATCTTCTGTTACCAACGCGCCGTGGACTGGGGAAAAACTCTTTACTGCTAAACTCATCATTCTTCTCCCGGAGACAAAAACATTTGATGATGTCCGTGCGGCCATCACTGAAACCGCAGACGACCTCATGGTTGAAGTCAAAGCTAGCGCCCCTGAAAAAGACGGTGCCCCAACATCGAAGGTAAGCCCGCGTCAATAATCGACTGACACGCCTGATCAACCGCATAAGGCACGCGGCGATATCGGATGGATTTTTTACGATTATCCCAAATCACATAAGTGGCATCGATCTGGCGGTCTCTGGGTTGCCCTACTGACCCTACATTAACCAGGTACTTCGAGTCCTGATCTAATTCGAATTCTCCCTCACCGGGCTCGTATTGTGATAATCCATCATTGAGCTCCCAGACACATGGAACATGCGTATGCCCAATAAAACAAAGTCTTCCCCTCTGCCTCTTAAAATGAACCCAGGCATCTTCCGGACCCACAACGTAAAGCCATTCTTCCGGCAGGTAGAGACTACTATGAACAAACGTCGCCCCACGTGTCCGGGCTTTATATGGAAGAGTTCGAATCCATTCCCGATCTTCTTCTTCGAGTGCAGAGCGGCTAAAGTGAACGCCCTCACGGGCTAATGGATTAAAATCGGTATCAATATCATCCTGGCAAACCGCCTCATCGTGATTTCCTAAAAGCGAGACACACTCCAATTCTCGCAGGGCTTGAATGCATTTTTGCGGATGCGCACCGTAGCCTACAACATCTCCCAGAAAGTAATGTCGTTTGACTCCTTGCTCTTTAATGTCTCTCAAAAACGCTTACATGGCATGATAATTGGCATGGACGTCACTAAAAATGGCTATCAACATATTCCTACTAGCATCATATCCAAAAGCAGACCGGATCGATAATC
>JBCBYL010000093.1:0-9707 GCA_039815855.1 Verrucomicrobiota bacterium
CTCTTTTTTGCCATCAATTTTATCGGCAATAAATATTACGAACGGAAGAACTTCGCTGGCCAGGCGTACACTGATGTGGGGAGTCAGACGATCAATGTGCTCTCGGCTCTGGAAGAAGAAATTCAGATCATCAACTACTTTTCTCCCGGCACGAACCTGGAGGCGACCATGATTCAGTTGGACGTGGAAAAGATCCTCGAGGAATACGAGTATCACGGAAAAGGGAAAGTGAGTGTTCGGAGGGTGGATCCGGAGCTGGATTTTGAAGAGGCCCAGATCATCGCCAAGGAATTTAAGCTCAGTGTGGCTGAGAATATCCTCATCGTTCAGGTAGGAGACCAGCACCGCACCATTAATTACAGTGACCTGGCCGTGATCGACAATTCTGGAACCTATTATGGGATGCCTCCTAAATTGACCAGCTTCCTGGCTGAGGAGAAAATTACGGAAGCGATCGACAGCTTAACCCGTGGTGAAAAATCAACCGTCTACTTCCTGACCGGTCATGGGGAGTACGATCCTAAATCAGATAACCGCGATAAATTAGGGTACTCACTCCTGGCCGAGCGGATCGGCAGGCAGAATATCGAAGTCAGAACACTGAATCTGGTTCAGGTTGGCCAGATCCCAGAGGATTGTGATGTCCTCATCATTGCCGGACCGCGGACGAAACTGCTGCCTGAAGAAATTGAGCTTCTGCGCCTGAACTACCAGCCCAATGATGAACAGCCGAATCGACTCATTCTCATGTTAGATCCCCAGACCGAAACGGGTTTGGAGTCATTGCTTGCTGAGTCTTACGGTATCGAATTCGAAGATGATGTCCTTCTCGTGAACCTCGATTTCCTTGGCCAGGTGCGAACTCTGGCTCAAACCGTGGTTGCTGATTTTCCTCCGCACCCCTCGATGCAGTGGACCCGCTCGCTCGGCAGCCAAGTGCAGCTTGAGCTGGGATCGACTCGCTCGATCAAGCGCGTCGAGAACACTTCGAATCTGACCGAAGAACAAGTCATCGATCTGCTGATGACACCGAAGGGTTACTGGGGAGAGACGGGTGCTCTCACGGGTGAGGTTCAATATGATCCAGGAGAAGATCATGCCGGCCCGCTTACGGTCGGTGTGCTCATTGATGAAGGCCGGATTTCAGGTGGTGAAGTCCAGCTCAAAGGGGACCGGATCGTTGCGCTCGGGAGTGCTAATTTTCTGATTAATGAATCCATCCAAGCTTATCAGGTGGATCTTATTCTCAACTACCTGAATTGGATGTTGGAGCGGGATAGTTCACTTGGGATTACTCCTAAGAGTCCTGCGCAATTCCAAGTCAGACTCGAAGGGAGTGAGATCACGACCATCGCGGCCATTAATGGTGCTCTTATTCTCTTCTCACTTGGAGCGATTCTGGTGACCTGGCTTCGACGCCGGAAGTAGATTTGTCCCGATTGAATTAGGATGAAAACGAGCTCTACCTTGATCTTGGCGGCCATCACGATTGGGGCCTGTGTTTTTCTTTATCTGACCTTGTTTAACTCCCCGGGAACGGATAAGCGGCAGGAACTGTTGAGTAAGGTGATTGATGTCACGGTCGGGAAAGTCAACCGATTGACGATTTCTTTTGGTGAGGAGCAAATTCAGGCTTCTAAGTCTGATGACACAGATTGGGATATTCAAAAGCCGGTTGCCTATCCAGCTGATAAGACAAAAATTTCCCGCCTCCTGGCCGGGGTCAAAGCTGCTGAGCGGGTACGCACCATCGACCAGGATCAGATCGAGGACTTAGTTAAAGCAAAGGAGCTCTTCGGTCTCACTCAACCTGCTTTCACCATCGAAATGTCAGGTGAGAACAATCAATGGAAAGTGTCAGTCGGGGCTGAGACCGCACGAGGTGGCCAGCTTTATGCCATCTCTGAAGTAAATGGTGAGGTGGACTGGATCATCATCGATCAATCCTTTTTAGAGACATGTGGAATGACATTCGATCAACTGCGAAGCCAAAACATTGTCGAGATTGAGACAACTAAGATAACCGGTCTGGTGCTCAGGCAAGCGGATACCGAGTCTATTCTGAAACAGGAGGCTGAAGGGTGGGCGATCTCCAAGCCGCTTGCAACACCTGCAGATCCTACGCGGGTTCAGAGTTACCTGGCCTCGATTGCAGGGGCAACGGTTCAAGAGTTCATTGAAGATGAGGCTGGCGACCTCTCTACTTATGGCCTCAATGCACCGACCAGCATTCTCAGCATTGAAAGAGAAGGGGAAGAGCCTCTTTCCTTAAAAATAGGCAAGCCACTCGATGAAGAAGAGAGTCTTTATTATGCGATGACCTCGCTTTATCCCACTGTCTTCACGATCAATCCTGAGTTAAGAGAAACTCTGCACAGCCTGGTGGATGAAACCAGAGATTTACGTCCGCTTCCTGTTCCCCAGGAGGCATTGGTAGAAGCACTCACAATACGTTTTGCCGATCAGGAAGTGGAGCTGTCGCGTTCCGAGGACAGTTGGATTGATCCGGAAGGCAATGCCTACGATTACCACTTTATGAACAACATGCTTGATGCGCTAACCGGGGCGAGAGCCTCTGAATTACTGCCTCTCAATGAAACGACTGAGCAGGAATTTGGATTCGTTGATTCTGAATTGAGTATCGATGTCACCGTTGCAGGGAATTTGGTTGAGCTTCAGTTTGGAGTCCTTACCGAATCAGGCTTGATGGTGAAGTCGAGCCATCTTGGTCTCATTGCCCAGTGTGCTCCTGAAGTGAAGGAGTCCTTACCTGCCGATATCTATGATCTTTATTCGCGGGATCTTCCTCTGCCGGAAAGCAAGACGTTCTCAGGGATAATCTGGGAAAAGAAAGAAGGAAGGCGTTTCCAAATCGAGAAAAATGAAGAAGGAAGGTGGCAGCCAAGTGATGAGGGAATGAATCTACAGAAGACATTTCTCGATAGTCAACTAGCCATGCTCGATAACTTCCGTGTCTTGAAACGCTATCCGATTCTAGAGGGAGAATTTAGTGAGCCTGAGCTCATTCTGTCCATCGATTCGACAGATAAGACGTTTCGACTCCTTTTTTCTCTGCAAGCTCCTGATGGACAGGTGAGATTAAAGGTCGATGATGAACCGGTAGGCTACGTATTAACGGAAGACGCCTATCAGATTTTGGACGCAGCTCCATTATCAGAAGAATAGCTGGACTGCCGCTTGCGCAGATACCGGATCATATGCCATAGTTCATTACTCAATCTTACATGCCCGAGGACACATCATCAATTTTCCGGAAAAGGCTGCGGCCTAAAACCTACTCGATAGGTCTCTATCTCGTCGGCCTTTTCATTCTGCTCCAAATCGTCGTCCTCGTCGCCATTTTCTACTTCGGAAGAATCATGATTGAGAGTGAAGAAGTGATTATTTCCGGTCAGGCTCAATTAGAATTAGAGGGGCCTGAGGAACTGGTGACCAGTATCAGTAACCTGCCTCGTCCGGAAATCGAAGCGCGGTTGGAAATTTCGGACACAGCGAACTACGAGAAGAGTGTGCGGCGTTTCATTGAAGATGCCAGGCGTTACCGGATGGAAGGCGACTTCAATCTGGCAGAAGCAGCGTTACAGGAGGCCATCCGGCAGGATCCCACTAACATGCTCGCTTTGACCCATTATGCACTCCTGGAAGAAGCGCGTGACAACACAACCTCAGCACTCGAGTACTGGAAACGAGTCATCGAGGTGGGGGGGAGTGATTCGATTACGAGGCAGCTGGCACGTGATCGTGCGGCTTTGATCGAGGAGAGGCTAAGACTGGATGCCGAGGCTACCCGCCGCGAAGAATTACTGAGGTTTTCTCGACGCCTGATTACACTCGATTCGGTTGAAACGACGCCAACGCCCTTACCGATTGATCCGGTGGAAATTCAGAAAGACTTTATCCTTCAACGGAACCGGCAGGACCTGACTCTGGATCCGGGAAAGGTCAGGGTTCAGTTGTTTTTCTATGATCAGCTCTCAGATGAAAGACTCATTCGTTCAGAGATTGAGGCGAGTTTTGTTGATTCGCCGGTAGATTGGGCAGAGGGTTCAGAAGTCCTGAAGGCGAGATATTTCAAGAAGGATTCCGAAGAAGGTCAGCGAGTCTATTACGGTTATCTTTTGCGTATCTACTATGAAGATGAGCTCCAAGATGAACATGCTTCTCCGCTATCACTCTTGAGGATTTTCCCATCGGATAGCGAAGAATGAAATCCGCACTCATAGGGGTCCTGCTCTGGACCCAGGGAGCAACCATCGGATCATCATCGCTGGTGGGGAAGCAAATCCCGGAGTCAGAATTACTTTCACCAACGGGAGAGACCTTCAAGCTGAAGCCTGCTTTTCAAGGGCGTCCCGGAGTGATCCTCTTTTACCCGGGTGGTTGGGACCCTTACTCTGTCAAACTCCTGAAGGATTTTCGGAACAGCATCAGTGATTTATCTTCTCTGCGGTGTCATGTGATTGCGGTCTGTCCAGAACTGCCGTCCCATATTGAGAAGACTCTTTTGGAGCATGACCTCCCTTTTGTCGTTCTTTTTGATGCGGGTTCACTTTGTGCAGAAGAATTTGGACTTAACCAGAAGGTGACGGATGAACTGTTGGAGCGCAAAAAGAAGTTTGGAATCAATCTGCAGTCCCGGACCGGGCAAATTGTCGTTCATCTGCCGAAACGTGCTTTGGTCTGGGTGAAGGCGGATGCCTCCATTGCTAAAATCGAAGACTTAAGTGATTCCCCCCAATTGCGCTCTGGTGAGGACTTGATTTCGACAGCCAGGTGGCTGCTGGCAAAGGTTGAGAATGAAGATTCTTGATTCCTATCAGCCGTACCGCTTTCAGCCGGCGTTCCGACTTCTGGATTTCATGCGTCAGTTAGGAGATCCTGAGACGATCATGCTCGGTGCCGGTATCCCTGATCCGGCTCTCCTTCCGGGAGAGGCGATCATTGAATCTTTTCATGAAGCCAACCGGGTGACGAATGGGGGCTATTTCGGTTATCAAACTCCGGAAGGCGATCCTGAATTAAGACACTTGATCAGTGAACGAATGAAGACCAGAGGTATCGATGATCTGGAAGGGGACTCTTCGGTTATTCTCACCACTGGTTGCACTCAGGCACTTCATCTCGCATTGAGGACGAGAGTTAAACCGGGAGATACGGTTGCGGTGGAGTGCCCCTGTTATTACCACCTCCTGGAGCAGATTTCCTCTCTTGGGGCCAATATCCTTCCGATTCCTGCCGATATGAATGAAGGAATCGATCTGGAGCGAGGTTTGGAATTACTCAAGAATCATCAGGCCCGCTGTTTGGTTTTATGTTCTACTTTATCTAATCCTTCCGGCGCGACGATGCCCGTCAGTGTCAGGCCGCAGCTTGTCGATGGCTGTCGTAAGTTAGGCGTCACCATCATCGAGGATGATATTTATGCAGAATTGCACGATGATGGAGCTTCTCCGCCTTTGAGAGCTTTTGATGATGGCGGAACGGTCACCCTCGTATCGAGTTTTTGCAAGACGGTGGCTCCGGGATTACGGGTCGGCTTTATTTTACCGGGTCCTGATTTTGAAGTGATTGCAGCGGAACGCTGTATGATGGATATGCATGGAGGCGTGGTTGCTGAAGTCACGCTAAGAGAATACCTGAAACGACCTGATTCCAAGACTCATCTGGAGAAGATGAAGGGGATCTTTCAGAAGAGGCGCCGGATTCTCAGAGATGCGGTTGAGGACAATTTCCCAACAGGCACCGTCGTCTCCTGTCCGGCTGGAGGCTTTCTTCTATGGGCCGTACTCCCATTTCTAACTGATAGCGGACTCATGCATCAACGCGCATTGGAACAAAAGGTGACCTTCGCCGATGGAAAGGTGTTTCTCCCTGCTGCCCCAACAAGGACAGCGATGCGCCTGAATGCCGGTAAGGCCTCGGAGCAGAATATCGTTCGAGGCATTCAAGTTTTATCAGAAATTATTGAGGACGCACCTGCTTGCGCGGAACCAACTCTGTAGTCTATTATTGCAGGAAATATGCCCGATACTTTTCTCAATCGTCACGTTGGTCCTGATCAGGAAGAAGAAAATGAAATGCTGAAAGTGGTGGGTGCTGAGACACTTGACCAACTGATTCAATCGATTGTCCCGGAGTCCATTCAGATCGAGACCCCCCTTGACGGTTTGGGGGCATCGACAGAGCAGGAAGCTCTGAACCGCCTGCGGGAATATGCCGCGAAGAATGAAGTGAAGCGTTCGTTAATTGGCATGGGATATACGGACACCGTCCTGCCTCCGGTCATTCAGCGCAATATTCTCGAGAATCCGGGTTGGTATACCGCTTACACTCCGTATCAGGCGGAGATTTCCCAAGGGCGTATGGAAGCCTTACTGAATTTCCAAACCATGGTCACCGACCTGACCGGGATGGAGATTGCCAATGCCTCGTTACTCGATGAAGCCACTGCAGTCGCTGAAGCCGTTTCCATGGCCTGGGCGATTGCTAAAAAGCCTGAAAAATCAGCTGTCCTCATCGATTCACTCTGTCACCCCCAGACCATTGAAGTGGTCAGAACTCGAGCCCAGGCAGCGGGGGTTGAATTGGTGGTCGGAGATTTATCTGCCGCTATTGACGACCGGAGCTGGGTCGCAGTGATTTCCCAGTATCCCAATACCAGAGGCGAGATTGAAATCAAGCCAGCGGCAGTTGAGGAGGTCAAAGCGCAGGGGGGAGTATGGATCGTGGCTGCTGACCTTCTGGCCCTGACGATTTTACCTTCCCCGTCCGGAGAAGGTGCCGATGTGGTGGTCGGTTCGACTCAACGGTTTGGTATGCCAATGGGATATGGCGGTCCGCACGCTGCCTTTTTTGCCACCCGTGATAAGTTCAAGCGGCAGATGCCCGGGCGTCTGATCGGAGTTTCCAAAGATGCGGAAGGAGATGTTGCATTACGCCTTTCCTTACAAACCAGGGAGCAACATATCCGTCGTGATAAAGCGACGAGTAATATCTGCACCGCCCAAGTGCTTCCTGCTGTGGTCGCAAGTATGTTTGCGGTTTACCATGGCCCTGACGGATTGCGGGAGATTGCGGAACGAATTGCCACCCTGACCCATCGCCTGCGGGATTCCCTCATTGCTTCCGGGTTCGTCGTTTCGCCAAAGCCTGCTTTTGATACCTTGGTCGTCACTTATGCTTCTGCCAAGGAGTGTCAGTCAGTGCACACGGCGGCATCCGCTGCCGGATTCAATTTGAGATCTCTCGGTGAAGCTGAATTAGGCATCACTCTGGATGAAAAGTCTGACCTCAAGGAAATTGAATCCCTCCTGCGTCTCCTGACCCGAAATCCAGAGGCAACCCTCCCATCATCACCTGAGAAACTTGATCCTGTTTTTTCCAGAGAGAATGATTACCTCAGTCACCCTACCTTTCATCAATACCGTTCAGAGACCAATCTCCTGCGATATATGAAATCATTGGAAAATAAGGATATTTCTCTGACCCGTTCGATGATCGCCCTGGGCTCATGCACCATGAAGCTGAATGCGACGGCAGAGATGATGCCAATCACCTGGAACGAGTTTGCCCAACTCCATCCATTTGCTCCTCCTGAGCAGGCGAGTGGCTATCATGAAATGATGGATGAACTCTCTGGCTGGCTTGCAGAGTTGACTGGGTTCGATGCTGTTTCTTTACAGCCCAATGCAGGTTCCCAGGGTGAATATGCTGGATTGCTCGCCATCAAATATTATCAGGAATCAATCGGACAATCGCAGCGCAAGGTTTGCCTGATCCCTGAATCTGCGCATGGGACGAATTTTGCCAGTGCAATCATGGTCGGGTTTAAAGTCGTGCTCGTCCATTGTGATGAACAGGGGAATATCGATATCGCACATCTGAAACGTCTTGCTGAAGAGTATAAAGAAACCCTTGCCGCATCTATGGTTACATACCCCTCAACCCATGGAGTTTTTGAGGAGGGGATAAAGGACGTCTGCCGCTTGATTCACGAATTTGGAGGCCAGGTCTATATGGATGGGGCAAATCTAAATGCCCAAGTAGGCTGGACCAGCCCGGGAGCAGCGGGGGCGGATGTCTGTCACCTCAATTTACACAAAACATTTTGCATTCCTCATGGCGGGGGTGGCCCCGGGATGGGCCCGATTGGTGTTGCTGCGCACTTAAAGAATTTTCTTCCCGGCCACTCGGTAGGGAACGAGTCCGTAGTGGGGCCGGTTTCAGCGGCTACTTGGGGCAGTGCGGTGATTTTGGCCATTTCATGGGCCTATATTGCCATGATGGGCGGGAAGGGCCTCCGAAAGGCGACGGCCATGGCTATTCTCAACGCTAACTATATAGCAAGGCGACTCGATCCCTATTTCCCTGTTCTGTATAAGGGGCGAACTGGGCACGTTGCGCACGAGTGCATTCTCGATCTGAGGTCTTTCCGGGAATTTGGTGTTGAGGTCGAAGATGTAGCGAAGCGGTTAATTGATTTTGGCTATCATGCCCCAACGATGTCCTGGCCCGTAGCCGGAACACTCATGGTCGAGCCGACGGAGTCTGAGTCTCTCGAAGAACTCGATTTATTTTGTGAAGCCATGCTGAAAATTCACGAGGAAATCATGGCGGTGAAACAAAACCAAATCGATCCGGATCAGAGTCCTCTCAAACATGCCCCTCATACGGCTGCCTGTTTGATTCAGAATGATTGGGATGCTGCTACACACGTGCGGAAGCGGCTTACCCACTGGCCTGGGTTAAAGAAAACAAATATTGGCCACCCGTGCGTCGGGTCGATAACGTCTACGGCGATCGGAATCTCTTCTGTTCCTGCTATATTGGCGAAGAGGATGAACAACTGATCAAAGCCCAGTGACGTCCACACTGTCCTTTCTCTGCACGGTAAGAATAGAATCGAGATAAATCTGCAGCTGTCGTCAAGCCGCAGTCATAGTAGTTCGTTATGCCACAGGCCTTAGCCTGTTCAGCAATCTCGCTTGCAAAATCAATTTCGTAATAGGGCGGCCTGATACATGGACCTACCAGCACCCTGAGATCCTCCGGATCTTGAGTGCCATGCTGTATCAAGAGACGTACGGTCTTCTCAAAAATGTTCAGAGCGGTGCCTTTTTTACCAGAATGCGCCAGAGCAAAGAGTCCTGATTTCTCATCGATAATATAAACAGGGGCACAGTCAGCCACCCGAATCGCCAGAATAACTTCTTTATCCCTGGCGACTAAGGCATCAACAGCTCGAACAGGAGAGTCAGTCGTGTAATCGACAAAAGCTGCTTCATTTCCGTGTGTTTGTTCAGCTTCGACGATTTTCTTTTGAGGAGATAGACCTATGTGGCTAACCCATTGGTCAGGACGTTGCAGAACTTCATCCCGAAGCGTGAAGCAATGGGAAAATGCAGGCGCGATCAACTCAGGGAAGCGAAGAAATCCCTCTGACTCAGCTGGCACCTTTATTTACAACCTTGAATCGCTGCGTTCCGGCGCTCCGCACAGTAATCATGCATGATCCGGTTGATTCTCAGCCAGGCTTGTTGATCTTCATCAGAAATATTTTCTGCGACATCTTTTAAGAGACGAACGACTTCGCGGCGCATTTCACGAACCAATTGACCGCCTTCTTCGGTAATACGAATCAAAACGACGCGTCGGTCAATTTCACTAGTCGTTCTTTCGACCAACCC
>JBCBYL010000151.1:0-5082 GCA_039815855.1 Verrucomicrobiota bacterium
GCACGAAATCCTTGATGTCCTGAACCTATTTCTTCCCGAAATCAGGCAGGAGCTTATCCAGAAACGATTCCTTCTTATAATTCTTTTCAGGGTCAGCGGGCTGGAATTCGTGCAGGACCGAACTGCTTTTTGTATTCTTTGAGAATGGCCTTAGCGGCATCACGTGGCGCTGCATCTCCAACATCCATAGTCCAGTGCGCATTCCGGTAGTGGGGAGACCGCTTTTTATACAGATCTTTTAATACCCCAAGAGGATCATCCTGTTGCAGAAGGGGGCGACTGCCATCAAGCTTGAGCCTGGTGATCAGTTCATCGGGGCGGGCTTTAAGGTAAACAACCCAACTTTTTTCCCAAATCACAGCCCGGTTTTCACTGCGAGCAACCGCTCCGCCACCGGTAGAGATAATGCCGGGTCTCTGATCATCCAATGCCAGTTCAATCATCTCGTGCTCGAATTGGCGGAACGAGTCTTCACCGAGTTCCTCGAAAATTTTTGGAATGGTCATGCGGTAGAAGGCTTCGACCATGGCGTCGGTATCTGAAAAAAGCCTGCCAGTCATCTGAGAAAGAATGCGTCCGACACTACTTTTTCCTGATCCCATCAATCCAACTAAAAGAATATGTGGCTGTTTTGCCATCCTCGTACCATGAAGTGAGTCCTTTATGAGAGCCAGATATTTATGATGGTCGAGACTTGGCGAAGCTGAGATGGAGGTTTACTTTTAGAGGCTATGCCTAATCAGTTTGGCCATTTATTTCGTATTACGACCTGGGGAGAATCTCACGGAGGAGGGGTGGGAGTCGTTGTTGACGGATGTCCTCCTAAGATCCCACTGCTTGAAAAGCATATCCAGCCTGACTTGGACCGCAGGCGACCCGGGCAGAGTGAAATCGTTACCCCGCGCAAGGAGACAGACACCTGCCAAATCCTTTCTGGAACCTTCAAAGGGAAAACCCTGGGAACTCCAATCTCAATTATGGTTCCGAATCAAGATCATCGTCCGGAAGCTTATAGCGAGATGGTTACCATGTATCGCCCTTCACATGCCGACTACACCTATGAGGCTAAATTTGGCATCAGGAATTGGGAAGGGGGAGGGAGGTCCTCTGCGCGCGAGACCATCGGACGTGTCGCCGGTGCCGCGGTTGCAAAACAAGTTTTCAAAAAGAAAGTAAAAGATCTCGAGGTATTGGCCTATGTGAAGCAGGTGCACAACCTGACCGCGAAGTACGATCCCGCTACTGTAACCAGTGATGAAATCGAATCGAACATCGTGCGCTGGCCCGATGCGAAGGATGCAGCTCGCGCCATTCGACTGATCAAGAAAGTGCGGTCTGAAGGTGATTCGGTAGGTGGTGTGATTGAGTGTATCGTCAGGAATTGTCCGATAGGCCTTGGCGAACCAGTCTTTGATCGACTGGAGGCAGATTTGGCAAAAGGGATGCTGAGCTTGCCGGCTTCAAAAGGGTTTGAGATCGGATCAGGATTTGCGGGAACAAAACTGAAGGGTTCCGAGCATAACGACGCCTTTGTCATGGAAAAGAAGACCGTGCGTACCAAGACGAATCGTAGTGGTGGAGTCCAGGGAGGGATCAGTAATGGTGAGGAGATTGTCTTTCGCGTCGCTTTCAAACCAGTCGCAACCCTGGCCAAAGCGCAGGAGACGGTGACCACCGCAGGCAAGGCGGCTGAACTGAAGGCACGCGGCAGGCATGATCCCTGTGTCCTCCCCCGTGCGGTACCGATGGTAGAATCTATGGCGTGGTTAACCTTGATGGATCACTTCCTGAGGCAAAAAGCTCAGAATAAATAGTGTTGAATCGCCTCGAAGAGAGGGCGAATGGATTCGAAATACTCATCCACACTCTGGCGCGCTCCGAGGATGTAAATCAAGGCACCGAGTGAAATAAAGGGGCCAAATGGGATCGGCATTCCCCAGCGCACTTGTCTTCCGAGCATTTGCACGATCCCGAAAACTGCTCCAGTCAGAGATGAGACTGCAATAATAAAAAAAATGGATTGCCACCCCAGAAAGGCACCAATCGCGGCGAGCAGTTTGACATCGCCCATCCCCATTGCCTCTTTTCGGAATACAATGGTTCCAAGCAGAGCGACACTCAGTAACGTTCCGCCTCCCACGAGGGTTCCGATAAATCCATACCAAAGTCCTCCGGTCCAGGAGGCTTGTCCGTGCAGGGAGGGAAGAGAAGCACTGGCGATGAGTCCAATGACAATCCCGCCTAACGAAATCAGATCTGGAATAATGTAGAGATCAATATCGACAAACGTTGCGACCAGGAGGCCGCAAATGACAAGGATGTAGAGCAGGGAGAGAGGAGGGGAATAGAGTTGCCAGACAGCCGTGATGAGCAAAGCGGTCAGAATTTCGACAAGCGGATAGCGAAAACTAAGGCGGGTCAGGCCACAGGAACAACGTCCTTTCAGCATCGCCCAGCTCAATACGGGTATATTCTGAAACCAACTCAGCTTTCGACCACAGGGGGCACATCTTGAGGCAGGAAAAACGACAGAGCGACTCAATGGAATGCGGTAAATACAGACGTTGAGAAAGGATCCGATACAAAGACCAATCGCAATCGGTGCGATCCACTGGAGTAGGACGATATTCATCATGAAGTCAGGGCCTGTCGCATCACCTCAATCGGTGCTGGTTGCCCGGTCCAGATTTCATAGGAAAGAGCACCTTGATGAAGTAACATCGAGAGACCGCTCGCAGTACGTGCCCCAGCCTGGCGAGCGGACCTGATCAATGGGGTTTCATGTTCGCCGTAAATGGTGTCATAGACACAGAGATGAGGCTGAATGATCGATTCGGGGATCATCGAGCCGTCCTCCGGTCGAAGTCCTATCGAAGTCGTGTTGACAATCAGATCAATGGTATCGATTTCTGCACGTATCGCTTCCGGGTCGAGAGGAATCGCTTTGACGAGGGCTTGAGCCCCTTGCAGGCGTTGAGATTTCATCGACTCCTTGAGTTCCTCTGCAAGTGATTGTGCGGTTTCAACGGTGCGATTCGCAATGACGAGTCGCTCACACTGATCTGCAGCCGCCTGGCGTGCCAAACCTGCGCCAGCTCCACCGGCACCCAATATGAGGATTCTCAGATCATGTATATCGAGGGAGAAGGATTCCCGAACAGCATGTTTCCAGCCCATCCCGTCTGTATTGTAGCCCTTGAGGACCCCATTCTGGTTGAGCACCGTATTCACCCCACCTAACAAGAGCGCAGATTCCATCTTTTCATCTACGGTTTCAGCCATCGACCGTTTATGTGGAATCGTGATATTCCATCCGAGAAAGGGCATCCTCTTCATTTTATCAATGACATCGCTAAATTGATCCTCGGGAACCTCAATTTTGACATATTTTTCTGCCCGTCCTGAGTGATCCAGAGCGGCTTGCTGAAAGAGGGGAGATTTAGAATGTTTGATCGGGTATCCAATCACACCTAAAAGAGGGGTGTCGGATTCGAGCTGAGAGAGTGTTTCCAGCGTATAGACTGTGTTGTCGGTCACAAAATGATTGAAGAGTAATTCCATGCAGAATCAAGTCTCACTACTTGCCAGTGCTTCTTCTCTTTATACAGTACGGTCATGCCCCTGAGCCAAGATGACTTAGCACATGAGATCCTGAAGTCCTATGATGACGTAGGTGGGATCAACCACTTGAACGGCTTATCTCTTCCTTCAAAAAATGAGATCGGTGAAATCACCTTGCGCTTGATGCGACTCCTCTTTCCTGGATTTTACAATAGTAAGGATGTCGTGCGAGAAAGCTTACCTGACGATACCAGGGAGAGAATCCAATGGATTTGTGCCCATCTAGGCCAGGAGATTATTAAGAGCCTACAATTTGATCTGCCAGAAGATTTAGCTCAAGAGGACTTGATGGATCGAACTCAGGAGGTCCTCTGCGCATTCCATCAGAGGATTCCGCAAATACGCCAGCTTCTGGATACGGATGTGCAAGCAGCATTCGACGGAGATCCAGCGGCTACAAAAAGAGAAGAAATCATTCTGGCGTATCCGGGCTTAGAAGCCATTTCGGTTTATCGCATGGCCCACATCCTTTATGAACTCAAAGTCAAAATGATTCCCAGGATGATGACCGAGTGGGCACACTCGAGAACCGGAATTGATATTCACCCTGGTGCTCGTATTGGTTCTTACTTCTTTATCGATCATGGCACCGGAGTGGTCATTGGTGAAACGACTGAAATTGGGCATCACGTGAAAATTTATCACGGTGTCACGCTCGGGGCATTATCGACCTCGTCGGTCGAAAAGCTCAGGCATCAAAAGAGGCATCCTACGATCGAGGACAACGTAACGATTTACCCGAATGCGACCATTCTCGGTGGGGACACTGTGATTGGAGAGGGCACTACGGTGAACGGAAACGTCTTTCTGACTTACAGTGTCCCTGCGCAAAGCAGGGTGGCATTAGAGTCTCAGGCTCTGGTCATTAAAGCAAAATAAGTTCAACTATTTTCTCATTTCTGAGAAAGAATTTCCGTGTCATTTGCAATATTTTTCAGGCATCATAAGATATTGTTAGGTGGATAAAGGAAATCAAATAGAAGTAATGCAGTCGACACTTGAATCCCATATTCAGGAGCAGCTCGACGCGGTGAGGGCCAATTACGATTATGGAGAGTGGTTTGAGCCGCTCTACTATGACTTTTGCGAATTTATTGGACGCAAAGGCAAACGTGTGCGGCCGATGATGTTTCTCACCACCTATCAAGCCTTTGGAGGAGAGAAGCCACTGACCGATCCTTCACTGATGCGTGCTGCAGCCGCACTCGAGTTATTTCACTCGTTCATCCTTCTCCACGACGACGTCATTGACCGTTCCGATCTGCGCCGTGGGCTTCCTACTTACCATCGGTTGGCGTCTCAGCGTCTTGGACAGCTGGAAGGTAGCGAGAGAGTCGGGGAGAGTATTGCAACAGTCTTTGGTGATATCGTTTTTACAATGGCGATTGAATCCCTCTTGGATATGGATCTCCCAGGCCCTCTTCAGAAAACCGTCATGCGCACCTTCCTCAAGGCCGCAGC
>JBCBYL010000071.1:0-12696 GCA_039815855.1 Verrucomicrobiota bacterium
GAAAAAGACGATGAATGGTCTCATCCTCTCGTGCGCCGACAGCGACTTACCTTAGAGCAATACCTCCTGGTAGCATTTCTACGTGAGGAATACATGCTCTTCGAGCAGTAGAAAGGAATTTTGGCCGCCACGGGCGAAATGCCTTTCTCCTGCTCGAAGAGCATGTATTCCTCACGTAGCAATGCTACCAGGAGGGATTGCTCTAAGGTAAGTCGCTGTCGGCGCACGAGAGGATGAGACCATTCATCGTCTTTTTCCGCATCTTCAGGCAGATTGAGCACCAGAAGAGCAATACCTCGATGCGTATCCAACAACAGTTTCAAATCTAGTGGCTCTAGGGCATGGTTGACTGCTTCTTGGTGTAGAACTGCATTGTGAAAAAGTACCGGTTTGCGGTTTTCTTCAAGATATCCCTGTTTGATCAACTCCTGAACGGATGCTTTGATAGCAGGATCAGTCCCAGTGCTCACCCCATCTTCTAGTGTTGTAAGAACATACGCCTCATTATATTGCGCTTCATCGCTCATCCTAGGCGCTCCACATTTAACTGGCTTGAAACTTCATAAGACAAATTCACACTTGGAACAGTAAAACGGTATATATCGCCATCCCGATCCTGAATTTCAATATTTTCGACTTCGGTGGTCATTTCCACACCCGCCTCGCGTGCCATGCCCAGCCAGTAGGACAGCGTTTCGAGGTCGTATTCGGTCGGTATCGCCGCCACCAGTTCTGCCAGTGTCAGTGGCCTGTCAGATGCCTTTAATACCGAAAGGGTATTTTCAAACAGATGTACTCGATCAAGTGTCTGAAAGGATTGCCAAAAATCCTCTCCAAGTTCTCCTGGATCTGAGCTCTGTTCGCTCAAATCAAGCGTGATCGACTCATCGTTCAGATTATCTCGGAAGGTAAGCCTTTCTATCACTTTCAATGCTGAGTTTGCTATGGCTACGGGCGAAAGTGGGGAGGGTATTCGCCTGATTTTCTGAGAAGTCCAGTCGATGTCTAATGCGATTTTTTGAATCTCCTGTAACAGTGATCCGACTCGCACTTGTTCTCCGACCAAACCAGACTTCAGGAAAGAGCGCACATCGCGCTCACTACGCGAGCGAGCATCCAGCACTCCACGAGATTCGCCTACCAGATTAGATACAAGAGTTCCCAGTTCATTACGCTGTTCACGAGTGAGGCTCACCTGAGTCGCCTCGTTCTCTAGAATAGATTTCAGTTGGGATTTCATGCGATCCAATTCCAGCGGTTTTACAAGTTGATCATGAAAATTCTCAAATACCTGCCCCTCGGCGGTCTGAACCAATGCGTCATGAATATCCAAAAGATTGTCTACAATTTCACCACGATGACTTCCCTCACTTAAGATCCGTTGCCTCAGTTTTCGATCTGCCTCACGATACGAGTCTTCGACTCTTCTAAAGTCGGCTTTTAAGCTGAGGGCCAGTTGATGAATTTCCCGAATTCCCTCCTGCGCTTGTGCTCCAGTGAGCACTTCAAATTCTCCTTTTTCAACACGGGCAAGTTCATTTTTGAGATCTGTCATTTTCTCTTTAAGTGAGGAAATACGTAACTCCTGATCCGAATTTAACCGTGCTTCCAAATTTTCAATTTCTCGTTGCACCGTAGCTAGTCGAGATGCAGTAGAAGTCATCACTCTATCTTCTAATTCGTCCAGAAACTGCAGTGCTCGCTCCAAAGCATCGGTGGCAATCAGTTGATTTTCCCGTTCTACAACGAGGCCCAAACTGAGCCATCGTCGCATTTCCTTACGAGCAGCAGGCATTTGGTCTTCATCCGGCGTTATTTCATAAGACTCGTCATGAGCGTATTCGGTAAAAATATCAGCCAGCATAACTACTGCTTCTTCCCATGGAACTCCGATCGGTTTTGAATTAAGAATGGTCTTCAGGCAGGATGCCGTCAGTGGTGCCTTAGTCGAAGCCAGCAACAACCATGCAGGATGATTACGACGGAGCGAAATCAATTTCTGACAGTGTTCTCTGCTCACGAGAGCATTACTAGCAAAACTGATTCAATGAGGAAGCAATATCAATCAAGAATTTATAGTGCCAACCATTTCCTTACAGCACTTTCAACTTGAGCTAATGTTTCTTTGTCAACACTTCCAACTTTACGTTCCAGTTTAATATCTGGAATGGTGGCAACGCCTTGGGCGTCGAAGGCACCGCTTTTCATTCCTCTTTGCTTATGGGTAACTTCGTATTGTGTGCCACGAGTGCTGGTCGTGCGAACTACATAGGTCACTACCGCACGTTCACTATCCTGATATCCAACACTGAGAATAAGAACTGGCCTGACCTTGGCGATCATTCCCAGGTCTGCCATCCAGATTTCGCCACGCCTAGCTATGGGCATCTAATTGGGCTTCCTCTTCATCATACATGGAAAAAAGCGCATCCGTTGAGGCAAGAAGCCCCTGCCGTTCTTCAATCCATGTCAAAAGCTCTTGATAGTCCTCTAGGGGAAGCTGCTCAATTGCGGTCTCAATTTCAGCCACAGTGGTCATAGGAAATATGCTATCGAAAAATCATGTTTTAGCAATTCCAGAGTGTTTTCTTTGCCTGGTAAGTGTCAGTAGCTAGGTCGTTTGGATAATGAGAAATAGGAGTCGATTAGATTTGAATCACAAGAACTATTCCGCCAGAATCCAATGAAATTCAGGTAAATAACGCTCGAATCCCTCCCTGTCCGGTGCCACAGGCACCCTCACTATCGGCGAAGCCAGGTATTCGAACCCGGTCAAGTGGGTTTGGAGATTAAATCGCTTTAAGAATCTGCTTTAAAACAGAAATATCGAGCAAGTCTTTTTCCCGGTGAGAACCTGACTTGATTTTAATTAACCCTTCTGCATCGACATATGGAATGACCAGAGAGCTGAGCTCATGCTCCGAGCGATGTTGGACAATCTCATCATATCGCATCCCGTTCATCTGAACAAAGAGATCGATGGAAAATGACTCGTTAATACGGATAGCGCCTGGCTCGTCACTAAAATCTTCTGTGCGGAGTTCACCCCCAAATCCCTGACCATAATGTTTAAGCGCCTGAATAAGCTTCTCAATATTATCAGGTTCTGGATTGACCCAAAGGTCGACATCTTCAGTCATGCGTGGATAACCATTCAGTGCGACTGCAAGACCTCCTACGAGCAGAAAATCGACTTGAGCCTTAGCAAGATGGACCAACAGATTTTCGAACGAGGGTTCCATCGTTTTCCGTTTTCAGGTTGAGAGTCTGCATCCTTTCACGTAATTCCCAGGCGATTTGCAGAGGTCGCTTTGAAGGAGGTCGCTTACCAACTACTTTCCGCACAATTCCGTCGGGATGGGGAGTGTCCGGTTCATCAGGCATAATGAGGAATATACAAAAAAACGAACGAATGTCACGAATCTGAGTCGGGCGTCTTACCAGCGGGCGATGAGACTGACTGATCCGAAAGGGGCAGGATCCGTATTGATCCGTAAATCTTCTTCATGGTAGACCCAGCTCCTACTGAGAACATAGCCGCCATTGAAGACAAGGTTCACCGCCGGATGGGGTCGAAACTGAATTCCGAATCCTGCACGTGCTTCATTGTAATCGACCTCAGCGGAATCGAGTCTCCCCTGCCCGATCGAACTCCCAAAATTATCCCTGACCACGTACGTGCCACCTTTGAGTTCTGCCCCCAGATGGAGAGTGAGTGAGTTATCGATCCGATATTCCAGGCGTGGCTGTGGAAAGATCGCATTGAGCGTCCAGTCATCAGCAAACTGCCAGCGCACCCCGGCTCCGGGAAGGACAGGTAAAAAGCTCCGGAAGTTGGCCCGCAAGCCAAAGACCCACTGTAAATTACTATCGACCAAATAGGAAAAACCGAGCTGGAGCGGTGCATTTAAATCTCGGAAATCAATATCGTCAGCAAAGTCGCTGTAAATGCCCGGTGTGACCTCAATCCGCATCAACCATTTTTCCCCGATATTCATATCGACTCCGAGGTTGAGATTAATGGACTGAAGTGTGTTAGGCAGAATCGCTCCTGCTGGCACTCCAAAGGAATAACGCTCCCAGTTGAGGCCGACTCGACCACTGAGGGTATCCGACATCGGGAGGGTGGTGATCAAGCTGGCTCGCGCTTGAATTTCTTCGAGATCTCCGAAGTTGGCCTCGCCTTGTTTGACAGTGGAACCGGCTACATAGGAAGCTTCGGTGTTAAACTGATAGCCCACCTTGGGCTGCCTGGTCTGGACATCTTCAGGGTTGACCTGAAGCCAAGCGGGCTGCTCCTGTCCAATCAGAGAGCTACTCACACAAAAGCAGGCCAACAAAAATCCAAAAATGTGATACCATTGAGTCACGCCGGAAATATAAGGAGTTCCATTCAAAAATCCAACTTTTATAGTAATTAACGTAAAATCATGATGAAACCATCTCTTGTTCTTTTTTCCCTCTGCATCCTTGGCTCCACGCTTCGAGCAGAGAGTGAAATCCGCCCCATTTTTACCGACTCCTACTGGGACGATGGAAAGGCAGAAGTCGCCGTCTATGACGCGATGCTTCCCCATTATGGAACCACCTATCCCAGCAAGGTTTCACTTCTCTACGTGAAAGAACCATTTCGGACTGATACCCGGGTGAAATCAGATCGAGGCTCAGGTGAAAATATTGTTCCTGTCATTAAGTCGAATATGATCATCTCGACTCGGACCGGGAGCTACCACTATGAACAGATGCACTCATCGTTCTGGGAGATCAGCTCTCAAACTCTCCTAAAATGGTCACTGTCTCACCATGAGGCTTGCGGTGCTACCTTCAAAATGGGAATTCCTGACACCGATATCCTCAAGATGATTTACCACACCTATTGGGATGGAGCGGCGGACGGTGAACTCTCGATCCCGATTCCGGAGAATAGCTGGCATTATGAAGAACTGCCTTACCGTCTTCGCATGCGCACCGCATCACGGGAAAAAGATTCACTCCATATCCACCTCTTCAGCCCCGTCATTCATTCTCAGCTCGGGAATCCCGGATTCCGGCCCGCAACCATTATCTGGAAGGATGACCTTCCTCATTCCGTTTTTGAAGTGCGTCACGCCGGAGGGGTAGATGTCCTGACCTTCGCAAGGAAATTTCCGCACGTTCTCATCAAGTGGGAACGCGCTGATGGAGGTTCCCTCGAATTAAAAGAAATGGTGCGGACCGCTTATTGGAGTAAGCACCGGCCCACTGATGAGCGATTAATGCCTTAGACGTGTAAGCCAATGAGGGACGGAGTATACTCCGTCCCTCATTGGCCGGCCTTCTCAGCTAGCTTCGCTTTCAAGGCGGCAAATCGATCAACCGCTTGCTCATGTGTGACTTCTTTGTCCTCGGTAAGGGATGAAATCCTCTCTAGCGCAGACTCTGGGAGTTCTTCGATAAAGCTGGATGGATGGCAGGGTTCCTCATTGCCGTAACGTTTCCGGTGACCGCAGTAGGACAGGCTCAGGTCCTTACGGGCCCGGGTCAGGCCGACGTAGAACAAACGACGCTCTTCATCCAGATTCCCTTCCAGCTTCACTCGATCATGGGGCAAGATTCCCTCTTCAGCACCCACGATGTAGACTCGATCAAATTCGAGGCCTTTCGCAGAATGAAGGGTCATTAAGCTGACGCCATAGCCATTCTCATCCTTGTCCTTCTCTTTGTCTTTCTCATCCCGGTCCTTGAGCAACATGGCATCAATAAATTCCTGAAGCATCACGTCCTGCCCCTCATTTTTCCCTTTGTTCTCTATTTTCTCTTTCTCAAACTGCTCAATAGCATTGATGAATTCCTGGATATTCTCCTTACGTGAAGCAGCCTCTGCCGCGTCCTTACTGGTTCTGGTTAATTCATGGTCATAGTCCAACTCACGGACGAGATCGCGTGTTGCCTCAGCCCAGCCACCTTCAGAGTGGAAGCGAGGCATGAGCCCGGAAATCAAAGTGCGGAAACTGTCAAAGGCTGCCGCCGCTCTGGTGCTGAGATAGTCAGGCGCTGTCGGCTGGATTTCCTCCCAGACTGAACGCTGCTGAGCCCGGCTGGATTTTACTACCTGCTCAAGGCTCGCCTTCCCGATTCCGCGTGCCGGTTTATTGATGATTCTTAAGAGCTGGTTATCATCACTCGGGTTGAGGATGACCTGCAAGTAGGCGAGAAGGTCTTTGACCTCACGTCTTTCAAAGAATTCCTGGCCCCCAACGACCCGGTAAGGAATACGCATGCGCCTGAGTTGTTGTTCGATTGTCCGTGATAAATGGTTCGCTCGATAAAGAATGCCGACCTCTTCCCAGCGCAGGTGGCTCTGTCTTCTCGCTTCGAGGATGTCAGTGGCAATCCAGGTCGCCTCTGCGACGTCATCTGTGGCCTCCATCACCCGGATAGGAGATCCTAAATCACCGGCAGACCAGAGCTTCTTCGCGTGCCGCTTCACATTGTTGCGAATGACCGCATTCGCCGCTTCGAGGATTCTCGGGGTGCAGCGGTAGTTTTGTTCCAGAGTGACTACTTTTGCTCTGGGAAAATGGTTTTCGAATTCGAGGATGTGGCGGCTTTCAGCTCCCCTCCAGCTGTAGATACTCTGGTCATCATCACCGACGACACAGAGATTTCCACGGTCAGCGGATAAACGGCGTACAATATCAAACTGAAGTGCATTCGTATCCTGATACTCATCGACCAGGAGATGGGTGAGTTGTTTTTTCAGTGCGCCGGCGACCTCTTCATGCTCCCGCAATAGCTTAAGCACCAAAAGAAGAAGGTCATCAAAATCAACTGCATTCCGGAGTATAAGCGCTTCCTGGTATTTCATAAAAACCCGGCCCATCTGCTCGGCCGTGTTCACTTGTTCCAAGGTAACCCCGTTATTCTTCAGGCGACTGAGCTGAGAAAGTGCGGCTCTCACCTCTTTTCGCCCGGCGACGATACCAGAATCATGCATGGCCTCCTTGACCAGATCAATTTGATCGGACTCCGAGTAGATGGTGAAATTCCGTTCATAACCAAGATGTTGAATGTGCTTGCGGAGGACACGGACGCAAAAGGAGTGAAACGTACCGGCAAAAAGTCGTCCCGCTTCCTCCCCAGGCAGTAATCCCTGGCTAAGAGAAAGGTAGCGTTCCTTCATCTCACGAGCGGCTTTGTTCGTGAAGGTTAAAGCCAGGATCGATTGCGGAGCGATTCCGGCCTCTAGCATGTATGCCATCCTGTGAGTAATCACGGAAGTTTTCCCGGTTCCCGCCCCCGCGAGGACAAGGAGTGGCCCATCAATGGTGGTCACAGCCTCTCTTTGCGGTGGGTTCAGGTGGGATAATTTCATGGGAGTCGCTTTTAGGCTGCGGTGGAAGAGTACGGAGCAGTGACAGGTTGTCAAAACAGCTTCTTTGGAAAATGATCTTCCTATGTTCCAACTCCACAAATGATTGAATCCAGTGCTTTCCCCACTCCTGAGTCAGCTAGCGCTGATGGGCTCGTCGCCATCAGCCAGAGTATGTCACCGGAACTGTTGATCGATGCCTATCGAAATGGAATTTTCCCCTGGACGGCCAACCCGGTCAGCTGGTGGTCACCGGATCCCAGGGCGGTCTTCATGCTTCAACCGCTCAAGCTAAAAGAGAACCTTCAGCGGGCACTCAGGAAGCCATTCCGCATCACCACCAACCGTTCTTTTCGGAAAGTCATGGAAACCTGTGCGGAGGTCCACTCCCGGAATGATCAAACCTGGATCGAACCGACGTTCATCGAGAATTACACCAAGCTGCACCAGAGCGGCTTTGCCCACAGTATTGAGGCCTGGGATGGAAATGATCTGGTAGGCGGTCTTTACGGTGTCCAGGTCGGCTCTCTTTTTTGCGGTGAGTCCATGTTTCACCTCCAGCCTGATGCCTCGAAAGCCATCATGGCCCTGCTCTTAAGTGGACTTTCGGAAAACGGATTTACCCTCCTTGATTCTCAAGTACCGAATGAAGGAACTCGCTTTATGGGAGCGGTCGAGATTCCAAGAGTAGAGTTTCTTAAACACCTGCGTGCCGGGCGTGATCAGGTTCTTGATTTCCCGCAGATTGCAAAAGACGATCCAGAGCATCCCTGACTTCCTCGATCGAGATTGCCGCCATTCTTTCAGCCGCCTCTACCGAATTAAGTACTCGGCGTTTCCCGTAATCACTGACATCCGGACTCCGGCTCAGAATTTCCACCTGGTCTCCGCGGGGAGCTGTTCTTTCTGGTGCCGTCGCGCCGAAGATTCCCACCACCGGCACGCCCAGGGCAACCCCCATGTGAGCAGGACCAGAGTCGGTGCTCACCACCGCCTTGGCATGAGCGATCACCTCTAAGAGTGATTTCAGATCCGTCCGGTTTCTTAAATCAACGACTCGATCCGAGAGCAAAGGAAAAAAATCTCCCCGCCCGATTAAAACGAATTTCTCCTCCGGCATCGCCTCGACCAATTTTTCAAAATTCTGCCAGGGCCACATCTTTCGCTCATGTTGAGAATACGGGTGTAAGACGGTGTACGTTTGTCCCCTCAGCTCAGGATGGGTTTCGATTTTTTCCTGAGCGTGAATGGGTTCAATCAGGGCGGGCTTGCCTATGCAGTGTTCGATGGCCTGCTGGTAACGATCCACCGCATGGGATGCGTAATCTTCGACCATTTCAGTATAAGCGAAGGAGGCAAACTCCCGCGCCGAACTAAGCCCAACCCGGCGGTTGGCATGGGTCATCCGGGTCATGATACCGCTTCTTGCCAACCCTTGCAGGTCCAGCGTCAAATCGTACCCACGCCCAGCCAGATCTCTGAACCAAAAAAACATCTGATCAAGACGCGGTGTTCGCCGCCAGCGCGCCCTTGGAAAAGAAATAATCTCATCTACCTCCGGGCAGGATTCCACTAAGGGAGCGTAATCCTCGTCAACCAGCCAATCCAGCTGCTGGCAAAAACCTGACCGCTTCAATTGAGGGACGACAAGTAAGGCCTGAGCCACATCTCCTAAAGCGGTTGGCTTAACGACCAATACCTTCATTGTTTACTTTCTTATACTGCGTTAGCGAGACGCTCTGCCAGGCGCTCCGGGAGTCCCACTTCGAGAATTTTTTCCTGAGCTCGCTTAATGTCGTAGGGAATACGTCTCAATTCAATCGTTCTGATCTTAGAATCATAAATGACATAGGCAGAGCGCCAGTCTCCATCGCGCGGCTGCCCTACCGAACCCACGTTGACGTAATATCGTTTCCCGGACTCAACCACGATCTTCTTGTAGTAACACTCCTGAATGCCGCTTGCATCTTCGATATATGCGTTCGGGACATGGGTGTGACCAAAAAAACAAACCTGGCTGCGTTGATAGATGAAGCTGTTCTCTGCTTCTTCAAGAGAGAAGACATAGGTCCAGCGGGCAGGCCCATCCAGACTGGAATGAACGACGGTGAAATCACTCACGTTGCGTTGCATCTGCAAGGTGCGGAGGTAGCGCTTCTGTTCTTCGCTCAATGCATTTCTGGAATATTGCATCGACTTATAAGCCAGCGGATTGAAGTGCTCAATACTGCGATCCTCTGATGCTTCTTCATCATGATTGCCTTTGACGACAGGACAGCCCAGGGAGCGGACGGTCTCGAGACATTCTGACGGATTGGCATTGTAGCCCACAATGTCTCCCATACAAACTGCGGACGTGACATGCTGCTTCTGCATATCTTCCAGAACCGCTTCCAAGCCTTCTAGATTACTATGTATATCTCCGAAAATTCCGAAACGCATCTTATGAGAATTCTTTCCTGTCCATGGTCAAAGGATGACAATTTAAACTTTCCTTAAGCAGAGTCGAGGATTGCTTTACCTGATTAGAAAACTCTTTCGCCCTCTGGAACTTGCAGCTTTTCCTCCAGTTCCATCATGATCCGCTTCACGTTTTGCCAGGGTGGCTGTGAACTTTTTGGTTCCGTCTTTACCTGTTCCCAAAGCTGACAAAAATAATCATACGCCTCCTGATTCTTCCCCGCTTTTTCGAGAGCGATTCCTACAAACCGCTCCGCATAAGCTGGCGCCCCTTCTTTCTGAGATGCTTGTAAGTAGTAGTCGGCAGCAGTTTCATAATCCCCGAGACGCTGCCAGTAAATGTCTGCCAGGCGCAGGTAGAGTGCCGCCTTATTCGGATGAACCTGTAAGCCGCGCAGAAGCATATCCCGTCCTTCCTCAATCCAGAGCCTCGCCTCGATCTCAGCCCTCGACTGATTCGCCTGCCGGGAATAGGTCTCCATATCGATACTGGCATTCCAGGCCAGGTGCCAGGCGCCATGCTCCCAGAAAAGAACCATTTTCGGCTGGATCGTCGTGGCCAGATCAGCCATCGCTTTGACGCGGGTCCACTCCTTATTTTCCCAAGCACCTGTGAGTGACATCCATGCTGACGTTGCAGCCATCCCGCGGAAACCGCCTAACAGAGCTAGCGATAATTCCTGCCCGAGTAAATCACGGGTATTCACGTCCAGAGGGACATCCTGACCATGGACGATGAGACGTCGCTCCTTGTCGATCCCGGCTTCCCACCCACTCTTCGAAAGCCCCCAAACGAGGAGTAACAACCCCGCGATCAGTTTGAGTTTCACAGTTCTCGTTCCTCAAAAATCAGGCCAGAAGCCAGTAGAACAATCAGGGTATAAAACACCGAATAGGAAAAAATCTGGCTGACGTAAGCCCAGGAAATCGTCTCTCCCGCTAAAATCTCATCGATGATTGAAAAGGACTGGAAGTTCGGAACCAGCCAGGCGATCACCGCACTAAACGCACCCAGCATCCAATTCTCTGTCATCACCTCCGCCCAAGCTTCTCGAGCAACCGATTGGAGGTGTCCGATGATGTAGATGACCACAGAGGCAAAGATAATAAAGATGCTCGAAGTGGCCACCGTTGACAGCAAAAGGGCAATCGATTCGACTAATGCCAACCGCGCCCAGAGTAAAAGAATGGCCTGCACCATTCCAAAATCACGAGACTGTTCCAGGATGTCCTCCACCATCCGGACTTGCTCCGGACTCCAGTCAGCAGCTGCCGCCCCAGCCGTAATTTCAGCGACGTAAATCTGCTCATGCACTAGGACCACCCCAAAGAAAATGACACTCATCCCTAACACCATCAGCGTAATGAGCGAGAGCAACCCAAAGTACTTCCCTAATAAAAACTCAAACCGGAAGACCGGCTTACTCATGGTGGTGTAAATCGTCCTCCGTTCAATCTCCGTCGGGATCAATTGCGCAGCCCCAATCATCGCCGTCAGCAAACCCAGAACACTGATTGAGGCCGAGCCCACATCTTTGATGAATTTGAACTCACGCTCAAATGTGAAATCCGCGAAGTAGATGGATGAAGCAATCATGATGACCGCGAAGAGCGCCAAAACCCAAAGCACCTTCTGTCTCAATGCTTCCATTAAAGTGGACCAGGCCACTGCCTGAATTCGAAGAAGACTCCCTTTCATGCCCTATCCTTTCTTCGCTTTTTTCTCATTCTTCACTTTGCGGATGAAATATTCCTCCAGAGAAATCCGGGGGTGCCTTACCACCACGTCTTTCATCCCCTCTTTTTCCAGGACCTTCTGAATTTCTTCTAAAGGCACCGCCTCTGAACCAGCGGCTTCGATTTCGATCTTACCTGGCAGGGTCAATAAATCGCTCAAAGGTCCTTCTTCTAACTTTCTCCCGCGGTCCAGGATCACCACCTCATCCGAAACGGCTTCCACCTGCTCGAGAAGGTGAGATGAAAAAATGATGGTTCGCCCCTCACTCTTTAAATCGATCATCAGGTCCCGGATGAAGCGTGAACCTTGGGGGTCCACCCCGGAGGTCGGCTCGTCGAGGATGAGCAACTTCGGATCATGGATCAACGCCTGGGCTAATCCGATCCGCTGCAGCATCCCTTTAGAATACGTTTTTAACCGACGGTGGCCGGCCTCCGTCATCGACACCCGTTCGAGAAGTTGATCGATCTTCTTTTTCAAGTCACTTCCACTTAAGCCACAAAGCCGCCCGCAATAATTAAGAAATTCGGCTCCAGTCAGGTAATGAGGAAAATAGGGATTCTCTGGTAAAAAGCCGATCGTTTTACGGGCTGCCATCGACCCGGCAGGGTAACCGAAAATATGAGCTTCACCTTCAGTTGGTTTAATCAAACCCAGCAGGAGTTTCATGGTCGTACTCTTCCCGGAACCATTGGGCCCCAGCAGGCCAAAGACACTGCCTTCCTGAATGTTGAGATCAAGTGGCTCCAGTGCGATCAATGATCGCCTTGTCCACTCCAGCTTATACTTCTTTGACAAGCCTTTTGCCCTCACGGCGGAATTCGGATGATCAGTCATGTCCGTATTTATATTCAATTAACGTAAGATCGCAAATCCTCGCATTTCCAAATCTTCACCAATCGAGACCTCGTCCCGGTCATGGATCAAGCCATGCAGGTGGCTATCTTGAATCGCATCCAGCATTCCCCGGCATTCAGCTTCCTCACCTTGCACCATTAATTCCACTCGCCCATCGGAAAGGTTCTGAACGGTGCCACTCACTTCAAACTCAGCAGCGATCTGTTTTACCGAATAGCGAAACCCCACTCCCTGCACTCTTCCTGAATACCAAACCCGATATGCAACCATGGCCAGATCATGAAAGAGC
>JBCBYL010000149.1:0-5186 GCA_039815855.1 Verrucomicrobiota bacterium
AGGAGCGTAGCGACGCGGCAAAACGCTGTTCACGAATCGTGAGTGAACACTCCTATACTTACTTCATTCTCGTTTAGTTTAACCGAAGCAAAGTGGAGGTTAAAGAATCCAGAGCTATAGATATAAAAGAACCAAAGTAGACTGCACGACGGGCTACTCTTCTTCGAAAACATATTAACGTATATTGATACGTTATTTTGATTATTGCGAATTCTCTGAATTTTAGTAAGTTTTCTGGATGGATTCAGCAAAGATAGGATTCGAAAAGCCGACACGTGCTGCCCTCGAGGAACTGCTAGAGAAGCGGATTGTGATTTTAGATGGGGCCATGGGCACCAATGTTCAGCGCTACAAACCGACTGAAGAGGACTACCGTGGTGAACGCTTTGCTGATCGTAAGCGCTATCGCCAGGATCTGAAGAATAATAATGATGTCCTCTGTCTGACGCGCCCTGACATCATCCTGGAGATTCAAGAAAAGTTTCTTACCATTGGCGGGGCCGATATACTCGAAACCAACACCTTCTCCACGACCACGGTGGGCCAGAATGATTTCTTCTGTGAAGAACCAGAGGGAAGAAAAGATCAGGCCTATTTTCAGCGGGTCATTGAAGATGAAGCGTTAAGAGAATTAGTCCGTGATATCAACCGTGCGGCGGTGCGGATTGCCCAGCAGGCGTCGCAGGCGGTAGATCGCCCTGTCTGGGTGGCGGGATCCATCGGACCGATGCCTGTAACGGCCTCCATGTCCCCAGATGTCAATGACCCTGGCTTCAGGCAGATCACCTTTTCACAACTGAAGCAGTCCTATCGCGATCAGGTGGACGCTTTTTTGGAGGAGGGAGTCGACCTCTTCTTGGTCGAGACTATCTTTGATACCCTGAACGCGAAGGCAGCCTTGTTTGCCATTGAAGAAGCTCGTGAAGCGAGTTCCCAGGCAGATCCTGGAGCTAAGTTTCCTCCTGTGATGGTGAGCGTGACCATTACCGATCAGGCGGGACGGAACTTATCAGGTCAGACGGTTGAGGCGTTTTGGAATTCGATCAGGCATTTCAAACCCTTCTCAGTGGGAATTAATTGTGCCCTCGGTGCAGATCAGATGAGACCCTTTGCTGAGGAATTGTCCAAACGTGCCAGTTGCCACATGTCCATTTACTCCAATGCCGGACTCCCTGATCCACTCTCTCCTACCGGCTTTACCCACAGTTCGGATCAAATGAAGCAATTCATGGCGGACTATGCCGAATCAGGGTTTCTCAATATTGTCGGAGGGTGCTGCGGAACCACACCGGAACATATTCAAGCCATTCGCGAGGCGACTGCCGAATTTCGGCCTAGGAAAGTAGACCGGGAAGACTCCGTATTAAGGCTCAGTGGTCAAGAGGCGTACAACCATACTGCCGATAAACAGTTTCTTGTCATCGGTGAGCGGACGAATGTGGCTGGTTCTCCCCGCTTCCGCAAGCTGGTGAAGGAAAACAACCTTGAGGAAGCACTCTCGGTGGCTCGCCAGCAGGTCGAGAATGGAGCCAACGTCATTGATATCTGCTTTGATGACGGCCTTATCGATGGTCCTCCGATGATGAAGCAGTTTTTGAATCTAGTCGCTGCTGAACCGGATATTGCCAAGGTCCCGATCATGGTGGATTCCTCCAAGTGGGAAATCCTCGAGACCGGATTGCAGTGCCTGCAGGGGAAGGGGATTGTGAATTCGATCTCCTTGAAGGAAGGCGAAGAAATTTTCAAGAAACAGGCAACCACCATTAAGCGATTTGGAGCGGCGGCGGTGGTAATGGCCTTCGACGAAAAGGGACAAGCGGCTACCTACGAAGAAAAAATTAAGATTTGTGAAAGGGCCTATCGCATTTTAGTCGATGAGGTGGGATTCCCGCCTGAGGATATTATCTTCGATCCCAACATTCTGACCGTCGCTACGGGGATGTCGGAACACGACAACTATGCGGTTGATTTCATCAACGCCACCCGTTGGATCAAAGAAAACCTGCCGCACGCTAAAGTCTCCGGCGGGGTCTCGAATATTTCATTCTCGTTCCGTGGAAATAATAAAGTACGGGAAGCGATGCATGCCGCATTCCTTTACCACGCCGGCCAGGCCGGAATGGATATGGGGATCGTCAATGCTGGGATGCTGGAAGTCTATGACGAGATTCCTAAGGACCTCCTTGAGCATGTAGAAGACGTTCTCCTGAACCGCCGCTCAGATGCGACTGAACGTCTGCTCGATTTTGCGGAGCAGTTCAAAGGCCAGGATGGGAAAGTCAACGTCGTCGATCTCAGTTGGAGAGAAAAGCCAGTCGAGAAGCGACTGGAACACGCCCTTCTGAAGGGAATCACGGAGTACATCGATGAGGACACGGAAGAGGCCAGGGCGAAGTACGGAAAACCGCTGCATGTCATCGAAGGCCCACTCATGGATGGGATGAGCATTGTTGGCGACCTCTTTGGAGCTGGAAAGATGTTCCTGCCCCAAGTCGTGAAGTCGGCGCGGGTGATGAAAAAATCAGTCGCCTACCTCACGCCCTATATGGAGGAGGAAAAGAGGGCGAATCCGGGCCAAAAGAAGCAGGGGGTCTTTCTCATCGCCACCGTCAAAGGTGACGTTCATGACATTGGAAAAAATATTGTCGGGGTGGTCCTGGCCTGTAACGGCTTTGAAGTCGTCGATATGGGAGTGATGGTGCCCTGTGACAAAATCCTCGCTAAAGCGAAAGAGATCGGAGCCGACATTGTCGGGCTCAGCGGACTCATTACCCCATCTCTCGATGAAATGGTCCATGTCGCGAAGGAGATGGACAAAGAAGGCTTTCAGACACCGCTACTGATTGGCGGAGCGACGACTTCCGCCGCTCACACCGCGATCAAAATCGCCCCTCACTATTCAGGCCCCATTGTTCATGTTTTAGATGCATCCCGTTCGGTTCCTGTCACCACCTCACTGCTTTCCGATAAACGCGATGACTACATCCTGGAAAATGAAGAAAGGCATGCCAAGGCCCGCAAGCAATTCGCTGACGGTCCGAAAAAGGCAACGGTCAGCTTAGAAGAGGCCCGCGCCAATCGATTTACCTGTGATTGGGAAAACTATGATCCTGCTCAACCCTCTTTCACTGGATTGCGGACGGTCTCCACAACCGGAGATGAGGACTCAGCGTCAACCCATTCTCAGATCGAACTTGCTACCCTCGCAGAGTATATCGACTGGACTCCGTTTTTTCACACCTGGGAACTGCGAGGCGTATGGGACCGGGAAAAACAAGTGCTGAAAACGAAGAATGCAGAAGGGGCCAAGGAAGCTCAACAGCTCTACGAAGAGGCGAAGTTACTTATAGAAGAAGTCATCGAGAATGATCTCATTGGAGCGAGGGGCGTCTATGGGCTCTGGCCCGCCAATTCCGTAGCAGATGATATCGAGATCTATGCCGACGGCTCACGCGATAAGGTCTTAACTACCCTGCATACACTTCGGCAACAGATTAAGAAATCAACCGGTAAACCGAATTTCGCCCTGGCCGACTACGTGGCTCCGAAAGATTCCGGCAAATCAGATTATTTGGGAGCCTTCTGTGTCGGCATGCATGGCGCTGACGAATGGGCTGCGGAAGTAGAGGCGGATAACGATCCCTATAAATCGATTATGATTAAAGCGGTGGCGGATCGCTGTGCAGAAGCTTTTGCCGAACTGCTTCATCACCGTGTCCGATGTGAGTGGGGCTATGAAACAGAAGCTGAACTCACGAAAGATCAGTTAATCCATGAGAATTACCGGGGGATCCGCCCCGCCCCTGGTTACCCCGCGCAGCCAGACCATACCGAGAAGGATCTCCTTTTTGAACTCATACAGGCCCCAGACCATTGTGGTGTCCAGCTCACCGAAAGCAAAGCCATGTTCCCGGGTGCCGCTGTCTGCGGTCTCTACTTCTCCCACTCCGATAGTCATTACTTCATGATCGATAACCTCCAGAAAGACCAGGTGGAAGACTACGCGAAACGCAAGGGTTTAGATGTCCCTACCTGCGAAAAGTGGTTGGGACCGTGGTTGGGCTACTAACTTAACCACAGAGCACACAGAGTGTTGCTAAACAGGGGGCGATGGCTTGCCGCTGTCGCGAGGATATGTGGAAGAAGAAGGAAGCAGAGGTTTAGAAACCTTGTCTACTCGATTTCTTCCTCAGAAAGACTGGCATCAAAGGTATTGGCTTGTTTTTGTCTAGTTTCCGCATATGTTTAACCTATGCAAAACCTTCTGCGAAAAACGGCGCGGATCTTTCGAAATGGTTCTAACCAAGCGATACGGATTCCTCGTGAAATGGAATTTGAAGAAACCGAAGTCCTTCTAGAAAAGCGCGGCACAGACGTACTGATCAAACCTGTGCCCAAAGCTCAGGGCTTGATCGACTATCTATCTGAAGTCGAACCAATTGAAGAAGACCTGATCATAGAAGATGATTCATTCCATCCTCGGGACGAAATTCATCTCATATGAGCTCTTCAAGTTATCGATACCTCCTGGATACAAATATTCTATCAGCTCTTTTGAAACAGCCGCGAGGAGCTGTTTATTCTAAAGTAGTAGCTGCTGGTGAACTGACTGTCTGTACCAGCATCGTGTCCGCTAGTGAGTTATATTATGGTTGGGCCAAAATTCGATCTGACAGCTTGAAAGAGAAAATTGATCGCTTGCTATCGTATCTGCCGATCCTTCCATTCAAGTCACCTCAAGATCTTATCTATGGCGAATTAAGAGCAGAGTTAGTACAGCGAGGTAAGCCACTAGGACCCAACGATCTTTTCATAGCCACTCAAGCTCTAGAACAAGATCTCACCCTCGTTACGGCTAACGAGAGAGAATTTTCCCAGGTGCAAGGCCTGCGCCTAAACAACTGGTTGAAAGAAACGTAGAAACCTTATCTACTCTTTTTCTTTGGATTTTTCGTAGGCATCTTTGAGATCTTTCTCGGCGTTCTTGGCGGTTTTTTCCATTTCATTACCGAGTTCTTTGAGTCCGGATTCGATCTCTTTGCCTAAGTCTTTCGCTTCTTTCTCAAGATCTTCCAGCGCATCTTTGAGTTCTTCATTCTCTCGGGTGTCAAAGGTGTCTTCAATTGCTTCGAAGGGGCTTTTTTCTGATTCACCACAAGAGGTGAATAGGAGGCAGCTGATCAGAG
>JBCBYL010000143.1:0-5498 GCA_039815855.1 Verrucomicrobiota bacterium
CGGTACGGGACGCGGTGCTCGTGAATGAAATCCTACAGAGTCCTGTCGGGCTCCGTTAATCGCTCATGAATGATTTGGTTCAAATCGGGCTCATTCAGTCATTTGCATCCAGCGATCTCGACCAAAACCTGTCTAATGCAGTCGAACGTTGTCTGATCGCAGCTGAGCAAGGCGCACAAGTTATTTGTCTGACCGAACTCTTCAGGTCTCCCTATCCATGCCAGATCGAAGACCACCAGTGTTTCGAATGGGCTGAGTCACTTGACGGTCCCAGCATCAAAGCCCTCCAACTCGTCGCGGAGAAAAAGAGTGTCGTGATTATTGCGCCTATCTTTGAAGAACGAAGTCCTGGGCTGTATCATAATTCCGCCGCGGTCATTGATGCCGACGGATCCATTGCTGGAGTCTACCGAAAAATGCACATTCCGGATGACCCCGGCTTCTACGAAAAATTCTACTTTACGCCAGGCGATCTGGGATTTCAGGCCATTCAAACCCGCTATGCCAAGATTGGAATCCTCATCTGCTGGGACCAGTGGTTCCCTGAGGCTGCACGTCTCACGGCAATGAAGGGAGCTGAGATCCTCTTTTATCCCACTGCGATTGGGACGCCTGTGGACGAGAGTGAATCCGAACGCGAGCGTCAACACACTGCCTGGGAGACGATTCAGCGCAGCCATGCGATTGCAAACGGAACCTACGTTGTTTCCGCGAATCGTGCTGGCGTCGAGGAGAAGACAAAATTCTGGGGACAATCATTCATTTGTGACCCGATGGGAGAAATCATGGAGAAATCCTCTGAAGAAAAAGAAGAAATTGTCACCGCCACCTGCAGCCTCACTGAGGTCAAGAAGACACGCCAGCACTGGCCTTTCTTTCGCGATAGAAGAATCGATCACTATTCCGAGCTGACAAAAATCTGGTCAGATCAATAAGCTAGCTCCACCTTGAAACCCTTAGACATTCCTTCTGGTGCTTATCAGATGCCGGCTGAGTGGGATCGACATGAAGCGACTCTCTTGGCTTGGCCCGTGAATGAAGAAACCTGGCCTGAACACCGTGCCCAGGTCATTGACACCTATCTAGAGCTCATTCGAGCAATCTGTAGTTCTGAAAAGTGCCTTCTCCTCTCTCCAGATTGTCAGACTTCTGAGGAAATTGAATCTGCACTCGATCCATCTAACCCATTTGACCGCAAGCAACTTCAAATCATCCAAATCCCCTACAATGATTCCTGGGTGCGCGACACCGGGCCGATTTTCGTTCGGGATCCTGACAACTCCCTCATCGCCCTCGATTTTCGTTTCAATGCCTGGGGCAACAAATATGAGCCCTGGTCAGATGACGATCAATGGGCCAAACGGTTTTGCCGGATGTTCGATTACCCGTTGTTCTCTTATGATTCCTTCGTTTTGGAAGGAGGTTCCATCGAGGTCAACGGGCAAGGCACTCTCCTGACAACGAGACAGTGCCTGCTCAACCGCAATCGGAATCCATCGCTCAACCAACAAGAGATCGAGGACATCTTAAAAATGTCATTGGGCATCCAACGTATCCTCTGGCTGGATCAGGGAATTGAAGGCGACGACACGGATGGTCACATCGATGACCTTGCTCGCTTCGTCGACCCGCAGAGAGTCCTGACCATGAGGGCTCATTCAAAACAGGATTCCAACTACGCTATTTTAGAGAACAACTTCCAGCTCTTGCGGAAAATGAGTGACCAGGACGGCAACCCACTTGAGATTATTGATATCCCGTTACCGGACATCGATCTGAATGGCCCCTTTGGTCGGTCACCAGCCAGCTACGCCAATTTCTATCTCACCAATAGGAGTGTTCTTGTTCCCGTCTATGGCGCTCCGAATGAGGAAGGCGTTCTCAGTGTCTTCAGGGACGTCTTCCCGGAACGCGATATTCGTCCGATTGATTGCCGTGCCCTGGTCTGCGGGCTTGGAGCCATTCACTGTATTACTCAGCAGGTTCCCATCTTGAAATATGAAGGCTGAATGAAGAAGTAAGAATGGGATAAAGTCGAGCGGCCTTCCCGATTTCCTGTCCCAGATTAAGATTCGGGGAAATCAATTTTTCCATTCCACGCTTTGATGTGGAACTTATGGCGTCCGGGTTTAGTGACCTTTTCCACTTTGCCCCTTGCCTCGAGAACCAGTAATTCTCCTGCGGCGATATCCCAGAGAGAAATATCCTGTTCAATGTAGGCATCAAATCTTCCGGCGGCGATGTAAGCAAGATCGAGAGCAGCCGACCCCATGGCTCTGAGCTTACGGACGCGGTTCGCATAAAATCGATAAAGCTCCAGACACTTTTCTACCGTTCCATCATACTTGGCAAATCCGACGGTAATGATGGCCTCCTTCAGTTGAGTCCGGTTACTGGTTTGAATGAGCGTTCCATTGAGTCTGGCTCCCTGCCCGCGGACCGCATCAAAGCACTCATTTTTCATCGGGTCATAAACCACACCTGCTAAGACCTCACCTTTGACGCGCCCCGCAATCGAAACACAAAAATGGGGAATGCCATAGGCCAGGTTGACGGTTCCGTCGATCGGATCAACGATCCATTCCATTTCGGTTCCCCCTTCCCCGCCTTCTTCTCCGAGGATGCTGGAATGCGGATAGGCCTCGATCAACCTGCGCTCGATTAGATTCTGAGAATCAATATCCGCTTGCAGCTTGAGATCATGCTGACTGGCCTCGTTTACTTTAAGATCCCGTCCACAATAGCTGCGTAATACTTCTCCTGCTTCTCGCGCGGTTTCGACAATGGTTGTTCTGAGCTGTTCTAATTCAGGACTGGTCATGTTGGGAGAATGAAGAATGCCTAGCGAACCAGCAAACTCTTTTCCATCAATTCCCTGAGGTCAGGATGGTGCCCCCACGCACTGAATCGGCGATGGTCACATCATCCCCTTCTTCGGTGCGACCAGACTGGAAAAGCGGATCTTCGTCTTGTCGATTGAGGCGGACGGAAACTAAGCGAGAAACCCCTTGCTCCTGCATCGTGACCCCATAGATGACATCGGCTGCGCTGATGGTTCTCTTATTGTGGGTAATGACACAGAACTGAGACTGTTTGACAAAGCGCTGCAAGATCCGAATAAACCGGTTGATATTCGATTCATCCAGCGGCGCATCCATCTCATCCAGGAAACAGAATGGGCTAGGCTTGACCATGTAGATGGCGAACAATAAGGCCACTGCCGTCATCGTTCTTTCCCCACCGGAAAGCAGGCTAATCGATTGAGGCTGTTTCCCTGGAGGTCGAGCGATGATTTCGATGCCTGCTTCCAGAGGATCTGCCTCTGCTTCTAAATTGAGAGCTGCCTTCCCACCACCGAAGAGTTCCTGAAACATCTCGGCAAAATTACCCTGAATTTGACTGAAGGTATCGGCAAAGAGTTCTCGAGTGGTCACATTGATTTTCTTAATCGCCTCGTGAAGGCGGTCTCTGGCTGCGACTAAATCTTCTTCCTGATGCTGCAGGAAGCTTTGTCTCTCTTCTAGCTCGGCATGTTCGGTAATCGCCTCCACATTGACCGGCCCCATGCGTTCAATACGGTCCTTCAGGGACTCGATCTCATCCGCTACCGCCTTCCAGTCTGTTTCTTCACCCTGGAGCAGTTCTTCATCTTGAGGCCTACGGTGAGGACGATCTTCGATAATCCAATGATCAAGATCACTCACCTGCGTTTCGATTTGACCTTCGGCAGGCTCGATCTCGATGAGTTGCAAATCTTCTCGAGTCCTTGGAAGGGGCTGTCCGGGCTCCCACTGAGCCAGATCTAATTGGTAGCTGGATCGAATTCGATCTGTGAGTGCTTCGACTTTGAGTTGGTGCTGCGCAGTCGCGACCTCTTCTTTACCGAACTGGCCTTGCACTTCACTGGCTTTCTTTCTCGCATCGCGGATTTTCCCCTCCAGGCCAGAGGCGGTCTCTTGTGCCTGAGCGTACTCGGCCTCCACTCTCACCGCTTCAGATTTCAGCTCCTGATATCGTTGCGAACCGGAGTCGATCAGCTGACGCGCTGATACCATAGCCTCTTCACACTTCGCGATTTTCTGAGTGTAATCCTCAATCGAAGCCGAACGTTGATGGGCAATCTGTTTAAGCTCTTCCAGTCGGGCACGGATGGTTTCTTCCTGTTCCCGAATTGACTTCAATCTCTGAAGCACCCCGGCCTCTAAGACACGGCTGTCACTAACTGCCTGGCGGCGCTGCTCCACCTCATCTTCTTTTTCCTTCAGGTGACGAATGGTCGTTTCAATGCGCTGATTGAGTTCTTTTCGACTCTCTTCTAATGAGGAAATTTCAGAGAGAACGACTTCAATCGACTTTTGCCCCTCCTCTACTCCGGCTCGCAAATCTTGTTGATCTTGCTGCCTTTGGTCCTGGCGCTTCACCGCATCTTCATAATCACGCTGGAGTGATTTCTCATTCATCTTGAGCTGGCTGATGACCTGTTGTGCACTCTCAAACAGGTCTTTCTGCTCTCTCAGCTCTCGTGATCTTTGCTCCCGAAGTGCGTTGGCTTGATTGAGGCGACTTTCGATTGTGGATTTTTTCTCCGCGATTTCTCTGCGTTTTGTCAGTAAATGGGTGAGCTCATTTTTTTGCTGAACCAGGCTCTTTCCTGATTGAACTTGCTGACCTCTTAATTCCCACCCCTGGTGGAACCAAATTTCACCCTGCTGGCTAACGATATGATAAGAGGGATATTTTTTCCTTAACTCCCGGGCATGGTCTGAGTCAGTAGCGATGAGATACTGCTTGAGCACTTTACGGATGAAGTGGACTCCTCCCTCTTTGAGGGTAACCACGTTCAATGCGGATTCAGGCGGGATTCGCTCAAAGAAGCGTCGTAACCGCGTCTCCGGTGAATCGATCGCGAACGCAGCTACTGAATTTTCTGTCATCTGACTGGCTGCGCGCTCCAGCCCATCCTCAGAATCAAAAATGAGGGCCTCGGTTACTTTACCAAGACAAACCTCGATCGGTTTCTCATACCCTGGATTAACCTCAAGAAATTCGAGCATGGGACCGACCAGCCCAAACTCTCCACCGTTCTCTGGCTTGAGGTGGTCTAGACTCTGATCGCCACTTCCCTCTAAAACATGCTGAAGCGCTTCGATCCGGATCTCAATTTTTTGAGTCGTTGTCTGAATCTCAGCATAAGACTCCTCTTCTGTTGCACAGTCGCTTTGAGCAGATTGAAAATTCTCCTCCGCCTTCTTCCGTTCGGCAGAGCGTATCTGTACTTCTTCTTCTTTATTGCGCACGTCCTGCTCTATCGCAGAAACCGCTTCTTTCGCTGACCGAATCGCTTCAACCAGTTCTTCGTCACCCGAACTCCATTTTTCCAGTTGAGAATGAAAAGACTGGTGCCGCGCTTCATATCCCGCCTGCCTGTTCCGGGCCTGGAGAAGTAGTTCTTCGGTCTGTCCTAATTCCTGATCGAACTTGGCGCGCTCTGCCTGAAC
>JBCBYL010000180.1:0-3528 GCA_039815855.1 Verrucomicrobiota bacterium
CTCACTAATTGGACTTTGGATTGTGGGGGTTGCAGATGATTTATTTGAGCTGCGACGACGTTTTGGCTTTTTGGACCGCTCGATTGTGGCGCCATGAGCTTGAACAAAACAGTGCAGTAATACATCATGCTCGTCGATCAGTTCACAGATTTTTCTTTCAGCTTCCTCAAGAACTCCCTGGCTAGGTTCGGCAACTCCAAGTTTGTCGCGGTAGAGTTCCTTGATATTTATATTTTCACTCACTTTGTTTAATTTCCTTTCGATTATTGTACTCAGCGTTGTGTTTATTTAAGCATTCGATTGCGTCAGCTAGAAATTTAGGATTGTTGTAGCAGGACTGGATATGGCGAACGTGGTAGAAGCGCTTACCCTTTTTATTCGGATCAATTGGTTTGAGAGGGCCGTTCTTGCGAGCCAGAACGTTGACTTGATCCACGTTGAACCCGAGAAGCTGTGCCACCTGCTCTCCCGACAGCCGAGCCGGTAAATTCCTGAAGTTGGGCAAAAACTTTTCCATGCTACTATTTTAACAAGCAGAAATGAACCCCTTACGTTTTTTTTCATTTTTTATCCGACCTTTTTGATTGGTATTATTTTTGTTTCAAGATCCTCGAGCGCAGGGACTTCCGGAGATGCGTTTTTTGAGTATGCTCGGAATATGGCCTTTGAATTATGGCCTAGAGCTGTCATTGCTATGGTTTCCGGCATTCCTGAACGAGCACAACGCTCCGCGAATGCATAGCGATAGCTGTGCAGGCTAATTCCGGTAATTCCTAGCGTCTTGCACCTGTCGCGGAACTCGGTAGCTCGGTCATTTGCTCGGACGCTAGACAGATACGGAAAAAGTTTTCCCTCTGATGGAAGCTGCTCAAGAACAGCAGCTAGACTTGGGCCTATTCTTAAAATTACAGGTTTTAGGTGTTCTTGGCCTTCTAGCTTTTGCCTGCAAAAAGAGATGGTTACGGCGCCCCAGTCGATTTGATTCGCGGTAAGATTTGCCGCATCCGACTGGCTGGCACCGGTCCACCAGAGGACCTCATAATACTGACGACGCTCAGCGTTCGGTTCTCTTGCGGTGATCCGGCGGTGCTCATCTTCTGTGATCGCTCTCTTCGGCCTATGACGAACTTTGGGCCAGAGGCGCAAAGGCAGAATCCGGGCCTGTATCCAACCCATATCCAGGGCGAAATTGTGGGCGCGTCGAAGGTAGATATTGGTTGATACTGTTCCGGCCCGGACAGTGCTAAGAATATCTTCTCCGGTGAGGTCGATGAGCTTTTTTTTGATCAAGTGTTGGATGTGCTGATCCTTCTTAGCCGTTCGCCAACGGCGTGCATCATCTCCTGATTTGCCTGCGATAATATATTCATATACGCTAGCTAGGTCTCGTCCTGCGTAGTCTGGGTCCGCTTCAGCCAGGTAGGCTCTGGCAAGTCTTTTGGCGCGTTCTGGATTTGACGCACTTTCGTTCCGTGCCCGGAGTAGTTCTAGTGCATTTTCTTTATCGCGGGTCCGCAAAGATTGCTGCTTGCCCGTTTGGTTGTCCTCAATATAGAACCAACCGTTGCGCTGGAATAATTTGAAACGTTCCATTTCCATCCTTTCAAAAGGATATGAAATGCCCGTTTTTGGGTCACTTGTTGTTACCCATTGTAACGAATTATTTTGGGCCGAAAAATCGAACCCCTAAAAAATCGCTGGCAAAATAGCTGACAATCAGAATCCCGGTTCGCTGGAACGCCCTTAAAATCTAGAGTTTAAAGGCGAGGCGGAGGCCGGAATCGAACCGGCGAATGAGGCTTTTGCAGAGCCCTGCCTTACCACTTGGCTACTCCGCCATCACTGTGCGAGGTAAAAGAGTATCAATTAAGAGTCGCTTGGCAACGTTTCCTGTGAGGAAATTTCTTCTTCGGATTTAGTATCCTCAACTGGTGATGGTTCTTCTTTTCGAGTTGCCTTCATGAGAAAGATGAGATCAGGCATATAACTATTGAACGTATCGGTTCCGTATATGGTGCGTACTTGTCTCAGCGCATTTTCAAAATCTTCCGTCTCATTTTTGCAATGAGCTAGAGCGGCACGGCCGTAGTAGTAGGCGGGTGAGAAATTATCGATTGGGTCTAGCGTCGAAATCAGTTTAATGGCTGCGGCATAGTTCTCGACTGCGGCGAGGCAATAAATCATTTTGAGGCGGCTTTGGATGGCTGGCGGATCAGACTCCGCATGAGCACGGAAATTGGCAAAAGCATCTGCCCAATTCATTTGCCGAAAATAAGCATCCCCCATGTGATAGTATATGCTAACACGCTCTGGACTCTGTTCGAGGGTCGCCTGGTAGTGGTTGATGGCTTCATCATAGTTTTTCTTGGCAAAAATAATACGCCCGAGGAGTTCATTGAATTTTCCGGATGCAGGTTGATCCTTAAGCTGTGCACGGACAATGGCTTCGGCCTCGTCGAGCTCGTTCGTTTTCAGGTGGCTGAGTGCTTCAGAGTAGGTTTCATCTTCTATCCCTTGACTTAGTAGGTGATGAGAGAATGAGCTCAAAAAAAGGAGGATGGAGCATAGAGAGCTGACGATACGCATTTTTAAATGGTGTGGCAGGGAGAGGTAATTGCAAGGTTGAGAAAAGGTGTTTGTCACAGTGGTTCATTGTGTTAACAAGTACAAATATGCATATGGGTAGATGGTGTAGTTTAACTATTTTTGCGTGCACTCTCTTGAGCGTTTTTTTGTGTCTGAATTCAGGTATGGCCCAAGAAGAATCCGCAGAAGCTGAATCCAATCCAGAGGCAGCCACGAGCCAGCTTTCAGTAGAGCAGATACAGGCAATTATTCGACATAGTCGTAATCGTGAATGGACGGATGTCCTGACATTGACCGAAGGTGTTGACAAAGGCGATCCTGCTTACCAAAGCCTATTGAATCTCCGTCTTTCTGCTCTGGTTCAGATCAAAGATTTCGACAAGGCATTAGCCGCTTTAGCTGAGATGAAGGAGTTTGAGATGCCTGAAGAGCTACTCGCATTCAATTTTGGAGAAGTGTATTTCCTTAAGGGAGACTACGACAAAGCATCGGATCAATTTATAAACTTCTTAAGTTCTGAGGGGAACGAAATGAATGCTTTGGCACGGTATAAACTCTTTCTGAGCTATCTCCTCGCAGGGGAAGAAGGTGATGCTATCCAATTAAAAAACAAGATTCATCCCACTATTTCTCACCCTTTGTATTACTACGTGCAGGCGGCCCACTGCTTCCATCAGGACAAAGAAGATGAAGCGAGAGACTGGATCCAATCGGCAGCTAAGATTTATAACATGGTCATGAATGTTGCCTTCGCTGATGCCTTGAAGGAAATAGGATGGTTACTTCCACATGAGGTTACGGGTATACCTGTCTTAACATCGGCTCAACTGAAGAGTCTAAACAACGAATTCCAGCCCGCTGACCCTGAAAAGAATTATAAGAAGGAATCGTTTCTGGATAAGCTCCTGCCTGATTTCGGGAAGAAATAGGTTCAGGACATCA
>JBCBYL010000128.1:0-6203 GCA_039815855.1 Verrucomicrobiota bacterium
CGAGGCTAGAGGGGCCGAAATCATTAAAGACGACATGAAAGTAGTCCTTCCGGGTGTTCGGGTTTGCTTTAATGATATTTTTGATACCTTCGAGGAAGGCTTCCATTTTTTCGGCTGGGGTGTCGTAGGCAACACCGAGGGTGGTTTTTACTCTCCGATATTCCCTCAATCCCATGTTATCGATATCGGAATTAGCTACCTCCGCATTGGGTATAGAAACAAGTGAATTGTAGAATGTCCGAATTTTGGTCGAGCGGAAACCAACATCTTCGACTGTGCCATCAATGTTACCGACTTTGATCCATTGGCCGACCTGGAAAGGACGATCAACCATAATCATGATCGAACCAAAGAAATTCGAGAGACTGTCCTTAGCGGCAAGGGCGATGGCCAGACCTCCAATTCCTAAGCCTGCTAAGAGGGAAAAGACATCAATGCCGAGGTTCTGAGCGCCGAGCATCACCCCCATGATGACGATGAAAATTTTCAGAGTTCGGCTGATGAGTTTAACGATTTGGTCATCAAGGGTATTTTCAGTCCTTGAGGCCACGTCTTTGAGGTATTGAGCGAGGACGTCTGCGAGGCGGTAAGCGACCCAAATCATGGAACTGACGAGGACAATTTGGGTCATGCCGGAGAGAACCGTCATGACAAATCCTTCAAATTTGAGAATCTGGAGTGCACTCAACCAGATCAAAGAAGCAACCAGCAATGAGACAGGCCCGATTTGGGACTCGATGAGAATGTCATCCCATTGCGTGGCCGTCTTTTTGGTAAAAGCATGAATCAGGTTGCCGATGAGTCGTGCGAAAAGCCTGACCACGAGGCCTAGCAGGAGGGAAAAGAAGAGGCCGATCCATTGCCAATATGCGATCTCGGCAAAGGTATCGGTACTCCAAGTAGGAAGCATTCGTTGAAGCAAGGGCTCTTTGTAACCTGCACCTTGGCCTGCACCTTTAAGGTAAGGAAGGTCTTCTACTTTCTTAAAAAACTCACCTGCGCGCTCAACGGTGGCTGAAGTGATTAAATGCTCACCTGAACGATCTCCTTCCGTAATGCGGCGGGTCGAAATTTCTGTGTCTTTGAGTCTCCAGAAATCCTGCTCTGAGTCATCCGGAATAAGTGAATAATTCAGTACGATGACCCGGTCGAGAACCTCCTTCAGATAAATGGCGGCATCTACCGCTTCAGTACTGCGAGTCAGAGCAGCAAGAGTGGATGTGTCTAAACAGCGAATCGCATCAGTAATCTTAGCTTCAAGCTGAGGATCATTCTCCTCTAAGCCCTGATGGTAGCTTTCCATCGCAGTATAAAAACTGCGCATGGTTGCGCGCGGGTTGTCCGTCTTGACCGGAGCAAGCGGATTCTTCTCAGAGCTTGCTTCAGAGCACAACGGATTGGCTAGTGCCAATATGAATATCAGACCCAGAACTGATTTTAAGGATTTCATGTCTCTATGAAAGAGACTTAAAACGATGTCTCAAGTATAGAGTGGCTTGGAGAAAGCGGTTACTTCGCGGTAGCGCGCTTTTTCGTCGTCTTTTGATTTTCGACGGCCTGCTCCAGTTCCCCTTCTGGCATGTAGAGGTAAGCTCCGCAACTTTCACAAACACTTAAATCGGTTCCCCGTGCGAGAGCACTCCTGGCACCAACAGGCACTGAAATAAAGCAACTTTGACAAACCCAGTTACGCACTTCCGCAACACTACGGCGCCCTAGCTTACGGATGCGCTGGTGATGCGACTTGATGAATTGAGGCATTTCTTCCAGAATTTTCGCTGCCTGGGATTCAGCTTCTTGTCTTTTCTTTGAACGGGGCCCGAGACTATCAATCGTGTCTTGGAGAGAGTTGAGCTCGATGAGCTGGGAATTTAATTTTTTAGGATCCATTAAGATAAGAGTGACTCTGAAGTGAACTAATGTCAAGCGGGGCCGCTATTCAACGTCACTAATGGACGTTTCAAACTTCTTTGGCTGCGTCCTCTACTTCGGCCTCAGGAATCGTAGAAACAGTGCCTCGATATTGGAGATACACTAATCCGCCCAGAATACTCCAGAGCAGGGTCACTCCATAGAAGATGAGTGATAAGGCAATAGACGTTTCCTTATTAATAGCGGCAAAAGTGAGGAAGTGCTGAAAGGCCAGTTCACGTACCCCTAATCCTCCGAATGAAGGTAAGACTAAAGTAACTAAAGCGATCAGAGGCAAGACGGCGCCTAAGTCCCAAAAGCTAAGATCGAGGCCGAGTGCCTGAGAAACAAACCAGCATGTGAGGAGGAGAGAGAAATGGGCCAAAATTGATAGACCAAGGCCGCCCCAAAAAGTGGGTTGGTGGTGCATGAAGGTCTGATAAGCAGAACCGGCTTCGGCAAGGGATTTACGAAAGGGTAATCGATTCCAGAAAGGAATGAATTGCCCGACTTTTTTCCAAGCTCCTAGAAAAACGATTAAGAGAACGATCAGAAAGGCGATGAAATAGAGGTAAACAGCCAATCTGGTGGCAGGTTCTGTCGTGAGGGGAACGAATCGATTAATGATCAAGCCGGTTGAGACCAGGAACATGGCAATGAAGCCCAAGACTCTTTCCATCAGGATCGACATGACGATTTTAGTCTTTCCGGTAGGAACATAACGAGTTGCTAAAACGGCTTTAAAGAGATCACCTCCCATGGCCCCCGGCATAAAGGAATTAGCGAAAATGCCGACCATGGTTAACTCTGCCGTGCGTTTCCAGGACACGGGGGAGTTGCAACAATCCAGGAGTAATTTCCAACGCACCATCCCCAGAGCGGTGGTGATTCCATAGGCGAGGAAGGCCGCGATGAGCCAGGAGACCTTTGCGGTCTTCACTGCACTAAAGATATCTCCCCACTCTTTAAATCCGAGGAGATAGCCCACCCCTGCAAGAGTAATAAGCAGTCGGATCAGGAATGACCATGAAACACCTTTTGTAACTGACATGAGCCTGAGACACTACCGGTGGTTTAAGAAAAGGTCGAGGGGATGCTTTTCAGAATCACGCAGCTATTTTGACCTCCAAATCCAAAAGAATTCTTCAGGATCATTTGAGGGCCCTCTAAAGGGAGGGGAGTCTCACGCACAAAATTCAAGAGAGGTTCCGAATTGAGAGGGACTTCGAGATTGAGGATGGGAGGCACCATTCCTTCCTTCAGGCAAGCCAGGGTCAGGGCCAGTTCAACGACTCCGGAAGCCATGCCACAGTGACCAATCATTGACTTGAGAGCCAGGATAGGAGGCTGTTCAAGTCGATTTCCAAAGACACGGGTGATCGCTGAGGTCTCTGCTAGATCGTTCGCAGGCGTGCCAGTCCCGTGACTAACGATCAAGTCAATCTGATCAGGAGAAACACCCGCCTTCAGAAGAGCGGTGTCCATGCATCTGGCAATCGATCGGCCACTGATTTCAGGATCAGTCAGACGATGCGCATCACACGTAGAAGCAGAACCGAGAATTTCAGCCAGGGTGGAAGCGTCGGGAGAAAAGTGTTCGCTTGAACTCATCAGGAAAGCAGCTGAGCCTTCTCCGGGAACAAAGCCGGTTCTTCCTTGATCAAAAGGCCTGCAGGCGACGAGTGGATTCGAAGTCATGGTAGCTAAAGCCTGAAGGCGGTAATAGCCGATGATTCCAAGTGGGTGAAGACGTCCATCGTACCCGCCCAGAATACACTCCTGAGCTTCACCAGCCCGCAAAAGATCCTCCGCTTCGCTAAAAAGTTGAGTGGACGCTGCGCAGGCCGAATGACAAGTGATCAGAGGTCCGGAGAGACCAGAATTCCGAAAGACGCTGTTCTCGATTTCTCCAGCGGGTTCTAAGGGAGGTGAGGGCTGGCCATGGACTGCCCGTAGATATTCTTGATCGTCCCAGCCTGGACCCCCGACACTGAGGAGTAAGGCAGTCTTTGTTCGATCAACTCGTTCCAGCAAGGGGGCAACAGTTTCTTTCACCCAATAGGGTGCACGTTTACCCGGGGCAGGGAGAGACTCCTGGTTTTGATGAGGAATTTCCGCCCCGATATCGAATGGGAGTCCAGCGTTCTGGAGGTGGTCGATTTTACGGATCGCGGATTGGGCTTGAAGTGCTGCTCTGACCGACTCTCGGCTTGGCCCAAAGCCGGTGTAGAAAGAAGCTTCTTTGATGAAAAGCCTCACTAAGCGCTTAGCCTTTGTTCGATATCTTCGGCGATCATCTGCACGGTGAGATCACCACGCCCTTGCCTGACCTCATCCAGATGAAAATTCTCAGGTAATTTCATGTCAAAGGCGATTTCGAAGCGAAAAACCAAATCAATCAGATCGATGGACTCAGCACCTAGATCTTGGACGAGGCGAGAATGGTGATGAACCTCTTCGGAGTCAATTCCCAGAGATTCTGAAATCTGTTCCCTGATCCGGTTCAAAATCGTTTCTGACTCATTCATGAAATTGAAGCGCCTCCATCGAGATGAATCACCTGACCTGTCAAGTAGCTGCTAGAGTCAGAAGCGAGGTAGCGAGCAAGTTGTCCGACTTCGCTCGCCTCACCAAAGCGCCTAAGGGGTATCTGGTTGATCATTTCTGTGCGTACCTGGTCCGTTTGTTGATTAATGATTTTAGATTCGATGAAGCCAGGTGCAATAGCATTGACTCGAATTTGTTTGAGGGCCCACTCTTTAGCTAAGGACCGGGTCAAGCTGTTCATTCCCCCTTTCACCATCGAATACAGACTTTGACCGACTCGAGGTCGCAGTCCGGCTAAGGAACTGATGAAGATCAGGTGGCCTGCTTTTCTTGGGAAGAAAATTTTCCCCGTGGCTTGAGCCAGCCATACTGAGCTTCGGAGGTGTGAGCTAAGTAATTGATCGAACTCTTCTTCAGTATAGTGATGAAGCAGTCCCTGACTGGGAGAACCCGCAGCATGAATAACGACAGCAGGATCATCTACCTGGCTGGACCAGGATTGGAGCGCGGCCTCAATGGACTCTCGATTTTGAAGATCACAATCCACGAGATGGACTGGAGAGGATTCGATCTGCTCTTGATGCCGAGTCCCCCAGACTTCCCAGTCCGGAGCAAAGGTGCGGGCAATTTCGTGACCTAAATCACCACTCAGACCGGTAATGAATACACTCTTCACGATGACTGTTTTTCCAGGAGGGTGCAGTGGGTCTCCAATGAGTTATCGATTGAGATCAGAATCACCATCGAGCAACGATCTGAGAGTAGCCAGCGAGTCGCCATTCCTGATGCTGCCTCTAAGTGGTCCGAGGCCTTACCAGCAAAGGTGAAGACCGGGCCCTGAAATTGGAACTGAATCGCGAGGTGCCCAGCAGTTGTATTGGGTAAGGTGTTGAGGATCCAGAGTGGGGGAACCCTCTTCCAGGGTTCGCCATCGTTGGGTGCGAATGCCTGGGAGATTTCGGTTTTACCTCGTTCAGTATCATCAATGAGGACAATGAGCCCTCTCTCATCAGGCGAGGGAAGATCACTCTCATGTGGAGTGAGGAGATTCTGTAGGAGAAGACACGCTTGCCGATGGAGAGGATTCATCCACTTCTCTAATTTAGGCTGTGGAAGCCGTTGATTTTTCTGTCCGAACGTCTCAGTTGCAGAGAGGCAGCTGGCCTCACCGATGACACGTATTTCATTAGACTGAAAAAAAGGATGAATCATTTGAACAACACTAACGTCAAAAAAAGCATGAAAGCCATTAAATCTCTACTCGCTGTTATTGTTATCGGTTCCGCCTTCTATGGATTTTCCACTTCTGAGGCTAAAGCGAACATTCATATCTCATTTAACGCAGGTCACGGAGCACATTACGGTTACATCAACCGTGGACATTGTGCTCCTCGATATACCCATTATCGTGGGTATCGACCCGTTCGGTATGTTCGAGCATTACCGTATCGAAGTCGCGCGGTTTATGCCCGGCACGGATACTGCTACACACCACGTAGAGTTGTTTATCGTGGATGTCGTTAAGCAACCAGGTTGTAGGTATAAATAAAACTCCGTAGGTTATAAAAAAGCCCGGTCTTCGCAGACCGGGCTTTTTTTAAATAGAAGTGCTCAGGTGTTATTTAACACTCTGTTTGAAATCAGCGCCAACTTTGAATTTGACGGATTTAGAAGCAGCAATCTGGATCTTCTCACCCGTTTTTGGGTTGAAGTCGTTGATCGTAAAGCACGCACCGGCATCAACC
>JBCBYL010000115.1:0-7596 GCA_039815855.1 Verrucomicrobiota bacterium
ATCTTTTTCACTTATCGCTGCCAACTGAACAAACCCATGATCCTGATTGTATTTAATCGCATTCATGATGAGGTTCATGACGGATTGCTGTAATAGGGTTTCGTCTCCGATGACAAAAAGCCCCCTGGGAATGGTGGCATCGAATGTTAAGCCTGCTTGTGAACAGAGCTCAGCCGCATCATCAGCTAACTGTTGTAGGGTATCACTTAAGCAAATTCTCTCCCTAACCATCTTCAAGTAGCCTGCATCAGACTGTGAAAGAAGTAACAGGCTCTGCGTGATTTGCTTCAGACGCGTAATTTCTTCTGCAAGCTGGAAATACACTTCCTCTTCAGGCGAACCAGGTGGAGCCTCTTTTAATGCGGCATCCACTTGCATCTGCATCAATGCGATCGGGGTTTTGAGTTCATGAGATGCATCTGCACTAAAGCGTCGTGCCTGATGAAAACTCTTTTCCAAACGAGCTATCATTAAGTTAAAGATGTGGATGAGCTTATTAAACTCAGCATAGTCATCTGAAGTCGGAATCCTCTCATGAAGCTCTGCTGCGTTAATACGAGAGGCTAAATGAGTCACTCGCGTCACCGGTTTCAATGCTTGAGACGAGAGCCAGAACGCTGCTCCGGCGATGAATCCTATTCCAATCGGAATAAAACCGAGTAAAAAGGTTCGAGCAAAATCGAGTTCACTAGAGACCGAAGAGACTGGTATTCCCAGGATCATGATAAAGTTACGGTTTCCTGCGATCCCCAAACGCCAGCGCTTTCCTAAATCATCCCGGAAGGTCTGATAGTCAATTGGGCTCAAATTAATAGGAGATTGTCGGCCTCCATCGGGACCACTTCTCGCTAAACCCGTATTTTGATCAGACCGACCCGCAGGAGAATTCCCTGTGCGAAGGTGAGGAGGAAGAGAGTACTGATTGTCGGTTCCCTTACGCCCTGAAGATGCCTCCGGTACTACAGGTTGATGCGCTGCCGGTCCTTCATAAGAAGGCAGCAATCCACGGTGCGGAGGACCATCCGCACCACGAAATTCAGGAAATGATTCCGTTGAAGGGAGTATCGTCTTTACCTTCTCTGAAGCATATCGTTCTGTCTCACCCGCCTGAAACACAATCTCATGTTCAGCATTCGCAATGAGAAAGATATAACGTTCCGATATGGAATCTAACAATTCAGGGATTCGCGCTCGACCATAGTGATTCCATCTCACATTTTCTTGCAGAATAGGAGCACCATGACGGATCGGGTAGTCGAGACGCCCGTCAATTGATCCGAGAAACTGTTGATAAACAAGAAACCAGGCCATGCCACCAACAATGAGAAAGAGCACCCCGGACAAAATCATTGCCCACAAGGTCAGGCGTAATCTGAATGACTTCTTATTGCCCGGGAGATTGATCTGATCCCGCTCTGCTTTGCGCATCAACATAAGCTATTTTTCTTTCTCCGAACGGATTCGGTACCCCACCCCTCGAACGGTTTCAATCAGCTTCATCTCACCAGGCTCATCGACTTTACCCCGAACACGTCGAATGTACACATCAACAAGATTCGTTCCGGGATCAAAGTGATAGCTCCAGACATGCTCACATATTTGGGTGCGAGTCATGACCCTACCTGGTGATCTGGCCAAATATTCCAGGAGAGCGAATTCCCGGGCGGTCAGCTCAATGACTCGCTCTCCCCGTTTGACCTCACGCGTAGAGAGATTCATGGTCAGGTCTTGAACTTGAAGCAAATTACTTCCATGTCCGCTCGAACGCCTGACGACGGTATGAATCCGCGCCACAAGTTCCTCGATATAAAAAGGCTTTGGAAGATAATCGTCTGCACCCATATTTAACCCTTCTACCCGCTCATTGAGGCCTGAACGTGCTGTAAGAAGAATCACAGGAACATCCATCCCCTTTTCTCTGAGGGCACGGAGGATACTCAAGCCATCTCGTCCTGGTAGCATGATATCGAGGACAATGACGTCATAGGGGGTAGCCAGGGCCATGGCCAGAGCATCATCCCCATGATCAATCGGGTCTACCGCCATCGCATGTTCCTCTAATCCTTTACGGATGAAGCTGAGTAGCTTCTTTTCGTCTTCAACGACCAGTACCTTCATATCACTAGCATAGTCAGATCTATTCTCCCCACTCCAACGAAATATCCCTAAATGACAAAACTGTCATTTAGGGAGTATCACTTTCGTCATCCCATTTCATTAAGTTGATCCCAGCAAGAACAACTGAACCATCAATGAAAAGGACACAACTCATGCACAACCAAAAGAAAGTAAACCAGCTCCGTTTACGCTTACGTATTCGAGGACTCAGTCATCACAGCTCACTCGTTTCTCAATCAGCTCGTTCGGTCGATTCGATCGATTTGAACGAGTTCATGCGAATCTGCATTCCCGGACTGAGAAACGCTTCTTGAGATTCTGAAATCCGCTTTCAAACTGACTCAGAGAATGAAGACCTATCCGATCATTTCCCTATGGTTCACCGGTGTCTGCTTATCCAGTTCCATGCTCCATGGCCATGAAGGTCATGATCCTCTCTACACGGAAGTAGGTAACAGCTCGACATACCAAAACGAGGTTACGATTTCTGAAGATGGAAATCATCTCAAGATTCAGTCGAACGCCATTCCAGCCCACTCAACCGGTCAGTTTCCCACTCGAGGAAACCCGCACGCCATTCGTCCTCAAAATCATACGTTTAGAATACCGTTGAGCCCACGTATGGCCTCATCGATCCGTCCCACAGGGAGGACCTTCGGAATTGCACTGAATGGGGTCAGTTTTGAGCCCGGAACTGCTGAGACCTGGAATCATGACAGGAATTGGCGCATGGAAGCCATTATCGATGGGAAATCCACCTTGGGCTTGGATGACAATAACGCGCATGTTCAACCCTCTGGAAAATACCACTACCACGGAATTCCCTGGAGATTGATTCACAGCCTCTCTCAAAACTCTGAACCCGTCATGGTCGGCTGGGCTGCTGATGGATTTCCGATCTACTACCAGAAGGAACTCAAACCGAGTTACCAATTAAAACGTGGCAAAAGAGAAGGTGGGCCTGGAGGCCGTTATGACGGTACTTATACCTGTGATTACGAATACAGAGAGGGCTTAGGTGATCTCGACGAGTGCAATGGGAAAGAACTCAAGACCAATGAATTTCCTGATGGCACCTATGCTTATTTTGTCACTGATGCATTTCCCTTTGTCAGTCGCTACTTTAAGGGAAATCCTGATGCCTCCTTCATGATGCCAGAGCACTCGCGTGAGCGTGGTCCTCAACACCGAAGCGAAGAGAGAGGCTCTGATCAAAACAGAGGACATCGCCCTCCTCCATTCGATCAAGGTGGTAACAACCAAATGCCTCCTCCTCCTCCGCCTCACCATCGAGGCCCTGTTGAGTCCTATTAATCTTTCTAAACGTCATTGATCCGTATCGTGTTTTCTTATCGATATTGGTGTCGGTTCACCTATTTTCAAAGGAATGGTCGCTAAGAAGCAGAAAGAACACTATTGGAAATTAAATCTTCTTGTTCTGGGGCTGTGCTTATTCATTGCCGCTTCGGCTAGCTTCGGCTGCGGTATCTTTTGGGTAGAACCATTAAACAGCTATAAACTGCCCGGAACAGACTATCCTCTTGGATTCTGGTTTGCTCAACAGGGCTCGATCATTGTTTTTGTCTTGCTCATACTCACTTATGCATTGGTCATGAATCGAATTGACCGTGCCTTCTATGAACCTTCATCAATAACAAAATCTGATTCATCTTCGTGATTACGACCTGGACCTTCATTTTTGTCGGAATCACCTTTTCCTTCTACCTAGGTATTGCCTGGTGGGCGCGAGTTGCGGATACCAAGGGTTTTTATGTCGCCGGACGCGGAGTGCCAGCGGCTGCGAATGGGATGGCTACGGCGGCCGACTGGATGAGCGCCGCTTCCTTTATATCGATGGCTGGCTTGATTTCATCGATGGGCTATGCAGGAGGGGTTTACCTAATGGGATGGACAGGGGGCTTTGTTTTACTGGCCTTACTGCTAGCTCCCTACTTAAGAAAGTTTGGTCATTTTACTGTTCCTGACTTTGTCGGGGACCGATACCCGACGACGTACTTAAAGGGGAAAACTAATCCCACACTCCTGCAGAGACTCATCGGAAATCCGGCACGCCTCGTTGCCATTATTTGTGCACTCTTTATCAGCTTTACCTACGTTGCCGGGCAGATGCGTGGAGTCGGAGTGGTTTTCAGTCGCTTTCTGAATGTGGATATCAATATAGGTGTTGTGATTGGCATGATCATCGTTTTTATCTACGCAACGTTAGGTGGAATGAAAGGAATCACCTGGACACAGGTCGCACAATACTGGGTCCTCATTACCGCTTTCCTCGTGCCGGCAATCGCAATTTCGATTAAGTTGACAGGAAATCCAATTCCACAACTCGGGTTAGGCTCAGAAATCCTTCGAGAGGGCACTCCGCTACTAACGAAACTTGACCTTATACAGATGGACTTAGGATTTCATTCGTACACGGCTCCTTTTGTAGGGAGCTGGGATATGACCAATGTCTTTCTGGTCGCGTTTGCTCTAATGGCAGGGACAGCAGGGCTGCCGCACGTCATCGTGCGGTTTTATACAGTCAAGTCTCCTCAGGCAGCTCGCTGGAGTGGTTTTTATGCCCTCTTCTTTATTGCACTCCTCTATCTCACTGCTCCTTCGATTGCCGGATTCTCCCGCTATATCATGCTTCAGTCCCTCAATCAGGCTTCCGAGAAGGAGCTGCCATCCTGGTTTGAAAGCTGGGAAAGAACAGGCCTGATTCTTTGGTTCGACGATGGAGATGGCCAGTTAAGATATTCGAATCAGGCAGATAATGAAATATTTCGTCGGGGTCAGTTAGCGGAAGCGGACCTCTTGGACCTCACTCGCTCCCACCAACAATGGATCGACAGTGATGGAGAGAAAGGAAAGGACGTCAGAATTTTTTTACAGGAACAAGGTCTGAGCGGACCGGATCGGGATATCATCGTACTGGCTACTCCTGAGATGGCACAGCTATCTGACTGGATTATCGCATTCGTTGCCGCTGGAGGCCTGGCTGCAGCCCTTTCTACAGCCAGCGGGCTGTTACTCGTCATTTCTTCAAGTGTCGCGCACGATTTGTATTACCGGATTATCGATCCTGAAGCGCCGGAAAAGAAAAGGCTACTCGTAGGCCGAGGGGTCATTGGCATCGCCGTTGTCGTTGCCGGTCTTTTTGGGATCTATCCTCCCGGCTTTGTCAGCCAGGTTGTTGCCTTTGCCTTTGGGCTGGCTGCGGCCACCTTTTTTCCTGCCTTGCTGCTTGGCATCTTCAGTAAGCGAGTTGGCACGATTCCCGCCATCAGTGGGATGTTAGCTGGCTTAGGTTTTACACTCTTTTATATCCTGGCCACAGTTTTTGGCGGCATGGAAAAGTGGACATTCGGGATCAGTGAGAACGGGATCAGCCCTCAGGGTGTAGGCACTATTGGTATGATGCTCAATTTTCTGGTCAGCTTCATGCTCACCTTCTTCACCAAGCCACCTGCTCCGGAGACAATTCAACTCATCGAAAATGTGAGACAGCCTGAAGCTTCAACACAGGCAGTCGCTATGGAACAGGCACCTGAGCACTGACCCAAGCTTGAGCGACTATTTGATCATATACTTGATATCCGAACTGTACGTTGGATAGGCCCACATCATTTTCTGCATGGCTTCCGTTGTCACCTCTTGGGCGATAGCCAGAGCAAAAAGATTAATAAGCTCAGAGGCTAAATGCCTGACCAAATGGGCTCCAAGAATCCGGTTGGTGCCCTCTTCGATGATGACTTTATAAAAAGAGTGTTTTTCTCCAATTCGCTTAGAAGAAGGCCATCCGGCCGTCGATCCGCGGTTTACCCGATAGAGGATATTTTTTGCTTTTACCTCTTCCTCACTGAGGCCAACCGTAGCCAGATTAGGTATGGTAAAGACGGTGCTGGGGACAATGCGATAGTCGATCTCTTGGGGATTCCCTGCCAGGAGATTTGATGCTGCTAACTTTCCCTCGTGATCAGCAACCGGAGCCAACTGGTATCCGCTGTCAGCAACGTCTCCAATAGAATAAACAGCAGGGTTACTGACACTCTGTAAGGTTGGCTTTACTTTGATTCCCCTACCATCGAAATCGACGTTGTGATTCTTACCCTTCGATAATACTGAAGTATTCGGAATACGACCTGTTGCGTTAATGATGTAGTCCGTTTCATACTCTTTTCCAGACGAGCCTTTCAGCACGTAGCCGGATGCTGTTTTTTCAATCATTTCCGGTGACTCTTCAGTCACGATGTTTATGCCGATTTCTTTAGCGGCATCGAGTAGAACACTAACGCAGTCTTGATCGAAATTCTTCAGTATTTGCTTCGAGCGATGAAGGAGGGTCACTTGGACACCGGCATAGGCGGCAACCGTGGCAAATTCCATTGAAATATAGCCACCTCCTATAAAAACCATTCGCTCTGGAAGGTCTGCAAGATTAAGAAAGTCATCACTGGTGCCTGCAAGGTCTGCACCTGGAATGCTCATCGGACGTGGAGCGGAACCCGTTGCGAGAATGATGTGCTCACCTTCCAGGCGCTGCTCATTGACCTCGATCGTGTGTGCCCCGGTCATTCGAGCTGATCCCAGGTAGGTCTTTACTCCCCACTTCTCAAATCCGGCCTGAGCCTCTTCCGAGAGGCCATCCAGAAACTCATTTTTAAGCTTCTGAAGAGCTTTCCAATCCGTTTGGGGTCGTTCGATAATTCCCTGACCGACCAGATGACAAGCCATTGCCACTGCATCAACATTAGCGACGAGATACTTTTTAGGTTGGCAACCACGTAAGGCGCATGTCCCTCCGTAGGGCCTCTCATCCACCATAGCAATCTTCTGACCCGCTTGCGTAAGAACTTGAGCAGCGAAGTAGGCTGAAGAACCCGAACCGACTATGACAGTATCAAATGTTTCTGTGTTCATAGGAATGCGTTATGGATTTAGAGAATCTGGATAGTCTCCATTTTTGATCAGATTTCGAATCGAAGATTGGACTTGAGCCTTATCTTCCTGATAAGTCACCCCGAACCAGCTACTTTCGGTACCCAGAACCTGGCAATAGCCCTGCTGGTTCTTAATTAACAAATCAACGATGGTTGGAATATAAAATTCTGACTTCATTTCACCTCCCTCATCCTGAAGAAAATTCACCAGGTACGTTTCAAGCAAAGGCAGGATACTTTGCCCAAGCGCCATGGTGGGGTATCAATTAGGGAATACCCTCTCAGATCATGGAAGCGTCGCTCGTGGAATTTGTGAGCAATCAGACAAATGCCATCTTACTTCTGTCGTTGAGAGGACTAAGATTTTTAAAACGGAAGCAGGAGCTGAAAATGTTGATGGAGATCACGTCATCCCCTTGACCGGGAAAGAGCTCGTTTCGATGAATTTCTGGGGTTTTTCGCCAAGTATCCTGCCTTTGCTTGAAACGTACCTGGTGAATTTTCTTCAGGATGAGGGAGGTGAAATGAAGTCAGA
>JBCBYL010000055.1:0-15770 GCA_039815855.1 Verrucomicrobiota bacterium
CGAGGCATGTATGAAAAGTAGGAAAATAAGACAAGCCTCGCCTACCACGCATTGGATTTGAAGGAGCGCTCTACCATCTCATTTCCCGTGGGTATAACCGGGATAAGATAGTCTATTCAAAAGCAGATTGTGAGCTGGGGATGAACCGTACAAATAAGTAACACGTTATCCGAAGACATTGGTTACACAAAGTTGGGCATTATACCCTGCGAGAAGTGACACCGGTGGAAGATAAATGAGTGTGGTGGTATTGGCCGACAGTGGTGACGAATTGGAAGTGAGTTTTTCCCAATCTGTGTTTTATTAGGGCATGGAACGATCTGAGGCTTTATTTGCAGAATCTCTTAAACTCATCCCTGGCGGAGTGAATTCGCCGGTCCGGGCTTTCCGGGCTGTCGGCGGTACTCCTTTTTTTGCTGAATCCGCCAAAGGTTCAAAACTCTATGATGTCGATGGAAATGAATACGTCGATTATGTCTGCACCTGGGGGCCGGCCATCCTGGGCCACTCCTCTCAACCTGTTCAACAAGCGCTTGAAGCTGCCATTTCGAAAGGCACCAGTTTTGGCGTCCCCGGCCCTCTCGAACTGGATATGGCCAGGCTCATTGAAGACTGGGTGCCCTCTGTCGAAAAAGTTCGGATGTGCAGCAGTGGCACAGAAGCCACCATGTCCTGTATTCGCTTAGCAAGAGGGTTCACAGGCAAAGACAAGATTATCAAGTTCGAGGGTTGTTATCATGGCCACGTCGACTCACTCCTCGTGAAAGCGGGTTCGGGTGCCCTTACGTTAGGCCAGCCAGATAGTGCAGGGATTCCTGCTTCGCTGGCCACAGAAACAATCACGCTTCCCTTTAATGATATCGAGTCCTTTTTAGCTGCCGTTAACGAATTTGGTGATGACTTAGCGGGTGTCATTCTAGAACCGATCCCGGCCAATGCAGGACTCATTCTTCCTGATCCTGAATTCCTTCAAACCCTGCGCCAACGGGCTGATGAGATTGGGTTTGTCCTTATTTTTGACGAGGTCATGACCGGGTTTCGTCTCGGCAAAGCGGGTGCTCAAGGAATCCTTGGCATGACTCCAGATCTCTCCGCTTTCGGTAAAGTCATTGGAGGCGGCTTACCCGTAGGAGCCTTTGGCGGCAAAGCCTCCATCATGGATTTTCTCGCTCCTGACGGCCCGGTTTATCAAGCTGGAACCCTTTCTGGAAATCCCCTGGCCATGGCAGCAGGTAAAGCTCAACTCGAAGAGCTCGAGGCAACTGACGCCTATGTCAAACTTGAGGAGATCGGGAGCCAACTGGAGGCAGGCTTCCGGAAGAGAATCAGTGACCATCCAGAACTACCGATGAAATTCTATCGTGTTGGTTCCATGTTCTGCCTCTTCTTCACCAAGCATGAAGTTCATCATTTGGAAGACGCTAAACAATCTGATCTCGAGTTATTTAAACGTTATTTCCATCATATGAAGTCAGCAGGGGTCTATGTTCCACCCTCTCAATTTGAAACGAATTTCATCTCTTCAGCTCACACGAATGAGGATATCGAAGCCACCTTGCATGCTTTCGACTCTTTTTTAGGATCGAATTAGGACTTGAAATTTTAGTCCGATTGGCGCTGACTTACCCATGGCAAGCGAATTAGATCATTCCACTCACGCTGGTTCACCCTTTTACCTGCCCGCCTCTGAGTTTTTTCTCAAACATCAGGCAGAGGGACTCACCTTCGATGATATTTCACTGGCGACCAATTATTCTGAAATTCTGCCTCGCGAGACAGATCTCCAATCCAGTCTGTCAGAATCTCTCACACTCAGGCTCCCCCTCATCTCTTCGGACATGGATACGGTCACAGAAGACGAAATGGCCACCGCCATGGCTCTGCACGGCGGGATGGGACTGATTCATTACAACATGAGTTTTAAGCAGCAAATCAAACAAGTGGCTAAGGTGAAAAACCACGTCCATGGCTTGATTCAGGACCCCATTACTGTCCAACCAGAGCAGTCTATAGGTGATGTCATCCTTTTGATTGAAAGTAAGGGATTTAGTTTCCGAACCTTTCCTGTCGTCGATAAGGACGGCAAGCTCATCGGCTTACTTCCCGGACGCGTCGTGAAACCTCGTTATGCATCACGGCTCGTCAGTGAGGCCATGAATCCCAGAGAAGACCTCTTCACCCTCAATGAAACTCAGATCGGTGACAATCCGATCAAGGCTGCTGATCAATTTTTCAATGAACACATCGGTATCCATAAGCTTCTGGTTGTGGATCAAAATGACCGCCTTCACGGACTGTTCACTCTCAGTGACATTGAACAGATCGCTGAAGAATCACGCTCCGACTTTAGACCAGCGCGTGATGATAAATTCAGGCTGCGCTGTGGTGCCGCCGTTTCTGCCCCGCGAACAGCAGACGGAGAAATCGATAATCACTTACTGATCGAGCACGTAGGCGACCTGGTTGAAGAAGGTGTCGATGCCATCGCTATTTCGACTGCCCATGGCTACTCCCAAGGTGTCGGGCTGTGCATCCGCTCATTGAGAGACACCTTTCCTGACCTCACTTTAATTGCCGGCAATGTCACCAGTAAGGCTGGAGTAGAATTTTTGGCTGAGTCTGGAGCGGATGCCATCAAAATTGGGCAAGGCCCTGGCTCGATCTGCACCACCCGAGTCGTCGCTGGAGTGGGCATCCCTCAAATGACTGCCCTCTATGATGCCAGCCGGGCAGAAACGAAAAAGCCTGTCAGACTCATTGCAGATGGCGGCGTCACCAAATCAGGAGATGTCGTTAAAGCACTCACCCTCTCTGACGCGGTCATGTGTGGCAGCCTCTTTGCAGGATGCCGTGAAGCACCAGGCAAGATCCTGGAAATCGATGGTAAGCTCTATAAGGAATACCGAGGCATGGGCAGCTTAGAAGCAATGAAAGCGGGTGCTGCCGCACGCTATGGCCACTCATTAAAGGATTCCAAGCAAAAGCTGGCTGCAGAAGGGATTGAAGCTCTCAAGGAAGTTTCAGGTTCCGTCACCGATATTATCGGACAATTAGCGGGTGGTCTCCAAAGCGGTCTCGGCTACCTCGGGGCGGCTGACCTAAGCACATTGAAGACAAAAGCCCGGTTCATTAAAGTCTCTCCTGCTGGTCTTCGAGAGTCGAAGCCTCATGATGTCGTTGAAGTAAAAACGAGTACGACCCGAGAATAAGTCAGCTATTTCTCTACGATTTCTACGGACACCTTCACAACCAGGTCATCAGGAAGAATCACGGAAGCGGGTGTATTCAGGGTGAGATCATATTCATAGATTCCCGCCTCTGCGATTCCGGTTAGATCGAGAGGTAAGACTTTGAGAACATTATACGATTTCCAATTCGTGTCTCTCACCTTGCCCGTCACGACTTTAGGATCATAGTTCAGACTCTTGATCCGCAGTGTTTCAATAAGGCCAAAGGTCGCAGGCCGTTCTACTTTAATCTCAAATTCACGCTCTTGAGCAAGCGTATAATTGATTTCCGATGGCTCAATCCTTTCAACCACTGCTTCTGCAGGAAGTCCTTTGACCATGGTCTTCTCTAAATTAAGAGTCACTTTCCCAAAAGGAGAATTTGCTAAGTCAATTTCGATACTTGGTTTGCCTGAGATGACAACATTCACTGGCGTGCTTACCGTAATGGTGGGAGTGGCATTTTCGGGCCCAACGACAAAAGACTTCTCTGGCCGGTTTATGAATTGCACTGGAACATCCATACTACTGAGGATATCAGGCTGATTGAATTCGGCAGCAGCGGCCTTTGCCCTCATTTTAGAGACTTCATAGCTACCAAAGGTCGCCAGCCCGAGAGCTAAGACCCACATCCCTAAGAGCACCGTTTTTGATTTCAGCCGCTTTGTCTGAACGCGCTCTTTTCCTAAAATAGTCATCAGCTGCTTCGTTAGCTCTTTTGAATCCTTATCCTGGAGAACCTCTAGCTCACCTCCTCTGGCGTGAGAGATAACGCCCATTTCTTCCGAAACAACAAAGACATCTGCGTCGCAACGCTCGGTCAGTCCGATTGCGGCCAGGTGCCTCGTCCCATATTTTTCTCCACTGGCTTCTGCTGATGCAAGCGGGAGAACACCGCCCACTCTCACAATCCGGTCACTTCGTATCACCATCGCTCCGTCATGTCGTGGGGATGAAGGATTGAAAATCGAAAGAATAAAAGAGCGATTCACTTTCGCATCAACGGATTCTCCTCCGCTGATCAGGTCATCCACATCTTGCACTGCAGGTATGACCACTAACGCGCCAATGCGCTTTTTTCGAAGTTGTAGCAGCGCTTGAACCAAGTCGGGAAGAATTTCCTGAGAATCATTCACCTTGGGACTAAAGAGTGATCCACGGCTCGCTGATTGATAAACACGACCTAACTCCGGAAGAAAATTAAGCACCAGCATGACCGTTAAAGGAACGATTAAGACGAGAGAGAGAATCTCAGCAAACGGTAAATTCATCTCGTACACACCAAGCCCAATCAAAAACAGAACCAGAATTACCAGGATCAGTTTGACTAACCTCGGATAGATAACGAGCCAACCCAGTATAAGGCGAATGACTAATGTGCAAAAAAGGATATCTAAAAGCGTTGTAAGTGCCCGCTCCATCTACCTATTCCATCCTTTTCATTGTAGAGAGATGACAGAAGACGGCTGTTTAGCCATTTTCCTTATTTCCTCCTCCGGATTGATGTAGTGATTAGGCTTAATCGTCATCATCAAAGAAATTTGACCCTCTTCGATTCCCACCATTCCGTAGTGTTGCCCCAATCTCAAGCTTGAAAGAAGAGTTAAGATTTGGCTCTGCGAATGTTGCCAGGCATGGGCTGCGATGAATCCGGGTAATGCCGTGTCTCCGATGATAATTTCAAAATTGCCGAAGGTAATGGATTTTTCTCCGACTTCAATCTCGAGGTGGGTTTGCATTAATACAGGTTTCCCGTAAAAAAAGATCTCATCCAAAATGCTAAGGCGATTATTCTCGATAAATAATCCCGTTGATCGGCGTTCGAATTCAAGGAAGTTACTGGTCCCTGCCCCTTCATAGAGTAAGTGATTGAGAATGGCCTGATTCACATCTGCTTCGATCAGAGTGATTTTACTATCACCTTCACTCTGGATCACGATTTCTGGTTCTGAAGAAAGAAAGATCGCCCGACCTAAGCTGGTTTCTGCTAAAGCAAATTCAGCATCTGGTGTGATGGGCTCGACATCGCTGATGGATTTTTTCCCATATAGAATTCCACTCAGAAAGAAGACATTAAGCCCTATCATGCCAATCATCAGCAAAATGATGATCCAACTAAAAATGCCTTTCGGAAAAGAACGTGAGATCACCGCCTGCAGAAACAGAATCAGAAAGAGCGAAAGTGTCAGTAATCCCGGCCCAAACATAATCAAGGTCAGCTTTGCAGGAATTGCCACAGCCGGAAGAGTCGGGGCAAACTCGTTCTCGAAAAACTGATTTCTCGCATCGCTTTCTTTCTCTTCGTAGCGAGCCACGATGTCTTCCTTCTTGACCCACTCTCCATCCCAGTACCAAAGCCCTTTTTCCATATAGACTAAGTGCTCCTTCATTTGCGTCAGTTGAGGCTCGAGACGCTCAGCAAACTCAGGCATCAATGCGGTAATCTCACCGGCAAATTGAATTACTTCCTCTAATTTTTCGACCGGGATTTGCGCAGTGGGTGAGTACTTCACTTTATTCCAAGTGGCCAGCATTTCTTCTGCCTTCTCTTTTGTTTCATTCAAGGCTTGATCACGCCGGCGCTTCAGTTCCGTATCAAACTTAGAAATTTCATCTTGGATGATTGGAGCCGCCTCACCAGCAGCCCCCATGATTCGCTGAAGATTGATGACGCATCTTTCCAGGACTTCATCGGAGACACGTTCGGCATCAGCTGGATAAGCAGGACCCTCAGCTAAAACAAATTCTAGCTGCCACCCCATCTTCTTACCCGAGTCTGTTTCGAGAATCACAGAGCTTTCACGCTCTTCGTATTGAACCGTGCGATATGGGACGGTGGGCTTACCCGGCTCCTTGACTAAAACGATCCGTTCATCCCAGCTATAAGTCCCGCCCGAAATCACCCCATAAACAGGGCTCAGTAGAAACAGGAGAACTGGAATAAAACCTAAAATCTGGCGTAAGAAACCGATGGTCACGTCCACAGGATAGTAAGAACCATCCCGATGTCCAGCGTCTCTATTAGATGAGGCCCTGATCCCTGAAATCTCTTAGATTCTGCCCCCCAGAGGCGGCACTCAGGTCGAGCATGAATTTCAAAAGGCAGACTTCCCAACCATCATCCACCCCTGTCAATACCGCCGACATCGGGTCATTCCGAGCTTCGATTTCATCAAGCAATCTTGGGGCTAGGAGATCGATCGGCTCATTGACTTCATAAACGCGAAAGTCCGATTTCGAGACTTTAAATCCATATTTGAGTAATGCCCATTGATTTCCGAAGCGGCTGATCGATTCAGCGAATTGGTTTGCCTTTTCCCCAAATCCATCGAGTAACAGCTTGGAAAAATGATCAGGAGAGATGATTTCTGGCTTTTCAGCCTGAATGGATCCCTCGCGGACCTTGGAAAGCCGGACTTGGTCCATATCTTCTGTGATCAGGGTGTAATTAATAAAGGAACTGGAAAACGTATCGATCCGCTTCTCTGGGTTGCGAATCACCTTCGTATTCTCTAAAGCGTAGCTAAAATCATCTTCGGACAACATTCTTAAACCATACATACAACCTGGCGAATTGCACTCGGTAGTTCATGAGAAATCGGAAAGCGCTTCCCGATAGACGTCCGCTTCCGTTTCAGGAAAATAGCAGAGCGGGTCCAATTCAGAGTCCAAAAGGCCACTGAGTAATTCGCGGTAATCTTCTGCTCCATAAATACTCTGTGCGCGTAAACGCCACTTTTCCTTGCCGCGAAAGTGTTCGCTGTAGCCGGGAATCACCTTCCGGAATTGAAGGCAGGCCGCCTCTTCTCCCCAATACTGAATCGCTAATGAAAAGTGCAAGTTCATCAACAGCAGCCTCTCTTCTTGAGTATGCTCTGGTGGCTCAACTCCCTCTCTCAGATATCGCAGTGTATCCCGAAAGAAAAAGGGATCCGCCAGGGCCGCTCTTCCCACCATCACACCGGAACAACCCACTTCATTCATCATCCGCTTTGCGTCGATATGGTTATGAACATCCCCATTTCCAATGACCGGGATCTGCCTGACTGATTGAGTGACTTGATGAATCGCCTCCAGATTGACACTCCCCGTGTAGCCCTGTTCTTTTGTGCGCCCATGAACAGCAACAGCCGCTACTCCCATCTCTTCCAGGCGAGGCGCAACCCGGTGAGCATTGATCGTTTGGTCATCCCAGCCAAGGCGCATTTTCGCCGTCACCGGGATGTCGACCGCTTTCACAATCGCCTCCAACAGTTCTTCAGTGAGTTCCTCATCCTTCATTAAGGCTGCGCCCGCTCCACCCCGTGTCACCTTCTCAGAAGGGCAGCCTAAATTAATGTCGATAAACTGAATGCCCAAATCCTGGAGAAAGCGCGCTGCATCCGCTAATTCCTGTTTCGAGGCGCCAAAGAGTTGAACCCCTAACGGTCGATCTTCTGAGGCAGCTGAAATCATTCGAATCGCCTTTCGGTTCAGCTCTAATAGCGACCGGGCATTGACAAAGTCAGTGGTCGTGATCGATAACCCTCCTAAAGCACGAATCGCAACCCGGAAAGGTAAATTCGTAAACCCAGACATGGGCGAGAGAAGGAGAGGAGAATCAACTTGGAGTTGCCCAAAATGCATCGATCTACTCAGATAATTCTCGGCCCATCTCACTCATGATCTGGTCAGCATCCACCCTCTCATCGGCAACCAGGCGTTCTTCATCACGAGGTTTTTCAACTGGCTCCACGCTCTCATTCGTCTGGAGCTCAACCAGCTTCAGATTCGATTCGCGCAACCGCCGAACGAGCATTTGAATGAGCAGCAGTGCCCAGAGAGGCAATTTTTGCAGACGGCCACCAAACTCGTTTCTCCCCAGATGAACTACAGTCGTGGGTTCCATCGCGCGTGCGCCAGCTGAGCGTTCCTGAAGATCGATTGTCGCCATCTCGCCAAACATTCCGCCCTTCCCGACCTCCGTCAAAACCATCTCGTTTTCGCCTGCCTTCGTAAAGATCTCGACCAGACCGTTTGTGACAATGTAGACACCATCACAATAAGCCTTTTCCTCGAAGACGATCTCTCCCTCTCCATACTGTTTCACCTCTGCCATCCCGAATCCTGATCAGATCTGGCAGCCCTGACGAGCGCAAAATAGGTCGAAGCGGATTTAGGTTCTGGTCACAGCTCTCATTCGACTATTTATAAAATCGCTTCTATATTGCATGGACAATCAAAGTCATTGAGACAATCTTTTCGGGTTTATGTCGATTTGGGATAAAAATTTAGCAAATGCTTCACTTCAGAGCCTCGTTCCTTATGAACCGGGAAAGCCGATTGATGATGTCGCCCGCGAATTCGGTCTGGATCCGGCTTCTGTCATCAAGCTGGCATCCAATGAGAACCCGCTCGGCCCTTCACCGAAAGCAATTGAGGCCTCTAAAGCGTTTCTCGAAAATGCTCATATTTACCCTGATGGCGGCGGATATCATCTGCGCGAGGCGATTGCTGAAGATCATCAGCTTTCCAAAGATCAGGTCATTTTAGGCAATGGATCGAATGAAATCATTGAGCTTTCCTACCATGCTTTCACCCAACCCGGCCAATCCAGTGTCGTCGCCAGCCGCTATGCTTTCGTGGTCTATAAGCTGATGGCTCAATTGTTTAACGTCGAAATGATTGAAGTTCCGGACAGTGATTTTCAACATGATCTGGAGGCCATGCTCGAAGCCATCCGACCAGATACTAAAATGATTTTTATCGCCAGCCCGAATAACCCGACAGGAACTCGAATTCCAGATACAGAGATAGTGGCCTTTCTGGAAAAGGTCCCTTCTTCAGTCATTGTCATTCTCGATGAAGCCTATTACGAGTTCTTGCCTGATGCCCCTCCCTCGATTCAGTGGTTAGAACGGTTCCCGCAACTCATTTTGACCCGCACCTTCTCAAAAATTCAGGGGTTGGCGGCGTTAAGAATTGGTTATGGACTGGCGCATCCAGAAATTGCGGGAGTGCTGCAACGCTGTCGCCAACCGTTTAATGCAAACGCGATTGCCCAAGCGGCTGCCCTCGCCAGCTATCAGGATAAAGAACACCAGTCGAAGACTGCCGAAATGACTCTGGCCGGTAGAGATCGATTAGAAGCCTTTGCCCGCCAACATCAGATCCACTATATCCCCTCTGAGGCGAACTTTGTCATGATGAAGACTGGGGAAGCTGACAGAATCTTCTCTGAGCTACAGCAAAAAGGGGTCATTATCCGCTCCCTGAGTAGCTATGGCTTACCGGATTGGATCAGAGTCTCTATCGGAACACCTGAAGAAATGACTCGCTTTGAGTCCGAAATCTTAGAGGTGATTTAGTCCATGTCCTCTACCCCATTCTCGCGCGTAGCGGTCTTATCTCCCGGCTTACTAGGCGGCTCTATAACAAAATGCCTCGCGGCTAAGAATGACTTGGAAAGTCTTTCTGTCTGGGCCAGAAATCCGGAAGTCCTGACCCAGATCGACGCGGATCAACTCGGTATCAACACCTTTGAGGCCATTGAGGAAGCTGTCAGCGATGCCGATCTCGTCGTTCTCTGCTCCCCAGTCACGGTGATGCCAGATCTCGTTCAACGTATCAGCCAGAACCTAAAGCCTGGCGCTATGATTACCGACGTTGGCAGTTCGAAGTCGTGGCTTCAGAAAAATATCCCCCCGTTGTTGCCATCTTCAGGTCTCAGTTGGATTGGGTCTCACCCCATGGCCGGCTCCGAAAACGGAGGATATGAATCCTCAAGAGCAGATCTATTTAAGGGAGCCACCACCATTATTACTACCGATGCAGCTGAAAATGAGCAGCTTGAGCGCTTGGAAGCATTTTGGACCTCATGTGGGTCGTCTCAAGTGCTCAGAATGAGCTCTGAAGAACATGACGACGCTATCGCTTCCATTAGCCACCTCCCACACTTACTTAGCGCTCTCCTCATGAATGCAACAGAAGAAGAGCATCTCTCCTGTGCGGGCCCTGGCTTTCGGGATATGACCCGGATCGCAGCCGGTAATCCTTCACTATGGAAATCGATCCTCTCCACAAACCGAGAGGCCGTCCTCCGCTCCGTGAATGCCATTCAGGAACAATTGAGCCAAACCTCTGCCTTTCTTTCCTCCGATGATTTCGATAGTGTCTATAACTTGCTCGACGAAGCCGCTCAGAAACGCAATAGATTTTACCCGTGAAAAAACTTCAAGTTCATCCTATTCGTCAACTCGACGTCAATTGGCAGATTCCGGGAGATAAGAGTATCTCTCACCGCGCTGCCATGCTCGGAGGGTTGGCTAAAGGAACCTCACTCGTGACTGATTTTCTACCGAGCCATGATTGCATGGCCAGTTTACGCGCGATGCAGGCACTTGGAGCTCAGGTCGAAACGATCGATGAAACTTCCTTCCTGATTACAGGCAACGGATTTGATCTCAAGGCTCCTCTTGAACCGATCGATTGCGGCAACTCAGGAACCACGATGCGCCTCCTGTCTGGAATCCTGGCTGGCCAGCAGTTTACATCCAGACTGTTCGGGGACCACTCTCTGAATAAGCGGCCCATGAAGCGGATTGCCGATCCATTAGCGAAGATGGGTGCAACCGTCGAATGCGAAGGTGAACAGGGGAGGCCTCCCCTTCAAATCACTGGCGGGAAGCTATCCAGTCTTGAATACACCACCCCGATTCCAAGTGCACAGCTGAAATCGTGTTTACTCCTCGCCGGACTGCAGGCTGAAGGAAAGACGGTCATCCGTGAATCCGCCCCTTCTCGTGATCATACCGAAAGGATGCTCAAACACTTATCCGCTGCCATTCGGACGACTGACCTGGAAGTCAACCTCTATGGAGGGCAGCCACTGCTGGCCCAGCCTATTGCCATCCCGGGAGATTTTTCCTCAGCCGCATTTTGGATTGTCGCAGCAGCTTGTTTACCCGGATCACGAGCCAGGCTGCAAAACGTTGGGCTCAACCCCACGCGTACGGCCCTCTTAAATGTACTCTGTCGTATGGGTGCGACCTTTAGCGAGCACCTGGGAGACCAGGATTGGGAGCCTAAAGGAACCCTTTCCATTCACGGTAGCCAGCACCTGATCGGAACGGAAGTAAGCGGTGATGAAATCCCTAATCTCATTGATGAAATCCCCATCATGGCCGTCGCCGCAGCTCTCGCTCATGGCACCACCGTCATTAAGGATGCTGAGGAACTGCGTGTCAAAGAATCAGACCGCTTAGCCGCTATCGCTACCAATTTAAAGGCCTTCGGAGTTTCTGTAACAGAGAAGCCTGACGGTCTCATTATTGAAGGAGGATGCCCTATCAAGGCAGCGAGTGTAGAAAGCTATGGAGACCATCGGATTGCCATGTCCGCTGCCATCCTCGGCCTCTTTGCAGACGGAACGACTCACATCCACGATACTGACTGTATTTCCACTTCTTACCCCACTTTCTTCGACCATCTCAATCAGGTCCTCAAACGTGGCAAGAGACCCATCGTCAGCGCGCCGCTGAAAAAGTGGAGCCGCAAATTCCAAGGACATGTGAGTGAACTGCAAGAACAAGTCAGTTCCGCATCGAAAACTTCTATGAATACCGCCATCGCTATCGACGGGCCAGCTGCTTCCGGAAAAAGCACAGTCGCCCGACTTCTTGCTAAAAAACTGAATTTTATCTACGTGGACACAGGAGCGATGTATCGCACCTTCGCCTGGCTAGCCCAGGAGAAGGGAATTGATGCTTCAGACCGTGGTGCAATTAAAGAGCTGATCGATGAAACAGAGTGTGAGGCCACGATCGAGGACGGAACCATCCGTCTCCTGGTTAACGGCGTTTCCCCTGGTGAAGAAATTCGTGGTGACGCCGTAAACCAAATCGTTTCCAAAGTGGCTGCCGTGCCTGAGCTCAGAGAATATCTGGTCAACATCCAGCGCTCAATCCGCCTTGATCACCCTGTGGTGATGGAGGGGAGAGACATCGGCACCGTCGTCTTCACTGATACAAAACATAAATACTTTATCGATGCGGATGAAAAAGTGCGTCAGGCACGACGTGAGGCGCAAGGGCAACTCGATCTACTCTCCCAACGCGACAAAGAAGACCGGACTAGAGCCGCTGCCCCACTTACCAAAGCAGCCGACGCTCAGACCATTGATTCCACTGACTTGAGTCCAGAAGAAATCGTCGATCAAATTTTAGAAGAAATCAAAGAGCACGGACTCAGCACCACGTCCCTCTAGCTAGAACCGATCATGAGATCTCAATATGGAGACCCCCAATACTATCTCGTACAAACGGGATTAAACTGGTATCTCTCTGTTTTCCACCATTTGAAGGTAATAGGTAAGGAGCATATCCCGACGGATCGAGGATGCCTGATTGCGTCGAATCACGATAGCTTTCTCGATCCACCGGCGGTTGGCTGCACCGTTGATCCTCAACCCTGCTACCTGGCCCGAAAAACACTCTTTAAGCCACCGATCTTTGATCAACTCCTCCCAAAACTCCAGGCCATCCCTGTTGATCAGGAAAATCCAGATATGGTCGGCTTGAAGAAAATCATCAAAGCGACCCGCGATGGATATCCAGTCGTCATCTTTCCTGAGGGCTCTCGAAGCTGGGACGGCAAACTCCAGCCCCCCATGCCGGGTATCGGTCTTGTTCTCGCCAAGACCAATGCTCCTGTCGTTCCGACTCGTATTTTTGGCGCACATGACGCCTGGCCCCGGGGTCATCAACCCCGCCCCTTTAAGCCTGTCACGGTCGTCATGGATAAACCATTTTACCCCCACTCAGACGCTTCTGATAAACGTACCCGCTATCAAGAGTTCGGGGAAGAGGTCATGGAACGAATTGCTCAAATCACCAACCCGCTCGAGTCCTAATCAAAACGATCTCTTCATACTTTAAGCCAATGAAGATACAGGGTTGTCTTCTTTTGATTGCATCCACCTTCATGATGGGATGCGCTTCCGTCAGCCTGGATCAAGAAACCCATAGTCCGGCCTTCGTTCCACGCCTCCCCCCAGACCAGATTTACCTCTACCATTGGGAAACCGATAAAGCAGAATTCAACGTCGACCGCGATGACGCCGAACTCATCGAATTTAAAGAAAACTTAGCTCGCTACTTTACAGATGCCCTTCAAGAACGGGTGAATAAACACATCGCCACAACAACAATGATCCGTTCCGAGAGTGAGATCATCAAGCAATTAACCCAGCTCGATCCAGACGATGTTCCGGAATCCATTTGGATCATCCGAGGAGGATTCTCACTGGTCAATCAAGGTAGCCGCGCCTTACGCGCCGCCATCGGGTTTGGGGCGGGTGGAACGAAACTTGAAACCTATGTCACTGTTTCCTATTGGGATGGAATGCAAGAAATTCCCTTTTACCGTTTTCAAACAACAGGTGGAAGTAATGCCGAGCCTGGAGCCATATCGGCTGTCGGTCCGGGTGGCATCCTTGTTACCTCACTCTCAGCAGCGGCTTCCGCCGGAGGGGGGCTTGCCAAAGGCCTCACCGACGACAGCACTCGAACAGCTCGAGTTATTACTGCTGCTCTGAGTGATTATCTGTTCCAGCAAGGCTGGATTCCGGAAAACAAACGCATGGTCCCTAAACGGATCGATTAGGGTTCAGCAGGTAATCCAAAACTTGCCTCGTCACGTCTGGCCCATTTTGCCATTCCGATACGCGTGGTCCTGCTACATTGAGAACTGCCGGTCTGATCGCTTGCAACCATTCTGCCAGGAATCCCGAGGCTCTACTCGGACAATGAATAAAAGAGGGCTTCATTGCCTTTTGGGCACATTCCAAGGTCAATAAGCTTCCCCCTTTGAGTTCTGGATCAGGTGAGATGATCAAGGTAGCGTCACTGTCCTCCACATTCCATTGGGTCCTGACTGCATACTCTCCACTTGAACATTCACGTAGGTGATACTGTAAGGGAATAGTGCCATCCTCTGCCAAGCGGCCTTGAGGACACCAACCTCCATGGAGAATGTTTTTTTCTAGCGCCCAATCGAGCGCCGCTTGATCGACCCCGGTCTGACCTCCACTCCAGATCATGGGGAAGCCGTGGCTCGCTTTGATCATGCGTGTGTTAAATTCTGGATTCAGCGCTTCACAACGATCGTTGAGAACACCCGACTCCACTTCTACCCCCATTCGTTGGAGAATCTGAATCCCACGCCCTTGGTGTGCAGGATTAGGATCTAAAGTGCCGATGACCACCTTCTGAATCTTCTCCCGGGCTATCGCATCGACACACGGGCCCGTGCGCCCATGAGTCGAACAAGGCTCCAATGTAACGTAAAGGGTTGATTGAGGAAAAACTGCATCTGACTTCCTTGCATCTTCGATCGCGGCGACTTCAGCGTGCGCCCCTCCGGCTCGCTCGTGATAACCTTCTCCGATGATCTGGTCATCATGAATGATCACAGATCCTACAATGGGATTGGGGTCGGTTTGCCCTTGAGCTCGGAGTGCTAACTCGATCGCACGCTGCATCCATGATTCATGGACACCAGATGTTGCCATTTCCATTATTCGACGATTTGGTATTGGCTGGTGCGTAGCTTAGGCTCATAGCCAGCATCGCTAATGCGCTTCTTCATTTCCTCAAGGGTCATGCGATAGGAAGCTCCGGCTTGAGAAACCACATTTTCCTCCATCATCAAACTACCAAAATCGTTCGCTCCAAAGGCAAGAGCAAGCTGTCCTATTTCCGGCCCCTGGGTGACCCAAGAGGCCTGAACATTGTCGAAATTATCCAGATAAATCCGCGAGAGAGCTTGCATGCGCAGATACTCATGGGAGCCAACGGTTGGTGCCTTCAGGACGGTTCCTTCTGCTTGAAACGTCCAACAAATAAATGCGGTAAAGCCACCCGTTCTATCCTGCACTTCACGCAAGCGGTCAAGGTGTTCGATACGGTCCTCTACTGACTCGACATGGCCAAACATCATGGTGGCGCTCGACCTCAAACCCAAATCATGGGCTATCTCCATGACTTCCAGCCATTGATCTGCATCACATTTTAGTGGGGAAATTCGCTCCCGAATCCGATTCACCAGAATTTCTCCTCCCCCACCTGGAATGCTGCCTAAGCCAGCATCCTTAAATCGCTGAATCACTTCTTTGAGCGGCAGTTTGAAAACTTCAGCAAAGTGATTAAATTCTGGCGGAGAAAAGGCGTGCAGGTTCACGCTCGGGTATTTTTCTTTTAAATGGGAAAGGAGATCTAAATAGTAATCCATACCCAACTTCGGGTGATGACCTCCTTGCATGAGGACCTGATTTCCTCCAAGGGCCACCAGCTCATCCATCTTTTCGTCAATTTCATCATGACTCAGGACATAGGCATCCTTGTCTTTCTCGGTACGGTAAAAGTTACAGAATTTGCAATAGACGTTACACACATTAGTGTAATTGATATTGCGGTCGATGATATAGGTAACCACATCGTTTCCTCGATGATCATAAGCATCAGCCTTAGCACGGAGTCTTCTCTCATGAGCTAGCTCCCCTAATAC
>JBCBYL010000155.1:0-4958 GCA_039815855.1 Verrucomicrobiota bacterium
GCGGTGTCCCTGGAACCGCCTCCCTCAGTCCCGGATGCTCCCTGCGGTGGTCGAGCCGGTGCGGTGACCCTGGAACCGCCGCCCTCAATTCCGGACGAACTTATCAATGATCGAATCGGTGCAGTGTCCCCTGAAGCGCAACCTTCCTCAATCCCGGATGAACTTACCAGTGATCGAATCGGTGCAGTGTCCCCTGAAGCGCAACCTTCCTCAATCCCGGACGAACTTACCAGTGATCGAATCGGTGCAGTGTCCCTTGAAGCGCAACCTTCCCCAATACAGGACGAACTCAGCTGTGATCAATCCAGTGCATTGACCCCTGATCCAGAATATGGCCGATTACGGTCTGGCCGATTGTACAAGTTATGAAAGTCTGACAATTTTTGTGCATTTTACTCTTTGCTCTTCAAGTCTTTGTCCTCTGGTTGTTGTTGTACGGTACCTTGTGTGTTTTTATGTCTACTATCGTGTCACTCGTGTCAGGAGACACGATTTTTTTTAGAGGGGGCGTATGTAGCGGCGAACAGCTGATGCAAACAGCTGATTTGTTATAAGTCGTCTGACTTTAATTCGGTGTATCTTTATTATTTTTGGGTTGAATGTCGGGCAGTGAACTGGTGATTGTGGAGACTGATTGTGAGCCGGTGATTGTCGTAAATGGTTATTGTCATTTTACTGTGGTTTTATTGACATGTATTTTTGAAATCGAGAAGTCAGTTTCGGTTTTGAGATTAAGAGAATATACGTTCTTGTCGCGCGCTGCCGTTTTTATTGTCTTAGCTTGAGTACCGGGGTTTCATTGGTGTGCAGCGGCAGGATTCGGACTGTATATTTGCTGAAATATTTGTGTTTATATAAAAATTGGAATCCATTTTATACTTAATATACCGTAGGCTAAGGATATGGATTCCGATAGCGAAAAAGATTTGGACTACCGTGCCGTCAGGATTTCATGCTTGTCGAGGACATCCCTGGAGGCTTTCCGCTTCAGAGCTGAGTCATTGTTGAGTGCTGGGGTAGATGAGAGGAAATTTTTGCGCCATGTAGCGCTTCACCTACCGGATGAAATCTTGGCTAGGTCAGGAGGCAAAATTCGTGACATTCGCTCTATCGCTCAGTTAGTGATTCACCTGGAGGAGTGCCTCTCGGGAGCACTCCTGCCAATCGATCACATTCTCGCATTTGACACGGCTAAACAAGAGCCACAAGAAACTTTAGAACAGACGTTTGAACGATTGCTGCGGTTGGGTGAAAAGGCCTATCCCAATTTTGATGGTCGGTATCTAGAAGAAATGTCGTTTGGAAAGTTAGTGAAAAATGCTATTTCCCCTGAAGTTGCCAAGGAACTCATGATGGCTCAAGAGCAAAGTTTTGATTTGAGACATGCCATCAGGCGGGCGGACAGAAACGTGCAGATTACTCAATCGGCTAGGGCCATGTTCTTATCCAATTCTAGTCCGGGAAATTTGATCAGGAACCAGACACCCCCTTCAAACACTGTCCCACAAAACCTCTTTTCGGGAGGCCCTGTTCCAAGGATGGGTTATCCTAAAGCTGAAATTCCGTGGACTGATCGGAAGCCCGGACAGGGGATGTTCACACCTCGAGCTCAAGCTCAGCCATTTTGGCAACCAAGGCCTAGTTACCCCAACCCTGGATATGGTAGAGCGGCTGAAACTGGGAGACCTGAGTTCAAAGGGGAATGTTTCAATTGTGGGGTTGAAGGACACACAGCTAGGCGGTGCACATCACCTAGAATTTCTTGTTCCAATTGTCACCGAAATCACCTACCGAAATTCTGCCCTCTCAACCCACAGACAGCGGTGACTCCACAAGGTAGATCAGCCCCTCTCGTGCCGAACCTTCAGAACACTGTCTCGTTTGCCACTACTGTTGAGTCCCCGAGCAATGATGTAGGACAGATTCCCTCTCTGATGGGACCTCGCTCTCTTCCTGGCGGATTCATGAATTCCAGTGAAGCAGGCCTGGGAAAGGCATCTGAGCTTTCCCAGGGTCCCACCGTAGCATGTCCAAATTGTCAAGGAAAGCACCTGCAGAATTTTTGTCCTTTAAACTCCATGGGGGCTCCGACCAGCACAAGCTTTCCCTCAACCCGACTCGCCGGAGCCCAGAATCCCTAAATCAAGTTACCGATACCTGTATCTCCAAGCCCGTTTTGAACAAGCCTGTTGCAGTTAAACCGCCCGAGTGTGATGTTCTCCTAGTTACTGTCGAGTTCGTTGGTATCCTCAAAAGAGCTTTGGGAAAAATAACTGAATTTTTTCAGTCAGCCTTTATTAACGGCACGCCGATCGATGTGTTGATTGATTCTGGATCTACTGCTTCGATGATTGATATTTGCTTATTCCCTGGTATGGCGATAGATCGTAGAATCCAGCCGTATGTAATTTCCGCCACGGGACATCAACTTGAGGTTATTGGAAAGATCACTGTCGATATAAAAATAGTAGGAGTTGAAAAGAAAGCAGAGCTTCTTCTTGTCCAAAACAGTATTGTGCCATGTATCATTGGACTAGATTTGCTAGTGGAATGGGGAACAACTCTGAAACTCTCAAAACAGGGTATCAGTTTCTCTATCGATGGCATTCACGATTCCAAGAGTTTGTTTGATGTATCAGAAGGATCTAAAAAGGAGGCAAAGGCTGACATCAAGACTGCCGGCACCGTAAGTCTTCAATCGGCCGACTCAGTCGCTCCATCAACCATCAAATGCTTGTGAGTGTCCCTGCAAGGGGCTCCTGATGGTGTGGTTGTACTAGATCCTCAAAGTCCATCCGGTAAAAACATGTACGATCCCACTGATGTAGAGGTCTGCCTTCAACCTCCCTGTGTTGTTACCGTTAAAGATGAAACTGCTTGGGTCCCTTTTACCAATTTTTCGACCGACAGCGTTAGGCTTCATGCTGGCCAACGGCTTGGTAATTGGTGTTCTATTGATCGGCCAGAGTTCACCTGTGCTTTGGGAGAAGGTGTTCCTGATCATGAACCACAGAAGGTAGTGGGTTGGGAAGCTGTTTCTTTAGATCATCTCGATCAAGAATCGAAGAGCAGTATTCAACAAATATTGTGCCGGTACCCCAATGTATTTTCGACGTCTGATTTTGATCTAGGCCGTACCAATCTGACCAAGCACCATATTCATGTTGCGGAGAATACCCGTCCTATCCGATTGCCAGTACGCCGTGCACCCTTACCGCATTTACAGGAAATGCACCGGCAAATCGATTTGATGCTAGAGAACCGCATAGTCAGGCCATCCGAAAGCCCATGGAATAGTCCTATAGTTATGGTGAAGAAGAAGGATAATTCCTTGCGACTCTGTATCGATTATCGACGCTTGAATCAGGCCACCATAAGAGATAGCTTTCCCTTGCCGCGTGTTGATGACACTTTGGACTCCTTACATGGATGTCGATTCTTTTCTTCTCTCGATTTAGCTCAAGGTTTCCGACAGGTGGAAATGAGTGACGAGGATCGACAGAAAACCGCTTTCAGCGTGCCTGGGCGGGGCCATTTCGAGTTCGAAACCATGCCAATGGGGCTTGTGAACGCTCCGGGGGTTTTCCAAAGATTGATGACCATCGCATTGAATGGGCTATTGGGTAACCAGTGTTTCGTTTACCTGGATGATATCCTTATAACCGGTAAGACATTGGAGGAACACTTACAGAATTTGGAAGTGGTTCTGTCTCGATTGGAGTCAGCAGGACTGAAGTTGAAACCCACAAAATGTCAAGTTTTACGATCGAAAGTGAACTTCCTAGGACATGTTATCAGTAGTGAGGGAGTCGAAGTTGATGATACTAAGACGGCAGCCATTAGACATTGGCCAGTTCCGACATGTGTCTCTGAACTCCGTGCCTTCTTAGGCCTGGCTGGATATTATCGGAAGTATGTTCGTCATTATGCGGAGATCGCCAGACCTTTGTTTAAGCTGACTAACAAAGGCGTCAGGTTTGCTTGGTCTACAGAATGTCAAACCGCCTTTGATGAGCTCCGCGCACGATTATGTAACCCTCCTATTTTGGCATATCCCGATTTGGCCGAAGAAAGCGCCTTCATTATTGATTGCGACGCCTCTGACTTTGCTGTAGGTGGCGTTTTGTCTCAAGTGCAGGATGGCCACGAGAGAGTTATTGCTTTTGCAAGTCAGACGATGACCAAGAGTGAAAGAAATTACTGCGTCACTCAGAAAGAGATGTTGAGCCTAGTCCGCATGTTGAAATTGTATCGACCATATGTGATGGGACGCCGACTCACTGTACGAACCGATCACGCAGCCTTGATATGGCTGCAGAATTATAAGGATCCAGAAGGTCGCATTGCTCGATGGTTAATGGTTCTGCAGGATTATGATTTCCAATGTGTTCACCGTCCTGGCAAGAGCCATGGAAATGCAGATGGACTGTCTAGACGATCGCATGGTAATTGTCCCTCTTGCCCAGATCCTAGTAGCAAGACCGAAAGTGGAGTTCCTTTTGTAGTAGCGTCGGCCCGAACGATGGGCAATGTTCCCCAGCTAGTTGATCACCAAAAGGCAGACCAGACGTTGAGCAAAGTTCGGGAGTGGCTGAGAGAAGGTAGAACTGCAGCCCCCGTTGATGAAGTCAACAGAATGGATGAGAAAAGTGCCAAAATCGCCCTGTCGTTTTCTTCTCTTAGTGTGAAGGACGATATTTTAGGTATTGATGTTGAGGGAGAGTGGAAGCGCAACCTTCCTCAATACCGGACGAATTCAGCTGTGATCATTCCAGTGCATTGACCCCTGATCCAGAATATGGCCGATTACGGTCTGGCAGATTGTACAAGTTATGAAAGTCTGACTATTTTCGTGAATTTTTACCTTTTACTCTTCAAGTCTTTGTCCTCTGGTTGCTGTTGTACGGTACCTTGTGTATTTTTATGTCTACTATCGTGTCACTCGTGTCAGGAGACGC
>JBCBYL010000023.1:0-27620 GCA_039815855.1 Verrucomicrobiota bacterium
CAATACATCAAAAACGATCGGACTTTTCTGATCGATAGTGAAATTGCTGCTAACCGGTCTCATCTCTATGTCGAAATTGTAGGTGATTGGATCGAACCCATTCCATTGCTCGCAGAACCCGATAAAGTACGTGTCGCCATGATTATGGGAGAGGCAGAGTGGGCTCCTCCTGAAGATTCTGAGAATTTCCGCCTACTTGTGGAAAATGAGGAAATTCCGATTGGGTCGACTTTGCGGGTAGGCAGTCAAGGTTGTATCGGTCTGGATATTGGAGCCCGGCATGCTGTTTGTATGATTCCCGGGTCTGTAGGGGTGATCAAACGTGATCTGTCCGGACCTGATGATAAAATCGAAATTGACCTGAAAAAAGGTGCAGTCTTTTCTCACGTGAACCTCAAGAAGCTCCCCACCGACTTTACAGTCCGCACTCCGAATGGGATAGCGGCAGCTCGCGGCACAGACTTCGTTACGGTTGCTCTCCCAGGTGTAACAGACGTCTGGATTCAAGAGGGTAGCGTAGAGCTTTTCGCGCCGGATGCCAGTTCTGTCGGAACAGTGAGTTCGACGGATGGAGGAGCACCTAAAATTATCCGTTATCCAGCCGTCGCGGACGACCTTAAGCGAGTCGAAGCGAATAGTGCGACCCTCACAGCGGCTGCCACCTTGATTCCGCAGCTGAACATGCAATTGCCCAAGCTAAGGGCGAAGCAGGCTAGAGGTGAAGAATTAACTGAGCAGGAGAAAGCGTTCTTTAATAGCACGAACCGGATGCATTATCTGGTCCGGGTTGATTTGCCGGGTTTGCCGGGTAGTAATTAAATGATCTAGCCGCTGAGTTGCTCAAACTGAGTTTTTAACTTGGCCAGCTTATCTTTCGCTTCAGCATAGAGTTGCTTCCACTCAGTGACCTTTTCTTCAGGTGCATTAGCTAGCATTTGCTCATTGCTTAATTTCTTTTGCTCTCGAACGATCTCTTGTTCAACCTTATTGATCGCTTTAGAAAGCCGCTCCTTCTCTTTATCGACATCGACCAGCCCTTCCAGGGGAAGATAAAGATCACCTAAAGGGCTAATGATCATCGGTGTCTTCAGAGGAGGGTGCTCTACTACATTGAGGCTTTGTGCCTGTAACAATCGAGTCAGGTCTTCACGCTCTTTTTCTTTAAGTTCGGATTGAGTGTGAAGCTGAAAGGAGACGCGCTGGTTTCCCGCGATCTGAAATTCTCCTTTGAGGCTGCGACCTGCATTGACCAGCGCATATAAATCTTCTGCCCGTTTTGCTTCATCGGGATCAAAGATGGTTAAATCCGCTTTTGGCCACGAGGCAAATTGGATTGTTTGTGAATCAAAGCCTAATTCCAACCAAAGTTCCTCTGTCATGAATGGGGCATAGGGATGCAAGAGACGGAGCACTTGAGACAAAATATAATCGATAGTCGCTAACGTGCCGGAGCGAGTGGGCGAATCCGGGTCACCGAAGTCAGCTTTGGCAGCTTCTAAGAATCGTGAGCAGAAATCACCCCAGACAAAGGAGTACAGACAGGCGGCTACTTGGTTGAATTCGTAACGCTCGTAGTGAGTATCAATTTCATCAATGGTGCTAGCTAGCTCTTGAAGTGCCAAATGGGCGTAAGCACTGAGTTCATGATCCTGAGGTTGAGCCTGTGGATCGATTGTGCCTTGCATTTGTCTGAATCGGCAGGCGTTCCAGAGCTTATTGCAGAAATTCCGGCCTTCCTCGACCTGCTTTTCATCGTAGCGGATATCGAGGCCTTGCGGAGCGACTCGCATCATGCCGAAACGAAGTCCATCGGCACCGTGTTGAGCGATGAGTTCCAGTGGGTCTGGTGAGTTTCCTAAAGATTTGGAAAGCTTGCGTCCTCGCTGATCCCGGATCAGCCCGGTGAAATAAACATCCTTAAAGGGGATATTGCTTTGGGTTGTTTCATCCTGGCCGGGCCGGAATTCAAGCCCTGCGAAAATCATCCGGGCTACCCAGAGAAAAATGATATCGGGTCCGGTAACTAAAACAGAAGTGGGATAGAATTTATTACGGACTTCCGAGGTCATGGTCTCATATGCCCAGAGCCAGGAAGAGAACCAGGTATCGAGTGCATCCGGATCCTGTTCCCAGCCTTCGCCCGGGGACTCGGACTGACACTTCATTTCCTCGCCCTTATACCAGATTGGAATTCGATGGCCCCACCAGATTTGTCGTGAGATGCACCAGTCCTGAATATTCTCCAGCCAGTGATTGTAGACTTTCTCCCAGCGTTCTGGCCAGAATGTGATCTGCTTTTCATTTACGACACGGAGTGCTTCATCGACGCGCGGGTATTTAAAAAACCATTGTTCCGAAATCTTTGGTTCGATCGGGACATTTCCCCGCTCGCTAAAGCCAACATTGTTCTTATATTTCTCCTTTTTAATCAACAGTCCCATCTCTTCGAGGAGATCAGCTGCTTTCTCACGCGCTTTGAAGCGTTCCATTCCATGTAATTCCGGAACATCCGGGCAATCAATGGTGCCATCCTTGGTGATAACATCGATGAGCGGGAGGGAGTGACGTTCACCGATCTCAAAGTCGGCTTTATCATGCGCAGGGGTAACCTTCAGAACTCCGGTGCCAAATTCAGGGTCAAGATGATCATCGGCGATGATGGGGATCTTAGCTTCTGGAAAAGGACGTCTACAATGAAGTCCTACGAATTCCTTGTAACGCTCATCTTCTGGGTGAACCGCGACGGCGGTATCTCCCATCAACGTCTCTGGGCGGGTGGTGGCAATTTCGAGAAAGGCCCCCGGTCTTTCTACGATTTCATATTTCATGGTGTAGAGCTTGCCAGTTTGAGGGGTCATGATGACTTCTTCATCAGATATCGCTGTCATCGAGGCCGGGCACCAATTCACCATCCGTTTCCCGCGGTAGATATAGCCCTTTTCATAGAGGGAGATAAAAGCGTGGATGACAGATTGATAGTACTCATCATCCATCGTGAAGCGCTCACGTTCCCAATCACATGAACAACCCAGCTTTTTCAGCTGCTGGATGATGATTCCACCATGCTTGTCCTTCCATTCGACCACCTTTTCCAGAAAGGCTTCACGTCCTAGCTCCTCTTTACTGGTGCCTTCATCGGCAACAGCCTTTTCCACCTTTGTTTGAGTTGCCAGCCCAGCGTGGTCGGTGCCAGGGAGCCAAAGGACTTCAAATCCTTTCATTCTCGCCCGGCGGCAGAGGATATCCTGAATGGTATTATTGAGCACATGGCCCAGGGTGAGGATGCCGGTGACATTCGGTGGTGGAATGACGATGGAAAAGGGCGGCTTCCCGCTCTCAGGATCAGCATGGTAATGCCCTGATTCCAACCAATTGGAATAGTGTTTCTCTTCAACGAGACCGGGTTCGTAGGCTTTCGCTAATTCTGGCATGAGGTGTGGAAGAATAATTCGAAAGTCAGAGGGTTCAATCACTAACCACAGAGGTCATAGAGAACGGATGACTTCTTTTGCATAGGTGGTGGGATCTGAGGACTGAAGCAGGCCGGAGACGATGACGACTCGTTCCGCTCCGCGAGCTTTGAGTTCAGAGACATTCTCTTTTTTGATCCCTCCGATACAGAAAGCGGGAATCGAGATTTCATGACTCATTTGAGTAATCAGCTCAGGCCCGATGGCCGGACGCCCCGGTTTGGTGGGGGTGGTGAAAATAGGGCCAAACCCGATGTAGTCCGCTTTGTCAGTCTGTGCCTGACGGGCCTGCTCAAGAGAGTGAGTGGATTTACCGATGACGCAGGAGATATCCGACTGCTCTTTTGCCTCAGAGACAGTAAGGTCATCCTGCCCAACATGGACACCAGCGGCACCTAGCGGCTGAACGAGTTCAGGGAAATCATTGATGATCACCGGGCATCCCAATTCATGGGCAAGCGGGACCACGGGCTGTGCCCATTTGAGAATTTCTGTTGGCTCAAGATCCTTGGCACGAACTTGCAGGACGCCGACACCGCCTCGAATAAGCTTCCTTGCCAGATCAGGCCAGTCTTCTGGATTGGAGTAACCCGTATCCAGAATGCCGTAAAGCGTTGCTTCTTGGATCGCTCGGGTTGCCTGTTCGTAGATCATGAGAAGGGAGGGGATCGTAAGATGAGCAAGCTAAACAGCTAATCAATGGCGTTGATCATTTCTGTAAACAGAAAGATCTGTACAATCTATTTCTTCTGAGGTTTTAGCTCCGGGTGGGCTGTTTATCCATCTTATCCGCGACGAAGCTGGTGGAGTATTTGCCGCGCTGGAATTCGGGGTCATCGAGGATCATGATTCCGAAGGGGATGGTGGTTTTGATGCCTTTGACGATCATTTCCTGAAGTGCTCGTCGAAGTCGGAGAATGGCTGTTTGTCGGTCTTTCCCGCTGACGATGAGCTTTCCGATCATGGAATCATAGTAGGGCGGAATGCTGTAACCGCCGTAGACATGGGAATCCATTCTGACGCCATGTCCACCCGGGGAGTAATAAAGATCAATTTTGCCGGGGCTGGGAATGAAATTCTTAAAGGGATCTTCCGCATTAATGCGGAATTCGATGGCGTGTTTGAGCGGCTTGAGGTTATCGAATTCCGGTGAGAGCGGTTCACCTGAAGCAATGAGGATCTGTTCTTTGATGAGGTCGACTCCGTAGACTTCTTCGGTCACCGGGTGCTCCACCTGAATACGAGTGTTCATTTCCATGAAGTAGTAATTGCCTTCATCATCGACCAGATATTCGATGGTGCCGGCTCCCTCGTAGTCCACGGCCTGACAGAGTTTGATTGCGGATTTCCCCATCTTTTTTCTCAGAGCCTCAGTCATGAGAGGGGAGGGGGATTCTTCGAGAAGTTTCTGATTGCGACGTTGGATGGAGCAGTCTCGTTCGCCGACATGAACGACCTTTCCGTGAGAATCAGCCATCACTTGGAATTCGATGTGATGAGGATTTACAATCAGTTTCTCAATATAGACATCGGGGTTGCCAAAGGCTTTTTCTGCTTCGAGGCGGGCAGCGTGGAACCCCTGGACGAGGCTGACATCATTGTGTGCCGGGCGCATTCCTTTGCCGCCGCCGCCGGCAACTGCTTTGATCATGACCGGGTAGCCAATCTCGCTGGCGAGCTGGCGGGCATGTTCTTCATCGTTGACCAAACCATCGCTGCCGGGAGTGACAGGTACGCCTGCCGCACGCGCTGTTTCACGGGCAATGTTCTTATCACCCATCTTGGTGATGCATTCCGGGTCCGGGCCAATAAATTTGATGTTACAGCTGGCACAGACTTCAGCGAAGTGCGCGCTTTCAGCGAGAAATCCATATCCCGGATGGATGGCATCGACATCAGCAACTTCAGCTGCGCTGATTAATCGATCGATTTTCAGATAGGATTCATTGGCAGGGGCGCGACCAATGCAAACGGCCTCATCGGCAAAATGAACATGGAGTGAATCCTGATCCGCTTCTGAATATACCGCGACAGAACGAATGCCCAGCTCGCGGCAGGCTCGAATAATACGTAGTGCAATCTCACCACGATTGGCGATCAGGATTTTTTCAAACATGTAATGGAATGGATTAGGACGAAGGTTTGATGCGGAAGAGAGGTTGGCCAAACTCGACCGGTTTGCCATTTTCGACGAGAACTTCAAGTACCGCACCTTTCAGTTCCGCTTTAATCTCGTTCATGACTTTCATGGCCTCGATGATGCAGACTGATGTTTCCTCATTCACTGATGCGCCGATATCAACAAATGGGGGCGAATCAGGTGAGGGACTCCGGTAGAATGTGCCGACCATCGGTGAGTTAATCGTAATCCCTTCGGCAACCGGTGCGGCCTCACTGGACGCAGACTCCGAACCCGGTACGGCCGAGGAGACAGGAACCGGGGCTGCTTGCTGAGTAATAACAGGCCCTGAAGCTGCGCCCCCTTTAGCAATGCGTATCTTGAAATCTTCTTTTTCCAGCTCGAATTCGCTGAGCTGGTTTTTGGTCATTAAGTCTATAATCGTTTTAATTTGTTTCAGTTCCATGACGTGACTCCTTTATGTAACAATGTGGAATATCAATGGTGGGTCAACTCATTCCGACTTTATCATTAAAGTGAATAAATTACCGCATTTCCATTTGAATATGGCACTTCTCGACGGCCAAAGAGACCTCAATATTCCGACTGATGGCATAGCGCAAATCCTCAAGAGCGGAACAAATTTGTGATGCGCGCAGAGATGATTTTTCATCTGAGCGCTTCCAAATGGAACGGATGAGGGCCGCAATGGACTGGTCGCGTTCGAGCTGAAATTGAGACTCCGCGCGGGCATCGAGCGCAGCGGGATCAAGATCCTGACCTGAGGCTTGTTTTTCATTTTTTAAGGCCTCGTTTTTCAATTCTCTCCAATACTGGATGGTTAAAGCGGCTCTACGATAGGCGCGTTCAATGGACTGGCCTGATGACGTGATCCATGATTCGACAAAATCATGATGATCATTCAACGGGGCAGAAGATCCTCCCTGAATAGGTAGAACAAGGCAGCGAGAACGGATGGTTGCTAAAATTTGATCGGGCCGATCGGTGGTGAGAATGAGTTGGCAATGAGATGGAGGTTCTTCAAGTGTTTTGAGAAAGGCATTAGCGGGTTCTGCGGAGCCAGCGCACATGCGATCAGCGGCGAGAATGAGTGCCACCTTATTTTCTGCCTGGTAGGCCTTCAGTCTTAAGTCGTGTTCGAGTGCTCTGATTTGGGCAATGGTGATCCTTCTCGATTTCGATTCGGGGCGAATGATATGGCAGTCGGGGTGCTCAGTGGGGGCGCCATCGAGCATACTTTCTGCCATCTTAAGGGCGAGTGACTCGAGAGATTCTGGTTCCAGACCACTGAGCAAATAGGCGTGAGCCAGACGATCCTCTGATCTGGCCTGTTGAATTTTTTCAAGGACTTTAGAGGCAGGGAAAGGCATTTAAGATTTCCTTTTGGATGAGATGAAACACCTTGTCAGGAGAAGGGGTGGCGTCAATTTCCTTGATGCGTTGCGGGTGCTCAAGCAGGAGTTGACGGTAGCCTTCATGGACGGCCTGATAAAAATCTGCAGGCTCATTTTCCATCCGGTCATGAACACTAGGGTTCCTAGCCCGGGCACGCTCAAGGGCAATCGAGGGTTCGAGTGCAAGAAAGAAGGTCAAGGTCGGCAGGGTATCTCCGACCGCAATTTGATTGAGCTGCGAGGTGACCTCTTTCCCGATTCCTCTGGCGATGCCCTGGTAGATGGTGGTGGAATCGAGAAATCGATCGCACAAGACCCAGTGGCCATTGGTGAGAGCAGGGCGAATTTGTTTTCGGATGAGTTCGGTCCTGCTGGCAATGAAGAGGAGAACTTCTGAGAGGGGATCCATATTTTCGCCGGCCTGGTCATGCTTGAGAAGGTTGCGCAGAGATTCACCTAAGGGCGTTCCACCGGGTTCGCGAAAACAGTGAACGGTCTCTCCCTTTTCCTCAAGCCACTGTTTAGTCAGCTGGAGCTGGGTGCTTTTCCCGCAACCTTCACTCCCTTCAAAGGTAATGAACTTGGGGAGGTCGTTGGTGTCTGCTGAACTCGACATTCGCTATGCGGGGATATCCAGGCAGGCGACAGCCATGGCGGCAATTCCTTCTCGTCTCCCGACGAAGCCCATGGTCTCGTTCGTTGTTGCTTTTATTCCGATCTGCGACGTTTGGATCTTCAGCGCTTTGGCCATGGCCTCTTTCATTCGGTCCAGATGAGGAAGGATTTTAGGCTCCTCGGCGACGAGGGAGGTGTCCACGTTGGAAATGGTGGCTTTGCGCTTCTCTATCATGACGGAGATTTGCTCAAGAAAGACGAGACTGGAGGCATCTTTCCATTGGGGATCGTTATTAGGGAAGTGGTAGCCAATATCTTGAGAGCCGAGAGCACCGAGAATCGAGTCGGCGAGAGCATGGATGAGAACATCGGCGTCTGAGTGCCCATCAAGGCCTCGATGATGGGGAATTTCTACTCCTCCCAAGAAAAGTTTCCGGCCTTCTGCAAATTGGTGAACATCATATCCCATACCGACACGTATCATAAGTTGAGTAGATTATACCTGAGGGCTTACAGGCCAATGAAAATATCTATTCATCCATTCCCGGGGTACGCGCTCCGCCACCTGGCAAGGAAAGAGGGAGATGTCGATGTGGATTCCTGCATCCTCGATTAGGTCATTGTGCCTATCTCATCGTAGTCGATAAGGGACGGACTAAACTCCGTCCCTTATTAATCTAACCTTGGCGTTGCGGTTGTGAGGGGGAATGATGACAGGATGAACGAATACATCATGATTACCGGTGCAAGCAGTGGGATTGGTCGTGCGATTGCGGAGGATCTGGCCGGGGAGGGAAAGCCGCTCATTCTTGTGGCCCGGCGGAAGGAGCGTTTGGAGGAACTTGCAAAGCGATATCCAGAGGTGACGATTCGATCGGTTTCCTGTGATTTATCTTCTGCTGTGGAGCGGAGGGGCTTGATGGACCGGTGCAGCCATGAGGGGTGGTTGATTCAAGGGCTGGTTAATAATGCCGGGCTAGGCTCTCAGCACCGTTTACTGGATACGCCAGAGGAAAAAATGGATTCAATGTTAGATGTGAATATTCAGGCTCTGGTGGAATTGACCCGATTTGCTCTACCGTCCATGGTCGAGAAGAAGTCAGGATGGATCGTCAATATCGCATCCACAGCGGCATTTCAACCGGTGCCTTTTTTTAGTCTTTACGCCTCGACCAAGGCCTTTGTGCTTCATTTTACTGAAGCCCTGAGCGAGGAATACAGGGAGAGTGGGGTCTTTATTGGCGTGATGTGTCCCGGACCCGTGTCGACTGAATTTCAGGAGCAGGCCGATATGGGGGAGCGGTGGTTTGCCGTCAGTCAGCGGCCGGAGGAGGTGGCCCGGGCGGTGAGGCGGCAAATTGAGAAGCGTCAGGTGGTGGCCTGGAGCAGTCTTGCCCAGCAAGTGACCTCATCGCTTATCTCGTTCTTCCCCCGCTCTTGGATTCGGCGCTTAGCCTACTTTATCATGTTGAAAGCAGGAGCCCGGTAGGGGATGGAAATCGATGAATTTTGTTTTCGTTTCTCTCACGGCACGCTAGGTTATTAAAATGGAAATTCACCTTAGTGCACGACATATTAAGCTGACTGGCGCTAACCGCGCCTATCTGACCGAGAAACTCAGTTATCTGGAAAATATCGCAGATGACATCATAGGAGCGCATGCTGTCATTCTCTACGATGAGAATAAATCACCGACTAAGAAGTTCCACTTGAAGGTTCATTTAGGAGTGCCAGGCCCGGATATCCACATTGAGCAATTCGGCAAAGACCTTTATGAGTCCATTGACAAAATCGAGGATAAGCTCGCCCGTCAGCTTCGGAAGCGCAAAACGAAAAATACCGATAAGAAGCGCCACGATCTCCAGAAGAAGGTTGAGCGGGCCAAGAAATACGGTAGCTGAGTTTCCTTAAGCCAGTGCTTTTTTAATAAGGGACGGAGTGAACTCCGTCCCTGTTATCGACTCGACTTCGGATCGAAGTGATCTCTGAGGGCATCACCGAGAAAGTTGAGGGCCAGTAGAGTGGTCCCGAGATAGACGGCAGGCCCCAGGAGTAACCACCAGAAAATCTGCACCGGATTGATCATTTTGGCACCGTCTGAAAGGAGTGTGCCGAGGCTGGAGTTAGGGGCCTGAACGCCTAGTCCAAGAAAGCTGAGGAAGGACTCTTCCAAGATGACGGCAGGGACAGCGAGAGTTGCATAGACAATGATGATTCCTCTCAAGTTCGGAAGCAGGTGTCGGAAAATGATTCTCGAAAAGGGTGCACCCTGAGAGCGGGCAGCCATGATGTAGGCTTGCTCCTTCAGGATAAGAACCTGTCCTCTGACGATTCGGGCCAGGGTAAGCCATTCAATCAAGCCCAAGGTAACGAATAGAAGAAATAGGCGGGAATAGGAGGCAATGGCCTGCCAGCTCATTTCGTCGAAGAGTTCCTTCACTTTCTGATCGAAGACAGAAATGAGAAGGATGACGAGAATGATACGCGGTAGTGAGTACATGAAGTCGACAAAGCGCATCATGATATTGTCGATTTTACCGCCTGCGAGTCCACTGACCATGCCGTAAGTGGTGCCAATGATGAGGCTGATACCGGCTCCTAGGATTCCCACTAATATGGAAATACGGGCCCCTTCCAGGGTTCGGGTAAAAACATCAAAGCCATTGATATCCGTTCCAAACCAGTGAGCGGTGCCAGGATTGGCAAACTGGGTTTCTGTCATGACAGATCCCTGATAAGGACTCAAGAATGGTCCCGCGAAGGAGGCCAAGGCAATGATCGCGATGATGATGAGGCATACCGTAATCGTACGCTTCGGGCTATTCTTTGGCATGCTACTCACGAGAGGCGGACCCTTTTATCGAGATAGACGAATAGGACATCCACGAGGAGGTTGAACAGAATGAGGAGACTGGAATAGATGGCAACACAGCCTGCAATCATAAAGGCATCTCGGTTAAAGACGCTGTTGACAAAGAAGGGGCCCATCCCCGGGATTTTAAAAATTTCTTCGATGACAATACTTCCAGTCAGGATGTGAGCGGCTAGAGGACCGGAGTAGCTGACGAGAGGAAGAATTCCGACCTTAAAGGCATGGCGCATGACGACGATCCACTCTGGGTTCCCCTTCGCTCTGGCCGTACGCACGAAGTCATGTTCTAAGGCCTCAATCATACTGGTGCGGACGAGCCGACTGCAATACGCGCCATAGGGAATACCAAGCGCCAGGACGGGAAGGATGGCTTGCTCCCAATGGCCCCAGCCTGCGACAGGAAGCCATTGCCAATAGATGGCAAACCCGAGTCCGAGTAAAGGTCCGAGAACGAATGACGGCAGGCAAATACCAGAAAGAACGAAAGCCATGGTCAAGCGGTCTTGCCACTGATTGTGAAAAAAAGCAGAGAGGGTTCCTGCGATGGAACCTAGAGTGAGTGCAAGCAAGAGAGAAAAGAAGCCAAGGGCGGCTGATACTGGAAACGTCGTTGAGATAATTTCGCTCACATTCCGGTTTCGGAACTGAGTCGAAGGGCCGAGGTCGCCGCTCAGGAGTCCCTGCCAATATCGAAGGAGTTGATCACCCCATGACCCATCGAGGGCATATTTCTCGAGGAGCCGTTGTTCCATTTCCGGATCCAGATTGCGCTCGTTTCCGAAAGGGCTCCCCGGGGCGAGTCGGATCAGTAAAAACGCGAGTGAGACGACGAGAAAAACAAGGGGGATCCCAATGAAGACTCTTCTGAAAATATAAGCCATCATCTTGGATTAATCCTCTTTGATGAACATCTGATCCAGAGGATGTTCTGCGAGAACATTGGGCTCAATGCCTCCTATTTTATTTTGATCGTAAAAGAGAATTCCAGAATAGAAAAAGAGTGGAGCGATAGGGGGATCCTCTTTGACCAGAAGGGTTTCCGCATCATAGAAAATGGCCAGACGTTCTTTCGGATCATTCGTCTGATTTGCCTTTTCAATGGCCTGGTCATATTCATCTCGACTCCAACCGGTGCGGTTATTTCCTCCGCCGGTAATAAAACAGTCGAGAAATGTGTTGGGGTCCGGGTAGTCGCCAATCCAGCTGGAGCGCGCGATATCATACTTGAGGTTTTTCATGCTATCGAGGTAGGTGGCCCATTCCTGGTTGGCGAGATCGACCTGGATGCCGAGGACTTGTTTCCACATCGCCTGAACCTCAATGGCGATTTTTTCATGAAGCTCGGATTTATTGTAAAGAAGTGAGAGCCGGGGAAAGCGAGTGCCATTCGGATACCCGGCCTGAGCGAGCAATGCCTGAGCTTGCTCGGGGTGATAGGCAATTCCATCAGGTGGCTGATAGCCTGCTACGTTAGGCGGGGTAAACGAAGTGGCAGGCTGCTCGCCTGCTTTGGTGATTTTATCGATGATGCGCTGACGATCAATGGCTGCGCTCAGAGCCTGACGGACACGGGGATCATTGAGTGGTTCACGAGTAACGTTGAACCGATAGTAGTAGGTTCCCATGTAGGTGTAGCTGTGGAAATCAGGGCGATCCTTCAGTGCAGTGATAATGTGCTGTGGTACCATGTTCTTATCAACGATGAGATCACTCAGGCCGGTAGCATAAAGATTGAAGGCCGTGGTGGCTTTATCGGTAATTAAAGAGTCGATTCGGTTGAGTTGGACTCGCTCAGCATCCCAATAGTCCTGGTTTTTTACCAGTGTGACACGGTCACGAATTTTCCAGGATTCAAGAAGGTATGGTCCGTTAGTGATAATCTTTCCAGGGAGCCCCCAGGCATCTGCATGGGCTTCGATCGCTCTCAAGGGGACAGGGAAGTAGGTAGGAAAGGCGGTCAGGTACAGAAAGAAGGGGGTAGGAGCCTTTAAGGTGACTTCGAGTGTTTTTTCTGAAGTGGCCTTGATACCTACTTGCGTGAAATCGTGGAGTTCACCTCGATGGTAGGCTTCGGCATTCTTAATGAAGTATAAGATGTAAGCGTACTCTGCTGCCGTTTCTGGAGTCAGAACGCGTTTCCAACTCAGAACAAAGTCTTCAGCGGTAACCGGGAGTCCATCACTCCAGAAGGCATCCTCTCTGATTTTGAAGGTATAGACGGTAGAGTCTGTACTCACCTTCCAGGATTCTGCTGCACCGGGGACAATATCAGCCTTCTGGTTGTAGCGGGTCAGGCCCTCGAAAAGAGCGCGGCAGAGGCGGCCTTCTAGCTGCCCCGTAATCAGCCCGGGGTCGAGAGACTGGGGCTCAGATCCATTGACAAAGGTGAGGTCAGCCGGAGGAGTGGACGGGGTACAGGAAAGGAAAAGGCAGGAAAGTAAGCAGAACAGAACAGAGCTGTAGAAACGGGCGCGGTCAATCACTTCTTCTGTGATAAATGAAAAGTGAGATAACGACAACCGATAAGGCACGGCTTATGGCCCAGGACACTGATCCGTTGCTTTGAAATGGAATAGATTACTGCGTTTCTTCAGCGGCAGGAAGAGCAGGTACGACTACCTCTGAATTTTCCATGGACTCAGGAGTAACTGCTTCCGGTGGAAGAACAGGAGTTTCTGATCCCTTTTCCTCGATCACTTCTGCTGGCACGGTTTCAAGAATCTCGCGGGTGGCAGCACCACGGGAAGATTCCTTATAGGTCATGAGGAAAGCCAAGGTCAGGGTAGCGATGAAGAAAAAGACGGTCAGCCAAATGGTAATCTTTGTTAAGGCGTCCGTGGTATCTGCCCCAAATAAGGATTCCGTCATTCCACCACCAAAGGCGGCGCCCAGGCCTTCTGACTTGGGGCGTTGCACCAAGATGACCAGAGTGAGCAAGATGCTGGCAACGGCGAAGAGCGCGGTAACCGCGTAAATGACAAAATTCAACATAGAACGATGAAGGCTACAAACCTGCCTATGCTTGACAAGCGTTTTTGATGATCTCGATGAAGGAATGCGCCTTCAAGCTTGCGCCTCCGACGAGAGCTCCATCAATGTCAGCCTGGCCGAGGAGTTCAGCTGCATTTTCAGGTTTTACGCTGCCGCCGTACTGAATACGTAATTTATCAGCGATTTTTCCATCCGCCATGTCGGAAATCGTTGAACGAATGAGAGCATGCACTTCTTGAGCTTGCTCCGGGGTAGCCGTTTTTCCGGTGCCGATGGCCCAAACTGGTTCATAGGCGATGACGACATCTTTCCACTGGTCTTCTGTAAAACCTGCACAGGAGTGCTCGACTTGACCAACGACCACGGATTCCATTTTTCCCGCTTCACGTTCTTGAAGTGTTTCCCCAACGCAAATAATGGGTTTCAAGTTAGCGGCTAATGCGGTTTTCGCTTTGGCATTGATCAGTTGATCTGACTCCTTGAAATACTCTCTGCGTTCCGAGTGCCCAAGGATGACATATTTACACCAGAGGTCCTGAAGCATCGCTGAGGAAATTTCACCCGTGTATGCGCCTGAAGTCTCCTGGTGCATATCTTGTGCCCCAAGGAAGATTTCCGAACTCTGCCCGATGACCGTCTTGCACGTCTCCAACGCCGTATAGGGAGGGCAGATGACGACATCGACGTTGTCATGCTTTTCCCAAAGTTGGATAATCTCCGTGACGAGTGCTTTTGCCTCAGTGGCTGAGAGATTCATTTTCCAGTTGCCTGCGATGATTTGTCTTCTTGTGCTCATGGTTTTCTTAGATGCTGAATGAATAGGTTGGAATTAGGCGTTGTTCAGATTGGCGACACCGGGAAGCTCTTTGCCTTCCAGGAGTTCGAGGGAGGCTCCACCACCTGTAGAACAGTGGGTGACTTTGGAAGCGACTCCGAATTTTTTCGCCGCGGTGGCGGTATCACCTCCACCAACGACTGTTGTTGCTCCTGCTTCAGTCGCTGCGGCAATGGCATCTGCCATCGATTTGGTGCCTTCAGCGAAGAGATCGAATTCAAAGACACCAGCTGGACCATTCCAGACGATCGTCTTTGAACGTTTAATGACTTCGCTAAATAATTTTTGTGATTCTGGGCCGCAATCGAGGCCTTCCCATCCTTCAGGGATTCCGGTGGAATCATCCGCAGCTTGTGTCTTGGCATCTGCAGAGAAATCATCTGCGCATAAGTAATCGATTGGAAAGTGGAGGTTGACACCTTTTTCTTTCGCTTTTTCGACTAATTCAGGAGCGATTTTTGCACCTTCTTCATCGAAAAGACTGTTACCGATGGCCATGTTTCCCATGACTTTCTTGAAGGTATAGGCCATGCCGCCGCCGATAATAATGTCATCGGCTTTATCGATGAGATTCCGAATGAGCGGAATTTTATCAGCAACCTTTGCGCCTCCGAGGATAGCCAGGAAAGGGCGCTGTGGGTTATCCAGAACTTTAGCAAAAGCGGTTAACTCTTTTTCCATGAGGAAACCGGCGACGCGGTCAGGAAGGTCGATGCCCACAACAGAAGAATGGGCACGGTGTGCGGTTCCGAAGGCGTCATTGACATAGACATCACCCAACCTGGTCAGGCACGCTCTAAATTCTGCGACCTTCTCAGGTTCTGCTTTGATTTTTTCACCCTCATCAGACTTTGCCTTGCCCTCCTCTTCGATATGGAAGCGAAGGTTTTCCAATAGGACAACTGACCCCGGTTCTAAGCTCTGACAGGTGCTTTCAACGGTAGCTCCAACACACTGATCGAGAAAGCGAACGGGCTTGCCGAGTAGCTCCTCCAGTTTGAGAGCAACCGGCTTCAAGCTGAATTCAGGCCTATTCTGGCCGTTCGGGCGTCCCAAATGACTCATCAGAATGACAGAAGCTCCCTGATCCAGGGCATACTGAATCGTGGGGAGGGCAGCATCAATTCTCTGTGTGTTGGTGATCTCACCGGATTTCTTGTCTAGGGGGACGTTGAAATCCACACGCATGAGGACGCGCTTCCCTGAAAGAGAGATGTCTTTGATGGTTTTTTTCATAACTGAACGAATTTGCAATGAGAGGCCATGGCCAGGGGGTATTTCCCCACTAGACTAAATCCTGAAGCGAAATTACTTGGAATCGATGTATTTCAGGAGGTCGACACAACGGTTGGAGTAGCCCCACTCGTTATCATACCAGCTGATGAGCTTAAAGAAGTTGTCGGTGAGCCCGATGCCAGAGCCTGCATCAAAGATGCTGGAGTGGATATCGTGGATGAAATCAGAAGAAACGACTTCATCAGTGGTGTATCCGAGAATTCCTTTGAGATAGGTTTCTGAGGCCGCTTTCATCTTTTCACAGATTTCATCGTAGCTGGTTGCTTTCTCAGTTTTAACCGTTAAGTCAACGACACTGACGGTCGGGGTAGGAACCCGGAAAGCCATCCCGGTTAATTTGCCTTTGACCTCTGGGATAGCGAGACCGACTGCTTTTGCTGCGCCAGTGGTTGAAGGAATAATGTTAATGGCCGCGGAACGTCCACCTTTCCAATCTTTCATGGATGGTCCATCGACAGTCTTCTGAGTTGCGGTGTAGCTGTGAACGGTGGTCATCAGCCCTTCAGCGATACCGAATCCTTCTTTGAGGAGGACGTGAACGACAGGTGCGAGACAGTTCGTGGTGCAGCTTGCGTTAGAAATAACGTGGTGCGCAGCAGGATCATATTTTTCATGGTTGACCCCCATGACGACAGTGATGTCTTCCTGCTTACCTGGGGCTGAAATGATGACTTTTTTACATCCGGAATCAATGTGTCCCTGGGCTTTTTCCCGTTGGGTGAAGAGGCCGGTAGATTCGATCACATAATCAACACCGAGCTCGCCCCAAGGCATGGCGCCTGGGCCTTCTTTAATGGCTAAACACTTGATTTCATGACCGTCTACAACAAGGGTGTCATCCCCTTTTGCTTCTACCGTGCCGTCAAAGCGTCCTTGAATAGAGTCGTATTTGACGAGGTAGGCGAGGTTATCGGCTGGTACGAGGTCATTGACTGCAACGACATTGATTTCTTTGCCAAGGAGGCCCTGGTCGCAGATTGCGCGAAATACGAGTCTGCCAATTCTTCCAAATCCATTAATAGCTACATTGATCATGTTTCTTTCCTTAAATGATTCTACGATTTTTCTTTAGTTCCAGCTTTGTCCCGTAGCACACAGAAGCCTTTTCAGTTTTCAGCCCAATAGATATGGAGTTTGAACTTGAATCGTCAAACGCAAAAGAGATCCATTTACAATCATAGCCTCTTAAGACTTGCTAATATATGAGATGGAGCTGTCTCCATACTTAGCGGTCTTGAGGAGGCCGTTTTTTTCGGGGGCATTCCAGCTTTGCCTGGAAGGGTGTTCCCAAATAATTCTGCCTTCAGGTCGAAGCATTCGTCTTAGGTCGCTAAGAATGGGTTCTTCATCAAGCGGCTTATCGACATGAATATAGGGAGGATCAAGAAAAATGAGGTCGAACTGATCTGGATCAGACCTTTGACAGAACCTCAGTGCATCTGATTTGGTCACGACACCGTTTAGTTTGCAATAATCGAGGTTGCTCTTGATGGTTTTAATACAATTGAAGTGGTGATCAACAAACGTACATCTCTCGGCCCCGCGACTAAGCGCCTCGATCCCGAGTGCTCCAGAACCGGCATAGAGATCGAGAACGGTGGCTTCGATAGCGATGCTACCTAAACTGGAGAAGATGGCTTGCCTGACTTTGTCTTGAGTAGGTCGGGAATGAAACTGAGGAGGACTGTGAATGAAGAGCCCCTGATTGATGCCACCACTGATACGAATCCGTCCAGCACCTTTCATGGAGAGGAGGGTTCAAGCTCAGGCAGGGGAGCATTCAGAAGATCACGGAGATTGGTTTCCGGTTCATCGAGGTGTCCACCAATCTGAAAGGGAAGGCAATAATGTCCTTCTGAATTGGGCCGAAAGTGAGCCAGATGATCTCCTGGCATTTGTTCGGCTAGCTCGGGGTGTAAGATCAGGAGTACATCAATGGCCAAACTGCGATCAGGCCGGACCGGCCCGTTCGCTGTAAACCGGACGAACTCGGAGAGGCCTTCGAGCCGATAAAAGGTAAAGGTGAGGTCAGCAAATTTATATTCCCCATCAATGGTATCAACTTTCAGATCGGTAAGCGCCGGAAGTTTTAGATCCTCTGCGATGGTTTTCACGAGCAGAGACTCAGCGAGAAGGACTTCAGTCATTTGCAGCGTTCCTGTCCCGGAGAGTTGGTTGGTACGGTTCAGATTGCCTTCGAGCTGGCATTGGAGGTCGAGCTTGCCTTCGGCAAGGCCTGAATTGCCTTTCAGATCCAGAAAGAGAGGTAAGAAGTCAACTTGAGTGAGTTCGATTTGGAGCTTAAACGTTGGACCTCCTATACCGAGATCGATTTGACCTGAACCGGTTGCCTCACCCTGATAGGCTGATCCGGTTAAATCGGGTAAGGTCAATATCCGGTTCTCGTAATTGATCGAGGACTGGATCTTTTCTAAGGTTAACATGTCGTAGAATTGAAAGGCGGAGACGTGAATATTCCCACTGGCTTGGATTCCGGAAGGTACGCGGATCAACTGACCATTGATATCAATTCCCTGGGCGGAGAAAAACTTTTCTCCAGCAGCGTTTGAGACATTCACAGTGCCTTGAGTGAGGATGAATTGCTGCAGGAGAATATCAAAGGTAACCCAACCGGAATCAAATGTGATTTCATTTGATTCTGATTCCCCGCTGGGAATATTCCACTCTCCATCTTCATCCTGAATAAAGTTGACCTCAGGAGAATCGAGTCGGATGACTTTCAGATCGATCTGTTTTTGGAAAAGCTTAAAGGGATTATAGGTCATGAGGACTTCACTTATACTGAGAAAAGGCGTTGTCTTGTCCGGGTGAGTAGCGATCTGGACAGATTCAGATTCGAGCCCCTCGAGGAAGCTGACCTCCAGAGAATCAAAGGTGACTTCAGCCGCAAGTGCTTGAGATGCAGCGAGACGAATCTTCTCGCCCATGGAGGGCTGGTTGATATAGCTTTGCAGGCTTGCGATCAATAAAACACCGCCGACCAACAAGGCGCAGAGTGTAAAAAGCACGATTTTAAAAAAATGTTTCATTCCTTAACGAACCAAGCTGAAAGTATTATCATTTTAAATCCGGCTGCCAAGGGTGAACGGGCAGCCGAGCGCCAAGACCGTTTAGCAGAATTGTTGCCAAAGGCAGAAGTCATCACGACATCGGGTCCAGGTGATGCGACTCGGATCACTCGAGAAGCTGTCTCTGCTGGGGTAAAAAGAGTGATCGCGGCTGGAGGGGATGGAACCGTCAATGAAGTCGTGAATGGGATTGATGGTTCTGGCGCGACACTTGGTATCTTACCGATCGGAAGCGTCAACGTCTTTGCCATGGAACTCAAGTTGCCTATGGATTTGGAAAAAGCTGCCCAACTTCTTTCCGGTGAGGCGGAATCCGTGACGAAGGAAGTCGATCTCCTGCAGGCCAATGACCGCTACTTCGTCCAATTAGCCGGAGTGGGCTTTGATGCGGAAACAGTCCGTCAGACGGACTCCGAGATGAAGAAAATCTTCGGTCCGCTCAGTTATGTCTTTTCATGTGCTCAAGTAGCTGGGCGTCCTCACCAGCCTCTAAAGGTAACAACCGATGAAGGCATAGAAGAGGAGGGGACATTTCTGCTCATTGGAAACGGGCGCTTTTACGGTGGCCCATTCCGGTTCTTTCCCGACGCGAAATTAGATGACGGCACGCTTGATGTCTGCCTGTTTAAGAAGCTCACCCACTTTGATTTGCTGCGCTACTTCAGGGGAGCACTCACTTTTGGTGCGCACACGCGCTTCCCTGATGTGCACTATTTTAAGACAACATCGCTTTCTGTTCGCACCTCTGCGGAGGTTCCATTTGAAGTGGATGGAGAATTGCAGGGGGTCTGCCCGGTTGAGTTTAAGGTGAACCCGGGTGCCTTGAAGGTGGTTGCGCCTGTATGAGTAGTGGGGTCGGGTCATTTACGATCCATGAGCGCGATCCGGGCTCAGAAGCACGAACGGGCACCCTGATGACCGCACATGGGCCTGTGCGCACGCCCATCTTCATGCCGGTGGGGACACAAGGTTCAGTGAAGGCCGTTTCACCTGCTGAGCTAGAATCATTGGAGGCAGATATCATTCTTTCGAATACCTATCATCTATTTATCCGTCCGGGTATGGAGGTGATCAATCGAATTGGAGGTCTGCATCGCTTTATGAACTGGTCCGGCCCCATCCTGACCGATAGTGGAGGATTCCAGGTCTTCAGCTTGGCCAGGCTGCGTAAGATCACGGATGAAGGAGTGGCCTTTCAGTCGCATGTCGATGGGAGTCCGCTTTTTTTAGGCCCCAAGGAAGCAGTGGATATTCAAGTCCAGCTAGGATCAGACATCATGATGTGTTTCGACGAATGCCCTCCGTGGCCGGCGGAGCGGAAAGTGATCGAGGCAGCAGTGGAAAAGACGATCCGCTGGGCAGGGCAGTGCAAGGAGACTTTAAGCAAACACGGTGGAGGTCCAACGCAAGAGCAGCTCCTCTTCGGGATCGTGCAGGGGAGCAGTGAGGCAGATTTAAGAGAATCGTGTGCCCGCGCTTTAGTCGAATTGGATTTTCCGGGTTATGCGATCGGAGGGGTCAGTGTAGGAGAGCCAGAGCCGGAGATGATGAAGGCGGTGGAATTTGCGACTCCTTTCCTTCCACTAGAAAAGCCACGTTATACGATGGGACTGGGACAGCCCCACCAGTTAGTGAAACTGGTCGCGAGAGGGGTCGATATGTTTGACTGTGTCTTACCGACTCGGGTAGCCCGCAATGGCACGGCCTACACGCGTTCGGGGCCGATCAACCTCCGTTCGGCCCGCTATACGAAAGATCCGGGACCGATCGACGATGCGGGCACTGCTCCCGCCTGCCAAGGATTCAGCAGGGCCTACATCCGGCACCTGCTGAAATCTGAGGAAATACTTGGCCTAAGGCTTGTGAGCCTGCATAACCTTTGGTTCTATTTAAACTTGATGAAAGAGATGAGAGAGTCCATAACCGCCGGTCGCTTTGGGGACTGGTCCGCTCAGTTTCTGGAGTCTTACCAACACGGAGAAACGAGAGAGAAAGAAAATGATGATTAATTCACTAGTAACTATTTTGGCTCAGGCCGAACCCGCAGCGCAACGCCAAGCAGGAATCATGGATATGCTCATCCCGATGGGATTGCTATTTGCCATGATGTATTTCCTCATGATCCGCCCACAACAAAAGAAAATGAAGGAACACCAGAAGCTGGTCGATTCCCTCAAGGTCGGAGATAAAGTGGTCGCGGCTGGCGGCATCCATGGCGTCATCACCAGCCTGAAAGATAAAAGTGTCGGCCTGAAAATCGCCGACCAAGTTAAAATTGAGATCGAACGAGCAAGTATTACGGTCGTTGACCACGGCAAAGACGAAAAAGAAGAGAAGGAAGCGAAGTAAGTACGTCTTACGATGCTTATCCTGAACCACAGAGACTGACACTATGAATCCGACGTTGTTCCTCATGGCCCTCATTTTTTTAGGGCTCATCATCTGGTATGCCGCTAGTAGCTTAGATCGCCAGAGAAGATACCTGGCGGTAGCTCTCACTTTATTACTGGGTGCGATCAGCTATACGGCTGTGATTCAACCTGCTCCAGAGGTGAGTGAGGACTCCGACTCTCAGGCACCTTGGCCAGCTTATCTGAATCTGAATCCGGGTATCGATATTAGTGGTGGGACTCAATTTACCATCCAATTGGAAGAGGCAACAGTCGAAGGAGCTTTAGATCAGGCTGTTGAAGTCATCCGAGGGCGGATTGATCAGATGGGTACGACGGAGCCGCTCATTCAGCCTTCTGGTGAGGATCGGATCATTGTCCAGATCCCCGGGATCGAGGAAGAGGACAAAGCAAGCTATCGCAGCCAGCTTGAGCGGATTGCGGTTCTGGAATTTGTCATGGTGCATCCTCTCAATGACTCCCTCTTAGCAAGAATCCAGGCAGGGGAAGAAGAGGTTCCTTTTGATTATCGGAAACTGCCTTTCCTCCAGATGAATGATGACACCGGTGAGCGTGAGGAGAAGGAAATCCTTGTCAAACGCCGCGCAGCGATGACAGGTGACTACGTTACGAATTCCCGTGTGACTTATGACCAGATGCTCCTACCGGAGGTGGCGATCAAACTCTCTTCGGAAGGACGTTCCGTCTTTTACGAAGCGGGTAAGCGCATGATTGAGGAGAGCGGGGAAGTGGGTAGACCGGGCACTATGGCCGTCGTTCTTGATGGCGTTGTTTACTCTGCAGCCGGGTTTAGAGATAATAAACCCATCGATAGTGACAGCTTCGTCATTGACGGCTTAATGGAAAATGAAGCCATCGAATTATCTTATGTGCTGGAAAACCCGCTTCAGACACCGGTCAGCATTGTTGATGAGCGAGGGGTGGACCCGACTTTAGGCCGGGCTTCGATCCAGAGTGGATTTCGGGCCGCACTGATTGGTTTTGCACTGGTGGTGCTGTTCATGGGCGTTTACTACCGCTTGGCAGGGATGATTGCGGTCATGGCCTTGCTATTGAATGTGTTCTTTGTTCTTGGCCTGATTGCCCAGTTTGATGTCACTGTCACCCTACCCGGAGTGGCGGGGATTATCCTGATTATCGGGATGGCAGTCGATGCTAACGTGCTCATCTATGAGCGGATCCGGGAAGAGATCGATTCCGGTAACGATGTTATTCATGCCATTCGCGCTGGTTTCAGTAAAGCATTTAGCTCCATCATGGATGCGAACGTCACCACACTGATTGCGGCGGCCATTCTCTTCTGGCAGGGGACAGGGGCGATCAAGGGGTTTGCGGTGGTACTTTGCCTGGGAATTCTCTCTAGTCTTTTCACTGCCTTAATCGTGACCCGATCTGGCTTTGATTGGGTGGCTGCATCCGGTCATCTGACTAAGCTGAAAATCACCCACTTCCTGAGTAAGACCAATTTCAAATTCATGTCATTACGTAAAGCTTGCCTGGTGGCGTCGGGAGCACTCATTCTTGCTTCGGTTGGAACCTTTTTTCAGAAGGGGCAGGGGGTCTTTGGCGTCGATTTTGTCGGAGGCGATCTGCTGACTCTCTCTTTCGAAGAAAAAGTGTCTGATGCGGATTTGCGAGAAGCGATTGGAGGAGGTGATACCATTATCCAATACCAGAGTGTCACCGGTTCGGATGAAGAGTATTTGATTTTACGGACTCCCTTTGACGAGGCTGAACAAATTGAGGTCAAATTACTGGAGTCCTTTCCGAGTGCGGGATTTGAGCGCAAGAGCCTGGATAAAGTCGATGCGGCGATTGGATCTGAATTCCTCCAGAAGGCAATCACAGCCATTGTTCTCGGTCTGGTGGGTATCTTTGTCTATGTGATGTGGAGATTCGAGGCTTCGTTTGCCATCGGATCGATTGTGGCTCTCATTCACGACGTCGTCATCACGATTGGTATTTTTGCCCTGGCTGGGCATCAGCTCTCGCTAGTGACCGTGGGTGCTATTCTGACGGTGGCTGGTTATTCGATTAATGACACCATTGTGGTCTTTGACCGGATTCGTGAGGGGATTCGTCAGCATCCGAATATGAGTTTGCCTGATTTAGTGGACATCTGTGTGAATGCGACTTTAAGCAGGACTCTTCTTACCTCGGGAACGACACTGATTGCTCTGGTGGCGCTCTACGTGTTTGGGGGGCTGGTCATCCATGATTTTGCTTTCATGCTCCTGATCGGAGTCATTATCGGGACCTATTCCTCTATCTTTGTCGCCAGCCCGATTGTTCTGCTCTTCGGTGACCGTGCTCAGAAAGAGCTTCGAGAAACCGCTGCCGCTACAGGATAAGCAGATGATTCCCAAGCTGGCACTCTGTGGAGTTCTTTTATCGATTGGATGTCTTACACCTGCCAGGTCAGCTGATTCCAATGAAGAAATCTTGACTCGTTTGAAGGCGATTGAGGAGCGTCTGGATCGTATTGAAAACGAAGTGGCCCCACAGTTGAAGAAACAGATTACGGCCAGCGTGGTCGATGAGGAGCGTAAGAAAGCAGCCGAGAGAGCCAAACAGGATACGAAACACTTTACCCGTCATGAACTTCAAGGCGTCGAGGCGCTTTATCAAGGAGCTAACCGGAAACTGGATCAGCCTGAATCTTTAGATGCTCTCCGCAAACTGGTTGATCGCTACCCGAAAGCCAATCGGGCAGGCTGCGCCGCACTCTACCTGGGACAAAGGACGAGAGGGGATGAACAAATCCAATACCTGCGCATGGCCATTGATGACTACGGAGACTGCTACTACGGAAATGGGGTCAATGTGGGGGCCTATGCGAAACTGATTCTTGCTTACCGCCTGCGCAAAGACGGAATGGGAAAAGAATCAGAAGACCTCTTCGATCAAATCCGTTCAGATCACTCGCGTGCCATCGATCATCAAGGCAACCTTCTTCTCGACCGAATCAAATAGCTTCATAGCTGGAAGGTCTCAAGAGTGTGGACTGGCAAGGTTGATTGACGCAGATAGGTCTGGATTGCTTCACTTTGTTCCCGTCTTCGTGCGGCAGCTGCGGCACTTCGCCGTGGCAAGCGCAATGACCGAAGATGTACTCAGCACCTTAAGTCATTGCGCCTGTCCGCCATTGCTGTAGCGAAGGAGGGAGGGAGCGCAGCGACTGCGGCGATCCACCTGGAATGCCACAAGAGTGCTGAGTGGCAAGGTTGATTGACGTCGATAGGTCTGGATTGCTTCACTTTGTTCGCAATGACCGAAGATGTACTCAGCACCTTAAGTCATTGCGAGGGAGCGCAGCGACTGCGGCAATCCACCCGCAACGTCACAAGAGTGTGGACTGGCAAGGTTGATTGACGCAGATAGGTCTGGATTGCTTCACTTATGTTCCCGTCTTCGTGCGGCAGCTTCCGCACTTCGCCGTGGCAAGCGCAATGACCGAAGATGTACTCAGCACCTTAAGTCATTGCGCCTACTTCAATGAAAAAGCCCTAAACCTATGGCAGTTGTGCTCTTATCGGCTGAGCTGACTCTAAAATAACTTGATCGAAATCGATCATAAGAACATCCTTAGGTGAGTTGCGCTTAGCCTATTGCTAGACTTGGCTAAGCAGAGTGAATGAAACGAACTTCGAAATAGAAAAGACGATGCCAAAGAAAAAAACTGTCCTTTTAGCTGCGAATGGAGACCTGCGTGTCACCGCGAACCAAAACTGCTGGGCTGAGCAGGAAATCATGGAAAATGAGCTCAAGAAAATCCTGACCCAACTGGGTGCCTCAACGAAGCGAATCCATTCTTATAAGCCAGATGAGAAACATGGCTTTATTTCCAGCCAACGTGAGGGGATGGATGTCTTTGCCAAGATTGACCGTGATGCCCCCATCATCATCGCTGAGGCGGTTTGGCAGTATTCACATCACCTCCTGCACGGATTAATTTCTCATCGCGGCCCTATCCTCACGGTCGCTAACTGGAGCGGCACCTGGCCAGGTCTGGTTGGGATGCTTAATCTCAACGGATCTCTGACTAAGGCGGGTGTCGAATACTCCACACTCTGGAGTGAGAACTTCTCAGAAGATAAGAAATTTCAGAAAAACCTCAAAACCTGGCTCGATACCGGAATAGTGAAGCACCCGACTTCGCATGTGAAGAAATACTCCAGCCAGAAAGCATCTTCGACCTGCAAGAGAGTGGCTGTGAAAATTGCCCAGGATTTGGATCGGAACAAGGCGATCATGGGTGTTTTTGATGAATTTTGTATGGGAATGTATAATGCGGCTATCCCGGACGAACTCCTGTTCCAAACGGGTGTTTATAAAGAACAGTTGAGTCAAAGTGCTCTCTTTGCCGAAATGCAGAAAGTGAAGAAATCAGAAGCTGCTGAGGTTTATCAATTCATTGAGAAAAAGGGATTTCATTTCCACTATGGAAAAAATGGCAAAAAGGAACTGACGAAAGCTCAGGTTCTGGAGCAGTGCCGGATGTATATCGCTGCCTGCCGAATTGGTGATGACTTTGGTTGTGATGTGCTGGGTATTCAATATCAGCAAGGTCTGAAGGATCTCTGTCCGGCATCTGATCTGGTCGAGGGCATGCTGAACAGCACAGATCGTCCTCCGGTGAAGAATGCCAAGGGTGAGATCATTAAAAAAGGTGAGCCCTATCCTCACTTCAATGAAGTCGATGAATGTTGCGGTTTGGATGCACTGTTAACGAATCGAGTGCATAAGGCGCTGAAGCAACCAGTAGAAACGACATTACACGATTTGCGCTGGGGTGACTGGGATCAATCGGGCACGACCGATGAATACGTCTGGGTTTTTCTCATCAGCGGGTCTGCCCCCATTGAACATCATATCGGTGGATGGAAGGGGAGCCATGGTTATCGCCAACCTGCTATGTATTTCCCACTTGGAGGAAGCACCCTCCACGGAATCGCTAAACAGGGTGAGATCGTCTGGAGTCGGGTTTTCATTGAAGGTGGGAAGCTGAAAATGGATCTGGGCAGAGCTAAAGTCATTAAACTTCCTTCTGAGGAGACTCAGCGTCGCCTCGATGAAACCACTCCTCAGTGGCCAATCATGCACGCGGTCACCTATGGGGTCAGTCGTGATCAGATGATGGCGCGGCATAAGGCAAATCACATTAATGTGGCCTATGCCAAAAGTGCGAAGGAAGCGGATAGTTGCCTTTATGCAAAGGCAGAACTGGCTAAACTTCTTGGAATGGAAGTCGCTCTTTGCGGAACGAATGCCGCTGGCAATAAGTGGTAACGGATTAAGGTCGTAAATCAGCGTGAGAGAATCCTCAAGCGAGATGATTCCCTCTTCATCCTAGAGTGTTTTCAGAAAGACTTCGCCGCTGGACTGATCCGCTAATTTCTTCAAACTATTAACTGTATTCGCCCCTTTTTTACCTTTGGACCCTAATGGGGCCAAAAAGTCATGCATGTAGAGGCGAACCTTTTTTTGCCGTAAGAGTTTACTTGTTATTGCTAACTGGTTGGCACTAATAGAATCTTCGTAGTCGGCGAACCAGTAAATGGTATCAACCTGATTTTCGACGAGATGATCTATTGCTTGTGAAACGCCACCCAGAACCACTAGCTTTTCGCCTTTCTTTGCTTGCGTAAGTGGGATAAATGCAACGTAACCCAGATTGTCTTTTTCAGCATCCTTCCATAATTCTTTAAAGGCTGGGTTTTTCTTATTCAGTTTACTAATAAAACTAGTGAGGTGGTATTGTTGTTTGACTGCGACTTTTGGCCTGTATTTGTTGGCCACTTTATCGTAATCGGAGAGAGGGGTTATTTCCCCTTGGGTAGGATTAAGGGTACAACCAGGTGTGAAAACGAGGATCGCATCAGGAAAGGCCTTTTGGATTTCTTTAATCACATTCGAGATAACTTTGTGGGTTGAAGCGGATACATCAAGGATGACGCCGAGCCTCTTTGCTTCGATAGATTTTCCAAAGATTTTAGCCGCTACACCACCCACGCCTTCCGAATCTCCCTTGGATTTGGACACGATGAGATTTGTGCCAGTACCTATACTTTTTGGGATTGCAAATGAAGCACTGGTGGCGGGGGCGTTCGCGACGATGAGGTCCATGGTATTCATGGCTGCGGGCTCATTGGATGGCGTCACATTGACGTCTGGGATGACTGGGCTATCAGGCATGATCTCAGGTTCTTCGAGGAGGACCGGGGTGTCATCGAGAGGTGATTCGTTTGAACTGACGACGATATCCTCAGAATCAAAGAATTCGGTGAGGAGAGGGCCTTCAAATACCACCACTGTCCCGACCATGAGGAAGACTAAAATATGGATAACCGCAGAAACACCGAAGGCGCCCATGGTGGCAACGCTAAAGCCGCCTTTCTTTTTCGGTTCTGTAAGGTTGGATGAAATACTTGGATTCATCATTCTAATATAGCAAATTTGTGTTAGTCATTATTAGAATTTTTGCTATATTAGAATGATGAATCCAAG